>JALYLM010000054.1 GCA_030774235.1 Actinomycetota bacterium
CGGAGACAACGTCGAGATGACCGTCGAGCTGATCGCCCCGATCGCCATGGAGGAGGGCCTGCGCTTCGCGATCCGCGAGGGCGGGCGCACCGTGGGCGCCGGGCGCGTCACGAAGATCCTCAAGTAGGTCTGATGGCGAAGGCCGACAACCGTCCGAAGATCACGCTCGCCTGCACGGAGTGCAAGCGGCGCAACTACAACACGGTGAAGAACCGTGTGAACGACCGCGATCGCATCGAGCTGATGAAGTACTGCCGATGGGACCGCAAGCACACGCTGCACCGCGAGACTCGATGAACCGGGTTCGCGGGTTCAGACGTCCTGGTCCGTAACGCCCTCGTCGTCGTCCGGAACGTCGGGCATCGTGATCTTGCCGTAGCGGAGCGCGGCGACGATCGCATCGAGCTTCGTGTGGACCCCAAGCTTCGTCAGGACGTTCTGCGTGTGCGTGCGCAGCGTGTGACGGCTCATCCCCAGGTCTGCCGCGATCTGCTCCGGCGTCGTTCCTTGTGCCATGCGCTGCAGGATCTCGATCTCTCGCGGGGTGAGCCGCGCGACCCGGTCGGAGAGGTTCCCGTCGATCGCGCGCCGACGCCGCAGGCGCCGAAGCGAACTCTCCACGTCGCCGCTGGCATGGAGCGGCTCGCCCCGATACGCGCGGCGGACGGCCTCGGCGAGCTCGACGACCGCCTCCGTCTTCGGCACGAACCCTCTGGCGCCGGCCTGAACGGCGCGCGCCAGCGACACCTCGTCGCCGCGTCCGGACAAGATGATCACGGCGGTATCGGATCCCCGCTCGCGGATCCGTCGCGTGGCCTCGATCCCGTCGACGCCGGGCATCTGGAGGTCCATCAACACGACGTCGGGGTGGTCTTTCTCGGCGGCTTCGATCGCCGCGGTGCCGTCGGTGACGACCTCGATGACGGTGAGGTCCTGTTCCTTGTCGAGGGCGACCTGCAGGGCTTCGCCGAACGACCGGTGGTCGTCGGCGATCACGATCGTGATCGGCTCGTGTGCCGTCCGCTTGCTCATGGCTGCCGCATCGTAGGCTCGATCGCGCTCCGATCCGTGGAACGGTGGCGATGTTGTCGAGGGGTTGGGGCGGGGCTACCGTGCCCCGCGTGGATCCCGCCGCCGAAGGAACCCGCTACCCGGATGTTACCTTCGAGGTGTCTCCGGAGCGCGTCGCCGCATTCCGGCAAGTGTTCGGTCAGAGTCATGGCGTCCCCCCCACGTTCGCTACCGCCGCCGAATTCGCGGTCTTCCCGTTCGTTATCGGCGACCCGGGCCTCGCCCTTGACTTCACACGCGTGATTCACAGCGGTCAGGAGTACGCGTATCGGCGTCCGCTGGTGGAAGGGGAAACGCTCACCGTGAGGGCCAGGATCGAGTCGATCCGTGTGAAGGGCGGAAACGGGTTCTTGACCGTGGCGACGGACCTCGTCGGTGCCGACGGCCGGGTCGCCGTCACGGCCCGCTCCACGATGATCGAGCGAGGCGGCGAGTAGATGACGCTCCGGCTGGAAGATCTTGCCGTCGGCGACGCGCTGCCGTCGCTCGATCGGATCGTGACCCCCGAAGACGTGAAGGCCTACGCCGGCGCCGGCGGCGACCAGAACCCCCTGCATCAAGACGACGCGTTCGCGCGCTCCGTCGGATTCGACGGGATCGTCGCGCACGGGATGTTCACCATGGGACACATGGCGGCATGCGTGACGCGATGGGCCGGCGAGGAAGCGTTCGTCACGAGGATCGCCGCGCAGTTCCGCGCCGCGGTATTCATGCAGGAACGCATCACAGCGGCGGGTCGGGTCCGGGAGATCGATCGAGGGGCGCGCTCGGTGACGCTGGACCTCTGGGTCAGCCTCGAGCGCGACGGCGCCACGGAGTTTCCGATCAAGCGTGGTGAGGCAACCGTTCACGTCCCCGACCCCGGCTGACGTCTCAAGCGTCGAGGCGACCCTGCTCTCGCCGCGCGCGTCCCGACATCGCGGTGATGGCGTCGCTCATGCGGTCGATCACGACCTGAAGGTCGTTGCCGTAGCCCTCGTCGACACGCACGGTCAACCTGTCCATCTTCTGCCCCAGAACCTCGGCGACCTTGACCATGGCCTCGGCGGTGGACTGCGTCTCCGTGTGCAGCTGGTCGCTCACGCCCTGGAGGCGCCGGTCCATCGTCCCCGCCAGGTCGCTGGAGAGGCCCGCCTGCAGCTCCTTCACCGCCCGCAGGAGATGGCGGAGCACCTCGGGGTCGGCGGCGGGATCGGGAGCACGCTCGATCGAGGCCATCTTCTCGGCGAGGGCACGGTTGTCCGAACGGACGAGCCTCGCGATTGCGACCATCCGCTCGTCGAGCCGGGCAAGAATCCGCTCTTCGGCGGCTGCCTGCGACTCGGCCAGCATCGTGTCGACGCCGTCGAGCGCTCCGGCCGCCGCGTTCATCCTGTCGAGCGACGTCCCGATCGAGGAGGCGATCGCCATGTCGGCGGCCTCGGCCGCCCGCTGAGCCACGGTCTCGGTCACCTGATCGAGCTTGCCGTCGACCTGGTCGCCCAGACGCGAGAACGACCGGTCGATCGCTCCGGCGAGGGCCGATGAGAGCGCCAGCACCTGCTCGCCGGTGGAGCGCCCCATCGCGCCCATCTCCGCCTCGATGACGCGGGTCAGGGCCTCGATCCGTTCTTCCAGGAGAGCGAGCATCGCCGTCTCTTGGGCCGACGACCGCTCATCGATCACGCGGTGCAACGCCTCGGAGTCCGACCGGATCAGTTGCGCCAGGCCCTGAACGCGCGCTTCGACCAGGCGCTCGATCGCCGCGCGGATCTCCTCCTGGTCGCGTCCACGCAGTCCGACACGCTCCGTGAGCAGCTCGAGCTGCTCTTCCATCGGACGGACGGCCCCGGCGACGGTCTCGCGCACGTGCTCGGCGACGTGATCGTCGCGAAGCGCGAACGTCTGCGCATGCGCCTCGATGCGCTGGGCAAGCTGTCCCATCGCCTCGGCTCCGCCTTGGACGTAGCCCTGCATCGCTTCGACGATGCGAGCCGTCTCGCGGGCGATGAGGTCTCCGTGGTCTTGGACCCGCCGGAGCACGCTTTCGGTGAGGTGCCGGTCCCGTTCATCCAGGTGCTGGAACGTCTCCGCGATGTGACGTTCCACCTGCTCCAACTGCGTACGGACGAGGTCGACGCCGTGCAGGGTCGGAGACTCGGCGATCTCTCGGATCGCCGATGCCGACGCCGACATCGCCTCACGGGTGGTGCGCCCCGTCTCGGCCAGGTCGGTCAGCGTGTCCTCGAGGCGGGCGGTGCGGACGGCGAGAGCCTGGAATCGTTCGTCGCTGGAGGTGATGAGGCTCTTGATCGCCTGATCCCGCGAGAGCAGCGACACGATCCGATCCTGCTCCGGGCGCGCGTCGGCGGCCGAGGCACGCCAGACCTCGCCTGCGATCTCGCGCATCAGGACGGTCGCCTGCTCCTCGATCGCCCGGAGGCCCTCCTCCAGGCGATCGTCGACCGCGCGCTGAAGCGAGTCGGCCAGCCGATCCTGCATCATGGTGCCCGTCGGGTGCACCCGGGGGTCATCGGGGCGGCGAGTGAACAGGCCACGCCGGGGGGCGCCGGAATCTTCCGGCTCAAACGCGGAACCGTGTTCGGACATGTCGAGGCCTCGCGATCCGGGGCCGGCGCGATGCGTCCGCAGGAGTGTAGGTCCTCCTCTCGGCCCGAACGTGCATTTCGGCAAGGGAAATCGCCGCGGTCCGAGCTTTGCCGGGCTCATCGGAGCACCCCTATACTTGGGGCTCCACGTCCCCCAGGACCGGGGTGACCGGATGGGCGGAGGCGCGTAGCTCAATGTGGTAGAGCACCGGTCTCCAAAACCGGCGGTTGGGGGTTCAAGTCCCTCCGCGCCTGCAAGGGGAGCACGATGAACAGACAGATGAAGCGGATGCAGGAGCGCGCGGAGCGTCAATCCAAGCGCTCCGGTATCGATCGGCAGGCGGCGCCTGCCGCGACCACCCGTCGTGCCCAGGCCCAGGAGAAGCGCAAGCGCACCGGCTTCCGGCAATTCCTCAAAGAGGTCAGACTCGAGCTCAACAAGGTCGACTGGCCGACGCGGCACGAGCTCATCTCCTACACGGTCGTCGTGCTCGTCACCGTCGTGGTGCTCACGTCGTTCGTCTTCGCGCTCGATCTCGGCTTCTCGAAGGCGATCGTGAAGCTCCTCGGAAGCTGAAGAGGGAAGCACTCGTGAGCGACCAAGAGAACCCAACCGATAGTGGCACGCCGATGACCGACGCTCTCGACGCCGCGGCCGAGCTCCACGATCTCGCCGAGGAGGCCGCCGAGGAGACCCTCACCGAGGCGGCGACCGAAGCCGAGGCGATCTCCGACGCCGCCGACGACGCCGCGGAGGAGATCCTCGAGGAGGCCATCGACGACGCCGCGACGCTGGCGGGCGAGGGCCTGGGCGACGCGGCGGACGCTGCGCTCGCCCAAGGCATCGTCGGCGCCGCCGAGGTCGAAGAGGCCGGAGATGATGTCGCGGAGGCGGTGCTGACCGAGGCCGTGATCGAGACCGTCGTGATGGAGGAGACCGCGGACGAGCTCGGCCAAGAGGTCGTGAGCGAGGCCGCCGAGGAAGAGGGGCGCATCGTCGAAGAGGCGCCGGTCGTCGTCGAGGAAACGCCGGCCGCTCCAGTGGCGCCGCCGGCTGAGCCGGAGCCGGAGGCGCAAGCCGCCCGCGACGACCCCTTCAGCGGCCCGGGCGACTGGTACGTCGTTCACACCTACGCCGGTTACGAAAACAAGGTGAAGGCCAACCTGGAGTCGCGCATCCACACCATGCAGATGGAGGGAAAGATCTTCCGCGTCTACATCCCGATGGAGGACGTGATGGAGATCAAGTCGGGGAAGAAGCAGGTCGTGCAGAAGAAGATCTTCCCTGGATACCTGCTGGTGAAGATGCTCTACGACAACGACTCGTGGTACGTCGTGCGCAACACACCTGGAGTGACCGGGTTCGTCTCCGCAGGCACCGGCTCGAAGCCGACGCCGCTGTCCAAGCGCGAGGTCGAGAAGATCCTCGTGGTCAAGCGCGAAGAGGTGAAGCCGCAGCTGCGTCTCGGGTTCGAGGAGCGCGACGTGGTGAAGATCGTCTCTGGCCCGTTCGCGGACTTCAACGGTACGATCACCGAGATCAACCTCGACCAGAGCAAGCTGAAGGTCCTCGTGAACATCTTCGATCGGGAGACGCCGGTCGAGCTGGGCTTCGATCAGGTAGCGAAGGTGTAGCGCGGATCTCAGACAACCGAACCCAGAGTGCGGGAGGCCGCGGAAACCGGCCGATAAGCACCGCAGGAGGTGAATCGCATGGCACCGAAGAAGAAGGTACTGGCCAACGTCAAGCTTCAGATCCGGGCCGGCGCGGCTACGCCCGCGCCGCCGGTCGGCACGGCGCTCGGGCAGCACGGCGTGAACATCATGGAATTCTGCAAGCAGTACAACGACGCAACGCAGCAGTTCGCCGGTCAGGTGATCCCCGTGGAGCTGACGATCTACGAGGACCGGTCCTTCACGTTCATCACGAAGCAGCCGCCGGCAGCGGAGCTGATCAAGCAAGCCGCCGGGATCGAGAAGGGCTCCGATGTGCCGAACCGCAACAAGGTTGCGCACCTCAGCCGGGCCCAGGTCCGCACGATCGCGGAGCGCAAGATGGACGACCTCAACGCGAACGACGTCGACATGGCGATGAGGATCATCGCGGGAACGGCTCGCAGCATGGGCGTGGAGGTGGAGGCATGACCGGGAAGCGGTACCGCGACGCCGCCGCGCTCATCGATGCCACGAGGGAATACCTGCCGGGCGAGGCCTTCAAGATCTTGAAGTCGCTCCCGGATGCCAAGTTCGACGAGACGATCGAGGTCGCGTTCCAGCTGGGGATCGATCCGCGGAAGGCCGATCAAGCGATCCGCGGCACGGTATCGCTGCCCCATGGCACCGGCAAGTCCGTTCGGGTTGCCGCCTTCGCCACCGGCGAGAAGGCACGCGAGGCGCGGGAGGCGGGAGCCGACGTGGTGGGCGGCGAGGAGTTGGTCGAGGAGGTCATGAAGGGGAGGATCGATTTCGACGCGGCGGTCGCCACCCCGGACATGATGGCGGCGGTAGGCAAGGCCGGTCGGGTCCTCGGCCCACGGGGCCTGATGCCGAATCCGAAGACCGGGACGGTCACGATGGACATCTCGAAGGCCGTTGCCGACATCAAGGGTGGCAAGGTCGAGTATCGGGTCGACCGGACCGGCAACGTGCACATGATCGTCGGCAAGAAGTCGTTCGACGAACGCCACCTCTTGGAGAACTATCTGGTGGTCGTGGACGAGATCCTCAGGGCGAAGCCGTCCGCAGCCAAGGGGAGGTACATCAAGAGCCTGGCGCTCTCTTCGACGATGGGCCCGAGCCTCCGGATCGATCCCACCCATCCGAAAGAGTCCGAGTCCGCCTCGGTCTGACGGGTGGTCGTCCGGCCCCGGTCCATCGGTAGACTCGGGACTCTGTGAGGCGGCGGCGACACACCGACGACGCGGACGGCGTTACGACGCTCGCTTCCCCCGAGGGTCAGGAACGGCCGGCCTCCCTCCTGCGCCGCCTGCCGATCGGCCCCTCCGACGCCCCGTTGGTGCTCGTCGTCGTCGCGATCGCGTTCAACCTGTGGTTCCTCCGGGACCAGGTCCATGACGTCCTGCAGCTGAACGACAACTCGATCCACGCCTCCATGGTGCGGTGGGCCGAATACCGGATCCGGGCCGGCCACCTGCCGTTCGACGGTTGGTACCCCTACCTTTCACAAGGTGCATCCCGCTTCCATCACTACCAGAGCCTGCCGCACATCCTGACCGGCGCGCTGTCGGTCGTGCTGGGTGAGTGGGTCTTCCGATGGATCCTCTACCTCGGAATCTCGTGCTGGCCGCTGGCCGTGTACCTGGGGGCGCGTCTGTTCGACCTCGACCCATGGGCCGCAGGCGTCGCCGCCCTCGTGTCGCCGCTCGTCGTGAGCAGGCCGGGGTTGGGTTACGAGTGGAGCAGCTACACATGGGGCGGGTCGGGCACGTGGACCCAGCTGTGGGGGATGTGGGCGCTGCCCCTCGCGTGGGGGTTCTCGTGGCGCGCCGTCGCCAAGCGCCGGTCGCTCGCGATCGGCGCACTGGCCGTCGGGCTCACCGTCGCGCTCCACCTGTTGACCGGCTACCTCGCCATGCTGACGCTCGGCGTCTGGGTGCTGATCCGGCCCGGCGAGTGGCGCAGGCGCCTGGGGCGCGCGGCGATCGTCGGCATCGGCGCGCTCGCAGTTTCGTCGTTCATGCTCGTGCCCCTCGTGACCGATCGGGCCTGGGCGGTCCAGGACGAGTTCTCGCGCGGCACCTTCTATTACGACTCCTTCGGTGCGAGGAAAGTGCTCGGGTGGCTCTTCTCCGGCCAGCTCTTCGACTCGAAACGGGTGCCACTCGTTTCTCTGCTGGTCGGGGCGGGTCTCGTGCTCGCGATCGGGCGGTCCGTCCGAGACGAACGATGGCGCGCGATCCTGGGCGCCGGGCTCTTGAGCCTCCTGCTGTTCTTCGGGCGGCCTACCCTCGGTCCCGCCCTGAAGCTGCTGCCGGGCGGCTCGGACCTGTTCCTTCGTCGATACATCTTCGGCGTTCACCTCGCGGGCATCTTCCTTGCGGGCGCAGCCGGCGCTTGGCTCGGGAGCTGCGTGATACGACTGTATTTCGGCGCGCGTGGCCGCTTCAGCGCGCAGCTTCTCGCCGAACGCGGTCTCGTCGCCACGGCCGCGTTCACCGGGATCGTGTTGTTCCTCACTCCCTTCGCCGTGATGGAGCGGGTCCAGTACGCGTGCCGAGACGCCGGGTGGATCGCCGACCAGGCCGTCTTCGACGCCACCGACGGCGTGCATTTCGGGGCTCTCGTCGCGCGTGCGAACCAGGCGGCGGACGGCCGGGTGTTTGCGGGCAGACGCCCCGCGAAGTCGCCCGCCGTCGGCGCCGTGCCCGGGTACGCAGCGCTGCTCGACCTCGATGCCGACGGCGTGGGGTTCACGCGGCCGACGTGGTCGCTGATGTCGCCGTCGGAGTATCGATTCCAGGCCTCGCGGCCGGTCGACTATGAGCTGTTCGGCGCGCGATACATCATCACTCGATCGCCACCTCAGCCGCCGGTCCCCGCCACGCTGGTCGCCAAGGACGGCGCCTACGCCCTGTGGCGGGTCGACGACGTGGGGTACATGGACGTGGTCGACACGATCGCACCGATCGTTGCGAACCGGACGAACATCGGACAGCAGATGTCGTCGTTCCTGAGCTCCGGCCTGATCGCGAAGAAGATGTTCCCGACGGTATCGTTCGGCGGCCGGCCCGCGGCGGCCCCCACCCTCGGCCCGAATCGGCTCCCCGCGGACGCGCCGGGGACCGTGTCGAGCGTCACCGCGTCTCCCGCCGACGGCGTGTTCTCGGGGCAGGTCGAGGCGGCTCGGCCGGCGGTCGTGCTGCTGAAGGCGTCGTTCGACCCCCGCTGGACGGCAACGGTCGATGGAGTCTCCGCCCCCACGCAGATGCTCGCGCCGGGGTTCGTCGGGGTTGCCGTCCCGGCCGGCCACCACGGCGTCACGTTCGCGTACCGCTCGTACCCCCTTTACTGGCTCTGGTTGGCCACGGCCGCGGTCGGACTCCTCGTGCTCGGTGCCCTGGACCTCCGGGGCCGTTACCGGGGAGCCCACGCCAGACGAGAGGAGGATCGGCTCGGCCCCGAACCGGCCGTTCTCGAAGCGCCCCGCGACTGAATTTGCAGCTTCTTGCCGTAGGTGCTTGAGTCTCAGCCGTCGATCGTCAGTATCGGGCGGGAATACGCCGGAACGATCGACTGAGACAGGCGGCTGGCGTCCCAGAAGCCAAGGAGGCGTGCATGCGTAGACGCGGGAAGAGGGGACTGCGGGTACTCGCCGCGGTCCTCGTCGTCGTGATGCTCGGAGCGCTGGCGGGGGTGGCCGCCGCCCGGGCGCGCAAGGTCTACTCCTGTGTAACGAGGAGCAGCGGTGCGATTCGGATCGTCTCGCGGTCCACGACGTGTCGGTCCTCGGAGCGCCGGCTTGTCTGGAACGTCCGCGGTCGCAGGGGCCGTCGCGGCGTCGCGGGTGCCACGGGCCCAGGCGGTCCTACGGGCGCCACGGGCATAGGTGTGACCGGCGCGACCGGTGCGACGGGGCCCCTCGGTGGTCCGACCGGCGCCACGGGCGCGACCGGCGCCACCGGAGTGACGGGTGCCACGGGAGCTACGGGCGCCACGGGAGCGACCGGCGCCACCGGAGTGACGGGCGCCACGGGGGCGACGGGCGCCACCGGAGCAACCGGCGACACAGGGCCGATGGGCCCGCAGGGACCAACCGGTCCGACCGGTGCGACCGGCGAGACGGGACTGACCGGCACGACGGGAGCGACGGGTGCCACGGGAGCGACCGGTGACACTGGGCTGATGGGTCCGACGGGCCCGACTGGGTTCGGCCCGACGGGTGCTACCGGTTTCGGTCCCACCGGTCCCCCCGGTCCTACGGGTCCGGCGGGCACGGGGGTCACGGGTTGGGAGATCGTGAACGGGACGAGCACGGGCAGCAACACGAACTCGCCGAAGACCACCACGGCGAGCTGTCCCTCGGGCAAGGTCGCCCTGGGCGGCGGCTTCCTGATCGCGGGCAGTGGCTCCAGCTCGGCGGCGGGGATCGCGAGCTATCCCAGTGCCGATGACACATGGACGGCGAGCGCGATCAAGATCACGGGCAACCCGAACTTCTCGCTCCAGGCCTTCGTGATCTGCGCGACGCAGTAGCGAACCTCGACGGGAGTTGCGAAGGGGCGGTCTGCGGACCGCCCCTTCTGCACGTGCGCAGGGCGGGCGCGTTGCCTGCGCGATCCACTGGGTCCTGAGGCAGAGACCGGTTACGGGCTCGGGGGGCTCGACGCGCTCGGCAGGCTCTTCGAGATCGAGGGGTCGAGCCCGATCGCCTTCGCGACCTCGCGTGCCCCGCCCCGCTGGTCGCCGGCGTTCGCCAGCAAGACCCCCAGGTTGAAGTACGCCTTCGCGTTCTTGGGGTTCACCTGGATGACCCGCTGGTAGAGGTCTGCCGCTTCCTGCGTGGCCCCGGCGTTCGCTCGCACGATGGCAAGGTTGAACAGGGCCGGTTCGTAGTCCGGATCGACATCGATCGCCTGACGGTAGTAGGTCTCGGCCGAGGTGGCGTCGCCCTTCAGCTGCGCGATCAGACCGAGGTTGTACAGGGCGTACTTGTTCCTCGGCTCAACCGACAGGACGTCGAGGTAGTCGCCGACGGCAGCCTGTGTGTCGCCCGAGGTCTGGGCGTGGAGGCCGCGTTGGAGCGCCGCATCGGCCGCCTGCTGATCGGACGTTCCGGCGTGGCACGCGCCCGCCAGGAGCGAGAGCGCGGCGACGACGGCGACGCGGCCCAGCTTCACGCGCAGGATGGTACCCGGCCTCCTGGTCGTTGTCGGGAAGCCGGCGCCGCTCGTATCCTGCCTCGGTCGCAGACAGCAGGGGCGTGCGCACGCGTAATCCCGATCCGGGGCACCTGCCGAGACACCTGAAGACGATCTGCCCACGTGGCGCGTCTCCGCTGTCTGCGGGGGCGCGTCGTCGCATATCGGAGGGGAGATGCCGAAGGCTGAAAAAGTGGAGCGGGTCGCCGAGCTCAAAGGGAGGATCGAGGCATCCGATGCCCTGCTGCTCACCGAATATCGCGGCCTGACGGTTGCCGACATCACTGCGCTGCGGCGTTCTCTGGCCGAGGGGGGAACCCGGTTCTCGGTCGTGAAGAACACCTTGTTGCAGCGTGCGGTGGCCGAGTCGGGACGCGATGACCTGGTGGGGCTGATCGCCGGTCCCTCAGCCGTGGCCTTCGTGGCCGGCGACCCCGTCGCAGCAGCGAAGACCGTCGTCGACGCGGCGAAGAAGTATCCAACGCTCGTGCTCAAGGGCGGGTATCTCGACGGCAAGGTTCTGTCGGCCGACGAGGCGAGGTCACTGGCCGAACTCGAACCCCGTGACGTGATGCTCTCGAAGGTCGCGGGGCTCGTGAAGAACGAGATCTCGAGGGCGGCCGCCGTCCTCGTTTCCGCCCAGGCGAAGTTCCTGTCCCTGCTGGAGGCCTTCAAGGAGAAGGTCCCGGGCGACGAGGGCGCCGTCGCAGGTGCCGAGCGCACCGGCAGTGAGGACACCGGCAGTGAGGACACCGGCAGTGTGGACTCGAACGAGGACGTAAAGGAGTAGAAGGCCATGGCGAAGCTGAGCACGGACGACCTGTTGTCACAGTTCAAGGAGATGACGCTCCTGGAACTGTCCGAGTTCATCAAGCGGTTCGAGGAGGAGTTCGACGTGAAGGCTGCGGCGGCAGCCCCCGTCATGATGGCCCCGGGCGGGGCCGGGCCCGCAGGTGAGGAAGCAGAGGAACAATCCGAGTTCGACGTCGTGCTCACGGGTGCCGGCGACAAGAAGATCCAGGTCATCAAGGAGGTGCGCGCGTTGACGAGCCTCGGTTTGAAGGAGGCGAAGGATCTCGTCGACAGTTCGCCGAAGCCGGTGTTGGAGAAGGTGACCAAGGAGGCGGCCGAGAAGGCGAAGGAGCAGCTGGAGGCGGCGGGCGCCACGATCGAGATCAAGTAGCGCGCCATCCCTTTGCCGGGGGCGGACCCCCAGCGGGTTCTCCTTCCGGTAATTCCGTTGCAATCACCCCTGCCATTGCTGCAATGCCCTGTGCTATCGTGCCGCAACGCGAGGCGGAGAGTCCCGAATTCAGCACGAGGGAGGAGCGCACGGAATGCACCTTGAAGACGGCAAGCACTTCGGGAACCGCCTGCGGGAGGCGCGCATAGCAGCCGGCCTGAGCCAATCCGAGCTCGAAGAGCTATCGGGGATCCCCAAGGCTCGGCTTTCGCGTTACGAGAACGGCCATGTCGAGCCCTCGATCCAGACCCTCGCCCGGCTGGCGCGAGCGCTCAATGTGTCCGAGGCCTCACTCCTGGGCGATCAGCGAGCGGTGCTCGAGGACTTCTTCACGGTGTTGTACGACCGCGGTGTTCGCATCGGCACGACGGAACAGAGCGTCCGGCTGGCGCATGCAGTTGCGGACATGATCGAGGCGCTCGGCGGCATCGAATCGATCGCGGGTCTCGACCTGGCGGAGGAGACCCCGTCCTTGATCACGATCCCGGCCCACGCGGAGAGCCTCGCCTAGCAGGATCCGCTCAGTGAGCACGACCCCGATCCACGGTGTCGTCGTCAAGGACCTCGCAACGCGCGCCGACGACCGCGGAGCGTTCACCGAGTTGTTTCGCGCGAGCTGGTTCCCGGGCGCAGCCCCCATGGTGCAGTCCAACCTGTCCGTGAGTCGGGTCGGCGTGCTCCGGGGGATGCACTACCACCGCCGCCAAGCCGACTACTGGTGCGTGCAGGACGGCGTCGCCTTCGTCTGTCTCTACGATCTGCGTGGCGGGTCGCCGACGCAACGCACCGGCGCGGCGTTCACGTTCGACGCCAGCCGTGGCCTCCGCGGACTGTACATTCCCGCGGGCGTGGCGCACGGTTTCAGCGCGGTGTCCGAGGTCCGGCTGCTGTATCTCGTCGACGCCGAGTTCACCGGGGATGACGAGCTGGGATTCGCGTGGAACGACCCGGATCTCGGCGTCGCGTGGCCCGTCGAGCGGCCCACGCTGTCCGATCGGGATCGCTCGAACCCCACGCTTGCGTCCGCGCTCGTCGACCCGCCGAGGCTCGACGGGTGACGATCAGCTGTAGACGACCCATAACGTCAGCGGCGCTTCGGGCGCTCCCTCGTAGGTGAGCTCGCCGCCCGACGATATCAGTCGGTTTGCCTTCGACACGAGGGTCGAGCCGTCGGGGATCGTGATCGAGACGCGGACGGTCGTAGGGGCGAGCGCGGGTTGGGGAAGCACGACGAGCTGATAGCGCCAGGCCGACCCCTCCTGCTCCGCGGCCTTCCGCTGCCGGTACGTCACCGTCATCGATGCATCGTGTCCGGGCGCCGCCGACATCGCTCCGGTCGCCGTCGACACGCCGAGGTCTTCCCCGATCGTGGTCGACGTCGCCGGGGTCGTGGTCGCGGACGGGTTGACGGCGGTTCGCGGCAGATAGACCGTGGCATCGGCGCTCCACGACCCAACGGGGCTCTGCTCGCCGAGCAGGAGCGAGGGGGGGCCCTTCGGCGCGTGATCCGACATCATCACCTTGGTCTTGACGATGGCCAGGCCGCCGGGATTGAGACGGACCACCTGCACGGTGGTCCGTCTCACGAACGAGACCGCCCGGTTGTCGGACGTGCCCCGCCAGATAACGGCGAGAGGCCCGGGTTTCGTGTCGAACGCCCCCATCGCCCCGAGTTGGGTCAGGCCTTTCTGATCGTCCGTCGAGGTTGACCAGATCGCCAGGTGGCGCTCCGAGATCGCTTGCGCGAGGCCGATCGCGAACGCTTCCATCGAGGGCCGCCGATCGAGGAACCCTCTGAGGATCTCCGCGCTCACCTCGGCGTGCGCCGCCGCAGCCGCTCGCGCGTCGGTTCCCGTGTACAGTCGCCGTTCCAGGACGTCCACGCCGGAATCCATCGTCACGGGGTTGTGCAGCACGGCGGGGCTCACCGGACCCGTCATCCACAGCAGGTCCTCGAGCCCGACCGAGTCGATCAGGATCACGCCGTTGAGGGCACCGAGTCCGTCGTGCTGGGCGGCCCGCAGCATCGCAGGCGCATCGGTGGGCAGGTCCGGTGAGACGTTCGATACCGCCATCTCCGACGAGGCGGGAGCGAGCCGGCCAAGTTCGACGTGACCGTCCTGAGCGGTCAGCACCCCTTCGGCCGAGATCAAGCCTCCCGTGGCCCGTGGCTTGCCGAGACTCTCGATCGCCACGAGGTAACGGCGCTCCCCCTCGCCCCCCAGCATCGCAGGCAGCAGGTGGAACACGGTTCGAAGGTCCTCGGCCAGGACGACCCGACGCTGGAGGGCGACGAGCACGTCTTGATATCCGGACGCCACCGTATCCACGAGATGGCCGCCACCGCCCGCGGACCGTAACGCCGTCAGGGCCGCCTCGAGCTGCCGGGCGACCCCGTCGATCTTCGGCGTGGCGGCCCGGATCTTGCCGAGATCCACGTCTCCCAGGCGGGCGGCGCCGGGGATCGAGATGTTGTCCCAACCGAGGAGCTTCGCGGCCTCGGCCATCGTCAGCCCGGCCCGAGCGGCATCGCCCTCGGCGGTTGCGACGGCTCTCGTGGCTCGGACGTTGGGGCCGAGCACCGGCAGGAGCCCGAGCAGCCGGATCGCCGGACGCTTCGACGCTGCGACGGCCCCGTCCGCGCTGGCCACCGCGGCGTTGAACTGCGGGATCGAGGCGTTCGGATCGCCCACGACGACCGACTCGGCACCCAGGTCCAATTGGGCGCGAGCGTCCTTGATGTCGCTCAGTATCCGACGGGCGGATCGCACGGCGTCGAGACTCACGAGGGCGATCACCACGATCAACAGGATGCAGATGCCGGCCGTGACTCCCCGCCGGACCCAGCGAGGGCCGTTC
The DNA here is from genome assembly GCA_030774235.1 of Actinomycetota bacterium. GTDB lineage: Bacteria > Actinomycetota > UBA4738 > UBA4738 > HRBIN12 > JALYLM01. Next base: position 14,640 of record JALYLM010000054.1, read on the forward strand.
GGCGGCTGTGATTCGAGGGCTGGATCGGGTTCGGTCCGCTGATCCGGCTCGGTGGTCGACACTTCGGGGGGAACCCTATCGCCTCCCCCCGAGGGCGTCAGGGAAGGCCGATCGGTGGGTTGACCGGCGCCCCGCCCCGGCGTACCCTTCCTGCCGTCCCCTTCGGGGCCGCAGGCACCGTTTGACGGTGCCTGCCGCCGTGCGTACACTATCCGATTGCCGTGTCGACCCGCGCGCCGTCGTCTGCGCTCCGTAGCGTCCCTGGGAGGGATCCTTCTTGCCTGACCAGCTCGTCCCTGTTCGTGATCGTGTCAATTTTGCCAAGCTCGACGAGGTTCTCCCGCTTCCGGACCTCGTGGGGATCCAGCGAGAGTCGTTCGACTGGCTCCTGAACGAGGGCCTCAAGGAGGTTCTCGAGGAAGTCTCCCCGATCGAGGACTTTACCGAACAGTTCCAGCTCTATTTCGGCAAGCATCAGTTCAGGGACGTCAAGTCCACTGAAGAAGAGTGTCGCGACAAGGACATCACCTACAGCCAGCCGTTATTCGTCGAGGCAACCTTCGTCAACAAGGTCACCGGCGAGATCAAGGAGCAGGAAGTCTTCATGGGGGACTTCCCCATCATGACCGAGCGCGGGACGTTCATCATCAACGGCACCGAGCGGGTCGTGGTGTCCCAGCTGGTTCGCTCGCCCGGCGTCTACTTCAGTCGTGAGCTGGACAAGACCTCCGACAGAGACATCTTCATCGCGAAGATCATCCCGTCGCGCGGTGCCTGGCTCGAGTTCGACGTGGACAAGAAGGACACCGTCGGCGTGCGGATCGATCGCAAGCGTCGCCAGAACGTCACGGTCCTGCTGAAGTCGCTCGGCTGGACGGCGGACGAGATCCTCGCCCTGTTCGACAACGCGCTCTCGGTCCAGCTGACCCTGGAGAAGGATCACGTCGAGACCCAGGAAGAGGCGCTCGAGGACATCTATCGCAAGCTGCGCCCCGGCGAGCCCCCCACCGCCGAGAGCGCGAAGACGCTGCTCGAAAACCTGTTCTTCAACCCGAAGCGTTACGACGTGGCGCGCGTCGGGCGCCACAAGGTCGACAAGAAGCTCGGTCCGGCCGCCGGGGTGCTGCTCAAGCAGTTGCGTGCCCACCACAAGGCGCTGGGAGAGCTCGACAACCCCGACAAGAAGGCTTGGGAGCAGTTCAAGTACCGGGTGTTCTCCGAGCAGCTCAAGGAGGAGCAGGGCGCCGGTGCGCCGAAGTACAAGGCGGTCCTCACCTACGAGGACATGCTGAAGACGGTTCGCTACCTCGTGAAGTTGCACGCGGGCGAGGAAGGCTTCGATCCCGACGACATCGACCACTTCGGCAACCGCCGGCTCCGAAGCGTGGGTGAGCTGATCCAGAACCAGATCCGGATCGGCCTCTCCCGCATGGAGCGCGTGGTGAAGGAGCGGATGACGACCCAGGACGTCGAGGCCATCACTCCTCAGACGCTGATCAACATCCGCCCGGTCGTCGCCTCGATCAAGGAGTTCTTCGGGACCTCGCAGCTCTCGCAGTTTATGGACCAGACGAACACCCTGGCGGGGCTGACGCACAAGCGTCGCCTGTCGGCCCTCGGGCCGGGCGGCCTCTCCCGCGAGCGCGCCGGCTTCGAGGTCCGCGACGTCCACCCGTCCCACTACGGACGGATGTGTCCGATCGAGACGCCGGAGGGACCGAACATCGGCCTCATCGGCTCCCTCTCGAGCTTCGGGCGCATCAACGAGTTCGGGTTCATCGAGACCCCCTACCGCCGCGTGGAGAAGGGCAACGTCACCGCCAAGATCGACTATCTGTCGGCGGACGAGGAAGACCGGCACGTGATCGCCCAGGCCAATGCGGCGGTCGACAAGAAGGGCAACTTCGCGGAGGCCTCCGTGCTCGTGCGCAAGAAGGGCGGAGAGGTCGATTCGGTGCCGCCGGATGAGGTCGACTACATGGACGTTTCCCCCAAGCAGCTGGTCTCGGTCGCCGCGGCGCTGATCCCCTTCCTCGAGCACGACGACGCGAACCGAGCCCTGATGGGCGCGAACATGCAGCGTCAGGCCGTCCCGCTTCTCCGCTCGGAGGCGCCGCTCGTCGGCACCGGGGTGGAGTTCCGGGCCGCGGTCGATGCCGGCGACGTCGTGTTGGCCCTGGAGGCCGGCGTGGTCGACGACGTCTCGGCCGACGAGATCGTGATCAAGGAACGCGCCGGCGGCCTTCGCGTCTACAACCTCCTGAAGTTCCGCCGGTCGAACCAGGGCACGTGCCAGAACCAGAAGCCGCTCGTCGAGGTCGGCGACAAGGTCCAGGCCGGCCAGGTGATCGCAGACGGGCCGTCGACAGAGTCAGGCGAGATCGCGCTCGGCAAGAACCTGGTGGTCGCGTACATGCCTTGGGAGGGCCACAACTACGAGGACGCCATCATCCTGTCCGAGCGCTTGGTGAAGGACGACGTCCTCACCTCGATCCACATCGAGGAGCACGAGGTCGACGCCCGCGACACGAAGCTCGGGGCCGAGGAGATCACCCGGGACATCCCGAACGTCTCCGAGGAGATCCTCAAGGACCTCGACGAGCGCGGGATCGTACGGATCGGGGCCGAGGTGAACCCCGGCGACTACCTGGTCGGCAAGGTCACCCCGAAGGGCGAGACCGAGCTCACCCCCGAGGAGCGGCTGCTGCGCGCGATCTTCGGCGAGAAGGCGCGCGAGGTCCGCGACACCTCGCTGAAGGTGCCACACGGCGAGTCCGGCAAGGTGATCGGAGTCAGGGTCTTCAGCCGCGACGACAGCGACGAGCTACCGCCCGGGGTGAACCAGCTGGTCCGCGTCTACGTGGCCCAGAAGCGGAAGATCTCCGACGGCGACAAGCTCGCCGGCCGCCACGGGAACAAGGGAGTCATCTCGACGATCCTCCCCGAGGAGGACATGCCGTTCCTGTCGGACGGCACACCGGTGGACATCATCTTGAACCCGCTCGGCGTCCCGAGCCGAATGAATCTCGGGCAGGTCCTCGAGGCCCACCTCGGCCTGGCGTCCCTGTGGGGGTTCAAGAAGGACGGCCAGGACTTCGAGGGTCCGGTGCACGTCGCCACCCCCGTCTTCGACGGGGCGCGGGAGCACGAGATCCTCGATGCGATCCGGTCCGTGCACCCCAACCGGGACGGAGTGCGCCTGGTCGATGAGGTCGGGAAGGCCCGACTCTTCGACGGCCGCAGCGGCGAGCCGTTCGAGGAGCCCGTGACCGTCGGCGTCGCCTACATCCTGAAGCTGCTCCACCTGGTCGACGACAAGATCCACGCACGTTCGACGGGTCCCTACTCGATGATCACGCAGCAGCCACTCGGCGGGAAGGCCCAGTTCGGCGGGCAGCGGTTCGGCGAGATGGAGGTGTGGGCCCTCGAGGCGTACGGCGCTGCCTACGCCCTCCAGGAGCTGCTCACGATCAAGTCCGACGACGTGCTCGGCCGGGTGAAGGTCTACGAGGCGATCGTGAAGGGCGAGAACATCCCCGAGCCGGGGATCCCGGAGTCCTTCAAGGTGCTGATCAAGGAGATGCAGTCCCTGTGCCTGAACGTGGAGGTTCGCTCGAGCTCTGGCGAGCAGATCGAGCTCCGAGAGACCGACGAGGACGTGTTCCGGGCGGCCGAGGAGCTGGGTATCGACCTTTCCCGGCGAGAGCCGGCCGGGGCGGATTTCGACTGATCGGGAACACGAACGCGTTGAGCGTAGTGACGGCGACGATCTGCTGAGGAGGCGACGGCCACAGTGCTGGACGTGAACTACTTCGATGAGCTCCGGATCGGACTCGCGACGCCGGATCAGATCCGCGCGTGGTCCAACGGCGAGGTGAAGAAGCCGGAGACCATCAACTACCGCACCCTGAAGCCGGAGAAGGACGGCCTGTTCTGCGAGCGGATCTTCGGTCCGACGCGGGACTGGGAATGCCACTGTGGCAAGTACAAGCGCGTGCGGTTCAAGGGCATCATCTGCGAGCGCTGCGGCGTCGAGATCACCCGCAGCAAGGTCCGCCGCGACCGCATGGGGCACATCGAGCTGGCCGCGCCGGTCACGCACATCTGGTACTTCAAGGGCGTTCCGTCGCGGCTCGGCTACCTGCTCGATCTCGCACCCAAGGATCTCGAGCGCATCATCTACTTCGCCGCGTACGTGGTCACTCGGGTCGACCACGACCGCCGCCACAAGGACCTGCCCGACATCGAGCAGGAGCTCGAGGGCGAGAAGCGAGAGATCGACGCGGACCGGGACGACCAGGTCAAGGCGCGTCTGTCTGACCTCGAGGATCGACTGAAGGAGCTCGAGGCCGAGGGCGCAAAGGGCGCGCAGCTGTCCGCCGCCAAGCGGGAAGCCCAGCGGGACATCGAGCGCATCACCGAGGCCTCGAAGCGTGAGACCGATCACCTCGACGAGGTCCTGGCCGCCTTCAAGGGCCTCTCGGTGAAGCAGCTCGTCGCCGACGACAACGTCTACCGGAGCCTGCGTGAGCGCTTCGGGGACTACTTCGACGGCGGGATGGGCGCCGAGGCGATCAAGCGCCTGCTCCAGGATTTCGACGTCGAGGCGGAGGGCGAGAGCCTCCGGGACCAGATCGAGAACGGGAAGGGGACCCGCCGTCTCAAGGCGATCAAGCGGCTGAAGGTCGTGTCGAACTTCGTCGACGGGAAGTCCACTCCGGCCGGCATGGTTCTCGATGCCGTTCCGGTGATCCCGCCAGACCTGCGCCCGATGGTCCAGCTCGACGGCGGCCGGTTCGCCACGTCGGACCTGAACGACCTGTACCGGCGCGTCATCAACCGGAACAACCGCCTGAAGCGGCTCCTCGACCTGCAGGCGCCGGAGATCATCGTCAACAACGAGAAGCGGATGCTGCAGGAGGCCGTCGACGCCCTGTTCGACAACGGTCGACGCGGCCGTCCCGTCACCGGGCCCGGCAACCGCCCGTTGAAGTCGCTGTCGGACATGTTGAAGGGGAAGCAGGGCCGATTCCGCCAGAACCTCTTGGGCAAGCGCGTCGACTACTCGGGCCGATCGGTGATCGTGGTCGGGCCGGAGCTTCGCCTGCACCAGTGCGGCTTGCCGAAGCAGATGGCCCTCGAGCTGTTCAAGCCGTTCGTCATGAAGCGACTGGTCGATCAGAACCTTGCGCAAAACATCAAGAGCGCCAAGCGCATGGTCGAGCGGGCGCGCCCGCAGGTCTGGGACGTGCTCGAGGAGGTCATCCGCGAACACCCCGTCCTGCTGAACCGCGCCCCGACGCTGCACCGGCTCGGCATCCAGGCCTTCGAGCCCGTCCTCGTGGAGGGCAAGGCCATCAAGATCCACCCGCTCGTCTGCGCGGCGTTCAACGCCGACTTCGACGGCGATCAGATGGCCGTGCACGTGCCGTTGTCGGCTGAGGCGCAAGCCGAGGCCCGGATCCTGATGCTGTCGACGAACAACATCCTGTCGCCGGCGCACGGCCGCCCGATCGCGACGCCCTCGCAGGACATGGTGCTCGGCCTCTACTGGCTCTCGCTCCCGGTGCACGAGGATCGCAAGGACGAGGAGCTGCCCGTTCTGGGCTCTGAGGCCGAGGCGTTGCTCGCCCTCGACAGGGGATTCCCCCTTCAGGCGCCCATCCGGATCCGCCTGCAGGGCAAGGTGTTCCCGCCCGAGATGCTGCCCGAGGGCTGGGACGCCGACGCCGACGGGTTCAAGGGGCGCACCCCGGTCGTGCGCACCACGATCGGGCGCGTGGTCCTCAACAGCGCGTTCCCCGACGACTTCGGCTTCCGCAACCAGACCGTGATGAAGGGCGACGTCGCGGGGCTCGTCGACGAGGCCGTGCACCGCTACGACCGGGCCACGGTCGAGCAGGTGCTGGACAACCTGAAGAACCTCGGCTTCCACTACGCGACGCGCGCGGGCGTCACGATCGGCGTCGAGGACGTCACGACGCCACCTTCGAAGCCGAAGATCCTCGACGAGCATGAGAAGCGCGCGCAGAAGGTGGAGACGCAGTACCGCAAGGGCATCATCACCGACGACGAGCGCCGCCAGGAGCTCATCGAGATCTGGACCCAGGCGACGGACGAAGTCAAGGACGCCATGGAGGCTCAGTTCACTCCGACGAATCCGATCTTCATGATGGCCAACTCGGGTGCCCGAGGCAACATCATGCAGATCCGCCAGCTCGCCGGGATGCGTGGCCTCGTTGCGAACCCGAAGGGCGAGATCATCCCGCGGCCGATCAAGTCGAACTTCCGCGAGGGCCTCTCGGTGCTGGAGTACTTCATCTCCACGCACGGAGCCCGCAAGGGCCTGGCCGACACCGCCCTGCGCACCGCCGACTCGGGCTATTTGACGCGTCGTCTCGTCGACGTCGCACAGGAGCTGATCATCCGCGAGGAGGACTGCGGTACCGACCGCAGCGTGCCGGTGGTCGTGAACGTCACGCGCCCCGACGGCTCGACGGTCAGGAGCGCACACATCGACACGTCCCTGTTCGGCAGGATCCTGTCCGAGGACGTGAAGGTGGGCGGCAAGAAGATCGCGGTCGCGGGGCAGGAGCTCACCGACGAGCTCACCGAGGTCGTGGTCGATTCCGGCGTCGAGTCGGTGCAGGTGAGGTCGGTCACGACCTGTGAGGCCGAGATCGGCGTCTGCGCGATGTGCTACGGGCGCTCACTCGCGTCCGGCCGGCTGGTCGACATCGGCGAGGCGGTCGGCATCATCGCCGCCCAGTCGATCGGCGAGCCCGGCACCCAGCTCACGATGCGGACGTTCCACACCGGTGGCGTGGCGGGCGAGGACATCACCCACGGTCTGCCTCGAGTCCAGGAGCTGTTCGAAGCTCGCAAGCCCAAGGGTGAGGCCCAGATCACCGAGCTCTCCGGCGAGGTCTCCATCGAGGACGACGACGAGAAGCACGTTCGGCGGATCCGCGTGACGTCCGACGACCAGGACAGCGTGGAGTATCCGGTGTCCTTCCGTGCCCGGCTGGCCGTTTCCGACGGCGACCGGGTCGAAGTGGGCCAGCAGCTCACCGAGGGATCCGTGAACCCGCACGAGAAGCTCCGGGTCGAAGGCGTGCTGGCGCTGCAGCAGCACCTCGTGGACGAGGTCCAGCAGGTGTATCGCTCGCAGGGCGTCACGATCCACGACAAGCACATCGAGCTGATCGCGCGACAGATGCTGCGGAAGGTCCACATCATCGAGCCCGGCGACACCGAGTTCCTGCCCGGGGACATGGTCGCCCGCCGCCGGTTCGAGGAGAAGAACGCCGAGGTCGTCGAGAACGGAGGGATCCCGGCCTCGGCCAGGCCGATCCTGCTGGGCATCACGAAGGCCTCGCTCGCGACCGACTCGTGGCTGTCCGCGGCCTCGTTCCAGGAGACCACCCGGGTGCTCACCGACGCCGCGATCAGCGCGAAGTCCGACCCGCTGCTCGGCCTGAAGGAGAACGTCATCATCGGCAAGCTGATCCCGGCCGGGACGGGGATGTCCCGCTACCGCAACGTTCAGGTCCGGATCAAGCCCGAGGCGATCCCCGAGTACTGGCTGGCGCGACAGCGGGAGCTGGCGGCCGCGACCGCCGAGGGCGGCGGCGAGCCGTCACTCGTCGGGCTCACACGCGAGCAGGCCGAGCAGATGTTGGGCGGCTCC
>JALYLM010000055.1 GCA_030774235.1 Actinomycetota bacterium
AGCTCTGCCTCGATGAACCGCTCGAGGTCGCCGTCGAGCACGCGGTTCGGGTCGCCCACCTCGACGTTCGTCCGGTGATCCTTCACCATCTGGTACGGCGCCAGCACGTACGAGCGGATCTGAGAGCCGAAATCGACGGCCTTGCGCTCCCCACGGATGTTCTCCATCTTCTGCTCTCGCTTCTGGCGCTCCAGATCGGCCAGCCGTGCCTTGAGGATCCGCATCGCGACCGCGCGATTCTGCAGCTGGGAGCGCTCGTTCTGACACGCGGCCACGAGCCCGGTCGGCAGGTGGGTGATGCGCACGGCGGAATCGGTCGTGTTGACAGACTGGCCGCCGGGCCCGCTCGAGCGGTACACGTCGATCCGCAGGTCCGCGGGGTCGATCTCGATGTCCTCCTCGTCGGACTCGTCGAGCAGCGGGATGACGTCGAGAGATGCGAACGAGGTATGCCGGCGCTTCTGGGCGTCGAACGGGCTGATCCGCACGAGGCGATGCACGCCGCGCTCGGTGCTGAGCAGCCCGTAGGCACTGGGTCCGTGCAGCACGAACGTCGCGCTCTTGATGCCGGCCTCCTCGCCGTAGTGGACCTCGTCCACCTCGGCGTCGAAGCCCTCGCGCTCGGCCCAGCGCGTGTACATCCGCAGGAGCATCTCGGCCCAGTCCTGGGACTCGGTGCCGCCGGCGCCGGCGTTGATCGTCGCGATCGCGTCGGCGTCGTCGTACTCGCCCGACAGGAGCGCCGCCAGCTCGACCCGCTCGAGCTCCTGCTCCAGGGCCTCGAGGGCGACCGAGAGCTCCTTCGTGAGATCGGCGTCGGACTCGTGTTCGAGCAGCTCGTTCATCGCGACCGCGTCGTCGAGCTTGCCCTGCAAGCTCCCGTAGCGAGCGATCTCGGCTCGCAGGCGGGCGAGCCGCGTCGTCAGCCTCTGGGCACGCTCCTGGTCGTCCCAGAGCGCGGGATCGGCGGTGTCCCGCTCGAGATCGGCGACCTGGGCCCGCTTTCCCTCGACGTCAAAGGAACTCCTTCGCGGCGATCACGCGTTCCCGCAGGTCCGCCAGCCGTTCGGTGTCGTCGCTCATCGACCCGGGAGTCTACCGGCGGGTCCGGGCGCTCAGGCGACCGCGCCGTGGCACTTCTTGTACTTCTTGCCGCTGCCGCACGGGCACGGAGCGTTGCGGGGGGTCTTGTCGCTCACGGCCTGCTGGACCGCGCCCTCGTCCCGACCCTGGCTCTCGACCTCCGTACGGTTGTCCTGCACACGCTGGGGGCGCGCCTGCTGGGCTTCCGGCCGCACGAACTCGACTCGGTAGATGTACGTGACGAAGTCGTGGCGGATCGACTGCGTCAACTCCTCGAACATGTCGAAGGCCTCGCGGCGGTACTCCGTCAGAGGGTCCTTCTGAGCGTAGGAGCGCAGGTGGATCCCCTCCTGGAGGTAATCCATCTCGTAGAGATGTTCGCGCCACTTCGTGTCGGTGATGTTCAGGAGCACGACCCGCTCCAGGTCGCGCATCACCGGAGCCGTGACGGCGGCCTCCTTCGCCTCGAAGGCGGCGATCCCCTCCTCGATGAACCTGCCCTGCAGCTCCGCGACGTCGCGGATGCCCTCCAGGTCCGCCCGCGTGGACCCGACCGGGAAGATCTCGCTCAACGCGGTCAGCAGAGCGTCGAGGTCCCAGTCCTCCGGGAAGATCTCCGGCGGGCAGTACGTGGCCACGACGTCGGCGATCACCTCCTCCACCATCTCGAGCGCCTGGTCGCGGAAGTCCTGCCCCTCCAGCAGCCGGCGTCGCTCGCCGTAGATCGCCTCGCGCTGGGCGTTCATGACGTCGTCGTATTTCAGGACGTTCTTCCGCCGCTCGTAGTTCAGCTCCTCGATCTGGCGTTGGGCGTTCTCGACGGCCTTCGTCACCATCTTCGCGGTGATCGGCTCGTCGTCGGGCCACTTCAGCCGCTCCATGATCGAGCTGACGCGGTCGGAGGCGAACATCCGCATCAGGTCGTCCTCGAGCGACAGGTAGAACAGGGACTCGCCGGGGTCGCCCTGGCGGCCGGAGCGCCCGCGGAGCTGGTTGTCGATCCGACGGGATTCGTGTCGCTCGGTGCCGAGCACGTAGAGCCCTCCGAGGGCGACGACCTCCTCGTGCTCCGCGTCGGTCTGCACCTTGAACTTCTGGAAGATCGGCTCGTACTCGACCTCGTAGGCGGCCCGCTCCTCGTCGTCCATCTCGAACAGCAGGTACCGGTCGTTGTCGAACCCGCGGGCGGCCATCTCGTTGCGGGCCAGGTACTCGGGGTTGCCGCCGAGCAGGATGTCCACGCCACGGCCCGCCATGTTCGTGGCCACGGTGACCGAGCCGAGGCGGCCGGCCTGCGCCACGATGATCGCCTCCCGCTCGTGGTTCTTGGCGTTCAGGACGTTGTGCGGGATGCCTCGACGGTTCAGGACGCCCGACAGGATCTCGGACTTCTCGATCGAGACGGTCCCGACGAGCACCGGTTGGCCCTTCTCGTGCCGCTCGATGATGTCGTCTGCGACCGCGTTCCACTTCGCCTCTTCGGACTTGTAGATCAGGTCGAGGTTGTCGAGGCGGACCATCGGGGCGTTGGTGGGGATCTCGACGACCCCAAGCTTGTACGTCTCCTCGAACTCGGTGAGCTGCGTCTTCGCGGTACCCGTCATGCCGGCGAGCTTGCCGTACATCTTGAAGTAGTTCTGGATCGTGATCGTGGCGAGCGTCTGGTTCTCCTCCTTGATCCGCACGCCCTCCTTCGCCTCGATCGCCTGGTGCAGCCCCTCGGAGTAGCGGCGGCCCTCGAGCACCCGTCCGGTGAACTCGTCCACGATCTTCACCTCGCCGCTCTGCACGACGTACTCGACGTCGCGCTTGTAGAGCTCCTTCGCGCGCAGGGAGTTCTGCAGGTGGTGTACGAGCGGCGTGTTCACGTGCTCGTAGAGGTTCTCGATGCCGAGCATCTCCTCCACCTTGGCGACGCCGGATTCGGTGATCGCCACCTGGAACTTCGACTCCTCGACCTCGTAGTCCTCGTCGCGCTTCAGCCGAGGGGCGAGCTTGGCGAACGTGACGTACCACTTCGCCGAGTCGGCCACCATCCCGCTGATGATCAACGGCGTGCGCGCCTCGTCGATGAGGATCGAGTCGACCTCGTCCACGATGGCGAACTCGTGCCCGCGCTGGACGCACTCCTGGAGGCTCATCGCCATGTTGTCACGTAGGTAGTCGAATCCGAACTCGTTGTTCGTTCCGTACGTGACGTCGGCGGCGTAGGCGGGCCGCCGTTCCTCCGGGCTCATCGAGGCCTGGATGAGCCCGACCTTCAGGCCGAGGAACCGGTAGATGCCGCCCATCCACTCGGAGTCGCGCTTCGCCAGATAGTCGTTGACGGTGACGATGTGGACGCCGCGCCCCCCGAGTGCGTTCAGGTAGCCGGGAAGGGTGGAGACGAGGGTCTTGCCCTCCCCGGTCTTCATCTCCGCGATGTTGCCGCGGTGCAGGGCGGCGCCGCCCATGAGCTGCACGTCGAAGTGCCGCTGGCCGATCGTTCGCCGCGCGCCCTCGCGAACGACCGCGAACGCCTCCGTCATGAGGTCGTCCGGCGACTCGCCGTTGTCGATGCGGGTGCGGAACTCCGTGGTCTTGCCTCGCAATTCATCGTTGGTGAGGTCCTCGACCTCGAGCTCGAAGGTGTTGACGAGCTTCGCGATCGACTCGAGGTTCTTGAGCTTGCGTCCCTCACCGAGGTTCGCGATCTTGTCCAGCACCAACGGGATCAGGCCTTTCCGAGGGAGAGTTCGGTCGACGATCCGATTCTACCGGAGCCTCGGGACACGGCCGCGAACGGATCCGTGCATCTGTCGGTGCTCCGACTTCAGATGCCCGAGTCGAGCGCCCCGAGGCGCGCCACGAGGCTCGCGTTCTCGGTGTAGTCGACGGGGCAGGCGATGATACTGACGCAGTCGTCGTCGAGCGCCGTGCGCAGGGTCGGACCCAACTCCCCCGCCGACGAGACCGCATACCCGCGCGCGCCGAAGCTCTCCGCCAACCGCACGAAGTCGGGGTTCCCGAACGACACGGATGCCCGCCTGCCATAGGAGATCTCCTGCTTCCAGCCGATCAGGCCGTAGCCACCGTCCACCCACACGAGAACGACGAAGTGAACGCCCTCCCTCACCGCCGTCTCGATCTCGGCGACGCTCATGAGGAACGCTCCGTCGCCGGTAGCGGCCAGGACCCGGCGTTCGGGGTTCGTGAGCTTCGCGGCGAAGGCGCCCGGCAGCGAGAAGCCCATCGTGGCCAGGCCGTTGGAGATCAGACACGTGTTGGGCGTGTAGGTCGGGTAGAGGCGCGCCATCCACATCTTCGCGGCGCCCGTGTCGCACAGGACGATGTCGTCGCGGCCCATCGCCGCGCGGATCTCCGCGACGATCCGCTGGGGCTTGAGGGGGAACGCATCGTCGCCGGCGCCGCGTTCGACCTCCTCCCGGACGAGGTCCCGAACGGGCGGGCCCTCTCCCTCGATCTGGTGCATGTCGGTGGATGCGGCGATCTCATCGAGCGACTCCGCGATCGAGCCCTGGAGCCCGACGGCCAGCGTGTAGCTCGCGTCCACCTCCGCGACGGTCCGGTGGATGTGCACGATCTGCTTGTCGCGGTTCGGGTTCCAGCGACCGGGCGAGTACTCGACCAGGTCGTAGCCGACCGCCACGACGACGTCGGCCCGATCGAATCCGAAGTTCGCGTAGTCCTTCACCATGAAGCCGATCGTGCCCAGCGCGCAGGGATGGTCGTCGGGGAACACACCCTTGCCGAGGAACGTGGTCGCGACGGGGATGTTGAGGCGCTCGCTGAACCGGACCAACGCCTCGACCGCGTGATCGCGCGCGACGCCAGGCCCGGCCAGGACGACGGGATGCGCCGCTCCCTCGAGCACGTGTGCCGCCCGGTGAACCTGGTCCTGGGACGGCGACGGATCTCGGGGAACGTTCACCGCGAGGGGCGCGCCGTCCACCGGTTGATCGGCGACGTCCTCGGGCAGCACGAGGAACGTCGCCCCCGGGCGCTCGGTCTGGGCCTGCTTGAACGACTTGCGGACCATCTCGGGCGCGGCGTCCGCGATCGTCACCATCCCGCCCCATTTCGTCACCGGCCGGAACAACGACACGAGGTCGACGAACTGGTGTGACTCCTTGTAGATCCGATCCAAGCCGGCCTGGGCGACGATCGCGACCAGAGGGTGCGAGTCGAGCTGCGCGTTCGCGATCCCGAGCATGAGGTTGATCGCCCCGGGGCCGAGCGTCGCCAGGCACACGCCGGCCTTGCCGGTCAGGGCTCCGTAGGTGTCGGCCATGAACGCCGCTCCGCGCTCGTCGCGTGTGGTCACGAAACTGATCGAGGAGTCGGCGAGGGCATCGATCAGGTGCAGGTTCTCCTCTCCGGGCAGGCCGAAGACGTACTCAACGCCCTCGTTCTCCAGGCAGTCCACGATCAGGCGGGCGACGCTGCGACGGGAGGCGTGCATCGGCTCAGCTTACGTCCGCGCTTCGCACCGACTCCCTGCATCCGGGTCGGTCGACAGGACCTCATCGCTCAGGCCTCGCGCCCCTCCCAGAGCTGGATCGTGAGCTCGGCGTGCGCGACGTGTTCACGGAGATGCTCGACCGCGTGCAGCAGTGCCCACGCCGCGGTCACCGTCTCCGACTCCGCCGACCTCCCGGCGCGTGAGGCCGAGGGTGCGATCCTCCGAGCGCCGGCGTCGAACGGAGCGCTCGCGTCGAGGAGTCCCCGGCAGTCGCCGGCGATGCCGTCGAAGAGCGTCAGGAGCGAATCCACGTCGTCGACGACCGTCTCGAACTCCGTCGGGCGATCTCGCGGAGGCATCGGCGCTCCCGTGGCGACGCTCAGCCACCACCGCGTGCTTTGCATCGCATGGACGACGAGGACGGCCACGGTGTTCGTGGACTCGCCCGCCGGACGCCAGTTCAGCGATTGGGTCGTCGAACCGGCGATCACCGCTCGCATCGCGCCGAGCGATCCCTCTAGGATCTCGGAGGCCGCCGCGATGGTCGGGTCCAACGACGATCTTCCCTCCGGTGGGCGAAGCCGGTTCAGCTGATCTCGATCATCTTCTCGCGCACGGCGTAGACGACCGCCTCCATCCGCGAATGCAGGTGAAGCTTCTCCAGGATGTTGCGGATGTGGTTCTTCACGGTGTTCTCGGAGATGAAGAGCTTCTTGGCGATGTCGCGGTTGTTCAGGCCCTGGGCAACGAGCTTCAGGACCTCCATCTCGCGATCGGTCAGCCGCGGCGCCGGCATCTGCGGGCGCTCTTCGGAGGCCTTCGACATCGCGGCGAACTCCGTCAGGAGCTTCGAGGCCATCGACGGGCTGATCCGCGACTGTCCGGCCCAGACGCTGCGGATCGCGTCGGCGACCTCCTCGATCGGGATCTCCTTGAGCAGGTAGCCACTGGCGCCCGCCTTGATCGCGTCGTAGAGGTCCGCCTCCTCGTCGCTGATCGTGAGCATGAGGATCTTCGCGTGGGGAACGAGGTCGCGGATCTCGCCCGCGGCCTCGATGCCCGAGCGCTTCGGCATGCGGACGTCCATCAGCACGACGTCGGGCATCAGCTCGGGCGCCTTCTCGATCGCCTCGGCGCCGTCTGACGCCTCGCCGACCAGCTCGATGTCCGGCTCCTGCTGGAGCACCATCTCGAGCCCACGCCGGAAGAGCGCGTGATCGTCCACGACCATCACGCGGAGCTTCTCGCCCGCGTCGGCTCCCTTGTCGTTGGCCACGGTCCCCCCTTGCTCCGGCATGTCTGCCCGGCTCGTCACTCCGAGGTATCGGCAGGAGTCCGGCTCGGGTGAGCGGATTCTATGCCCCCGTTCCCACGATGCAGCAACGTCCTGCGTTTGCCGTGGTGGTCGCGCAGCTGGCGTTCGAGGCGGTGCACCACGTCGTCGAGCGCGCTCGGGACGTCGCGAGCTTCCGCGTGCGCGCGGAACGTCTTGCGGGGTGTGTACAGAGCGGCCTCGATCCGCTTCAGTGCGTCGTGAGCGGGGTGGTGCTCGTTGATGATCTCGAGATCCAGGCGGAGCGCTCTGGGCTCCATCCGTTCGAGCAGCCCGAGCTTGTGCGTGGCGGCCTCCCGCATCTCGTCGGTGACCTGGAGACCGCGGCCGGTGTACGTCAGATCCATGCCTGCGGATCCTCCCTCTTCATGCTCGCGGGTGGGTCCTCGCCCGGCTGACCTGGTCTTTGCCCCCACACTCGCCTGCGGGGATGATCGCCGCGACCGTGGCCGGGCTTCGCATCCTCTCCCTTCCGGGGCAGGGCTTACATCTAAACCGCGCCATGCTCGACGACCAACGGTCGCCTTACGTGGGTCGTTTCGCCCGCGGCTGGCGTCGACTACCGGGGAGATTCCCCGGGCAACCACAGACCCGGGCGAGGGCCCGATCGAGTATAGGCGCGGGGCACCGTCCCCGGAAACGCGCGGGCGGCCGTCACCAGCTGGATCCGGCGGGCGCCGCTGCCGCGCAAGGCGTCCGCGCACGCCGAGGCCGTCGCACCGGTCGTGAGGACATCGTCGACGAGCGCCACGGAGAACGGTGCTCGCCCCGTCGCGACGAACGCTCCGCGCATAGCATCGCGCCGGGTGGCGGCCGGGCGCCGGGCCTGCGGAGCCGTGGCGACCGAGCGGCGGAGCAACGGGAGCATCGGGACGCCGAGCCCCCGGGCGATGGCCGCGGCGAGCGCCCTCGACTGGTCGTAGCCGCGCTCGGCCATGCGGCGTCGGGCCAGAGGCACCCACGTCACGGCGTCGACCGAGGATGGACACGCGACGGCCAGCATCGCGGCCGCGAGTGCATCGGCGACGGCGCGCCAGCCCGAGAACTTCAGCCTCAGGATCGCGGCCCGGGCCGGCCCGGCGTACAGGAACGGGGCGCGCGCGGAGTCGATCGACACCGGCGGGCAGTCGCGGCACCGTTCGACCGGCCGCGACCACGGCCGGCCGCAGCGGTCGCACCACGGGGGGTCGAGCGACACGAGGGCCGACCGACAGTCGTCGCAGAACGGCCACGGGCCCTGACCGCATCCGGCGCACCGCGCCGGGAACAACGTCTCGAGAGCTCGATCGAGCAACGGCGACGCCATGCGCCGAACCGTACCGCCCCACGCCGACACCCCGAGCGCCGACTACGGCAACTTGACCTCGATCGCGGCCCCGGCCCCGCGGACCTCGATCGCCAGCCTCGTCTGTGTCTTCAGCAGCGGGTAGGCGGTGATGCGCCCTGTGCCGGCTTCCTCGTCGAACTCCTCGTCGATCACGGTGATCGCGACCCCGTCGGCGGAGAGCTTCAGGGCTACGGCCGTATCGGCGACATAGCCGAGCTTGATGGAGTCTCCGGAACACTCGACCTGCTCCAGGCGAATCCTCGTGCCACCCGCGTCGACAGTCCTGGACACCGGAACCGCCCCGCGACGCACCGACGCTCGAGGCCAGGGCACCGGGAACCGCTTGCCGGGCCTGACGACGGCGGCGTCGCCATCGATCGTGACCTCGCACTCGAAGCCGTACCAACCGGATCCGAGCTCGGCCACGGGGAACTCGAACGGCACGAAGAGATCGAGCTTGGGTGCGACGTCGAGGGTCACCCGCCCCAGGCCGATCGGGTGACGGTCCCGACCGGCCACCTCGGCGATCCTCGCCGACAGGATCCTCACCTGATGTGGGTTTCGGTCCGCGCCCCGAAGCACGAACGCGCCCTTGATCGTCGCCGGGAACCGCTCGTAATGGGCCCGGATCGAGACCCGATCATCCGCCGCCGGGGCGCTGCGTCCCACGGCCGGCTACGTCCCCTGCTCCCACGAGCTCAGGTAGTGCTCCTGCTCGGGCGTGAGGTCGTCGATCTCGACGCCCATCGCGCGGAGCTTGAGGCGAGCGACCTCCTTGTCGATCTCGACCGGCACCGGATACACGCGCGGTTCGAGCGACGCATGGTTCGCGACGACCCACTCGACCGAGAGCGCCTGGTTCGCGAACGACATGTCCATGACGGCGGCCGGGTGACCCTCGGCCACCGTGAGGTTGACCAGGCGTCCCTCCCCCAGCAGGTACAGTCGGCGTCCGTCGGCCATGGCGTATTCGTCGACGAACGCGCGGACGCGCCGCATCCCACCGGTCGCGAGCTCGCCCAGCGCCTGCTTGTCGATCTCGACGTCGAAGTGCCCGGAGTTGGCGAGGATCGCCCCGTCCTTCATCAGCTCCATGTGCTCGCGGCGGATCACGCTCGTATCGCCGGTCACGGTGACGAAGATGTCCCCGACCCGAGCGGCCTCGCGGAGCGGCATCACGGAGTAGCCCTCCATCACGGCCTCGATCGCGGCGGTGGGGTCGACCTCGACGACCACCACGTGCGCGCCCATGCCGCGCGCCCGCGAGGCCACACCGCGCCCGCACATCCCGTACCCGCACACCACGAACGAGCGGCCTGCCAAAAGCCGGTTCGTCGCGCGCATGATCGCGTCGATCGTCGACTGCCCGGTCCCGAACCGGTTGTCGAACAGGTGCTTCGTGTCTGCGTCGTTGACGCTCACGATCGGGTACTTCAACGCGCCGTCGGCCGCCATGGCCCGAAGCCGGATCACTCCCGTCGTGGTCTCCTCGGTGCCCCCGAGGATGTCTGTGATCTGCTCGACCCGGTCCTTGTGCAGGACGCTCACCATGTCGGCGCCGTCGTCCATCGTCACGCTCGGACGCAAGTCGAGCACGGCGTTGATGTGCTTGAAGAACGTGTCCGTGTCCTCGCCCTTGATCGCGTACGTCACGATCCCACTCTGCTGGACGAGCGCGGCCGCCACGTCGTCCTGGGTCGAGAGCGGGTTCGAGGCGCACAGGGCCACCTCGGCGCCGCCGGCCGCGAGCGTCTCCATGAGATTCGCCGTCTCGGTGGTCACGTGCAGGCAGGCCGCAACCCGGATGCCGGCCAGCGGCCGTTCCTTCTCGAACCGTTCGCGAATCAGCTTCAGCACGGGCATCTCCGCGGCCGCCCATGCGATCCGGTCCCGGCCCTCGGCCGCGAGGCCGAGGTCTCTCACGTCGTGGTCCATCTCAGGCTCCTTCCATGCGCGGAAGCAGATCCACGAGGAGCCTGCCCACCGCCTTCGCGGTCTCGTTCGAGACCCTCACCACCTCGTCGTGCTCGACGGGTTCGCCGAACGCGTTCGTGACCGAGCACAGCCCAAGCACCCGCATCTCACAGGCCCGCGCCGGGATCGCCTCGGGGACGATGGACATCCCCACCACGGTCGCTCCCGCCCGGCGCAGGAAGTCGATCTCCGCCGGCGTCTCGTACGCGGGACCGCTCATCGCCGCGTACACCCCCGTCGTCGCCGGGACCCCGATCGCCTCGGCCCGCTCGATCGCCAGGTCGCCGAGCGATACGTCGTACGCATCGTGGAGACCGACGAAGGCCGGCATGCCGTCCGGGTACCGCCAACCGCGCATGGGCGCCGATCCCATCATGTTCAGGTGGTCGGTCAGCACCACCACGGTCCCCGCGGCGAGGCCGGGGACGACGCCGCCGACGGCCGCCGTCAAGATCATCGAGTCGGCTCCCAACTCGCGCGCGAGCCGCGGCAGCAAGGCCGGGACGTCCAGGCCGTGCCCCTCGTAGAAATGCACGCGCCCGAAGAACGCGGCGACGGGCACACCGGCCAGCCGGCCGAGCACGAGCCTGCCGGCGTGTCCGGGCACGCCCGGCGGCGGGAGCCCGGGCAGGTCCGTGAATGCGAACGACGCCTCCTCGTCGATGTCCTCGGCCAGCGCCGGGCCCAGGCCCGAGCCGAGGACCACGCCGACGCGTGGGACCAGATCCGTGACGGCGCGGACGGCGGCGGCCCCCATTCGGGGAAGGTCGTCTCCGGGCCCGGGAAGGCCGCGGGCGATCACTCACACACCCGCCAGGGCGGTCTTCAGACGCGAGATGACGTCGACCGGCGTCGGATCGATGCCGCGCCGCAACCCCACGTAGGCGCTCACGAAGTCGCCCACAATGATCAGTCCGAACAACCGGGCCAGCGCGGACCGGCCCCCCGCCCGAACCTCCTCGACCTCGACACCGGCGTCGCGAGCGATCTGGTAGGACAGAGCGAAACGCGCGGCGATCTCCGGATGCTCGCCGTCGTGACGCACCGCGATCAGGCTGAACGACGATCCGTACGGACGCGTCCAGCCCACGACCTCGTTGTGATCCAGCTCGGACATCGCCGCCGCGAAGGCCGGGACCTTCCCGTTCTCGTTCATCTGGGTCTTCCACCTCGTCGCGGCGACCGACCCGATCCCCTCTGCGCCCCAGATCACCGGGACCTTGTCGCCGATCAAGGTGGCGAGCTGCTTCGCGGGATTCTCGGCCGACACGACGCCGGGCGCCATCCGCCCGGTCAGTCGCTCCAGCTCCTCGACGGTCTCGTCGACGTCGTCGGCCATCGGGGGAAGGAGGCCCATCGTCTCGAGCGCGCCGACCGAGGCAAGGCCCAGGTGGCCGAGAGCGGCCCTCGGTTGGTAGCCGGCGGGCAACGACGCGATCGGCGCCCCCGCTTCGGTCGCTTCGTGGGCGAGGTCGCCGCCACCCGTCACGGCGAGGAGCCGGCATCCGCGCGACATGGCCTCACCGAACGCCGCGACGGTCTCGGAGGTGTTCCCGGAATACGACGAGCCCACGACGAGAGTGTGCGACGCAGCATACGCGGGAAGCACGTGTCCCCGGCTGACCTCGACCGGGACGACGAGTCGATCGCGGAACACCGACCGAAGCACCTCCCCCGCCATCGCCGAGCCGCCCATGCCGCAGACGACGACCGAGGTCACGCCCTCGGCCGAGGGCAGATCGAGCGCCCTCGCCGCGTCGTAGGCGGATCGGCAGTCGGCGCCGAGCCGGCCGATCGTGCCCAGCATGTCGGACGCGTCGACGGCGCGCAGGGCCCCGACGTCGTCCAGATCCGTCATTTCCGGCTTCCCCGTTTCGCGGAGCCCGGCTTCTCGGCCTCGTCGATCAGCATCACGGGGATGTCGTCACGAACCGGGTAGCGATAGCCACAGGTCCGGCAGACGATCACCTGCTCGGATTCCAGATAGTCGATCTCTCCCCGGTCGTTGGGGCAGACGAGGATCTCCAGCAGCTCGGGGTCGACGGCCATCACGGCTCCTTTCGCGGTTCGCCTCTGATCAGGTCGAGCAGCATCGCCGTCTTCTCCTCGAGGAGCTCGGGCGTCCGAGCCTCGACGTTCAGTCGGAGCAGCGGCTCGGTGTTCGACGGACGCACGTTGCACCACCAGTCGTCGTACTCCACCGTCAGTCCGTCCAGACGGTCCCGGTGCCCGTCCACGAGCCGTTTCGCGATCAGCTCGAGACGCTCCTGCTGATCGTCGACCCGCGAGTTGATCTCACCGCTGTCGAAGTACCTCCGGAACGGCGCGAGCAGCCCGGAGAGTTGGACGTTGGCCTTCGACAGCTCCCCCATCGCGACCACGGCGGCGATCAGGCCGGAATCGGCGCGGTAGTTGTCCCGGAAGTAGTAGTGACCCGAGTGCTCGCCTCCGAAGATCGCCCCGGTCTCGGCCATCACCTGCTTGATGAACGAGTGCCCCACCCGCGTGCGCACGGGCACCCCCCCGTGCTCGCGGATCACCTCGGGGACCACCCACGAACAGATCAGGTTGTACACGACCTTCGCGCCCGGCTCGCGCTCGAGCATGGCGGCGGCCACGAGCGCCGTTGTCAGCGATCCACTCACGTCCTCGGCCTTCTCGTCGATGAGGAACACGCGGTCGGCGTCCCCGTCGAACGCGAGTCCGATGTCCGCTTCATGCTCCAGGACCGCCGCCTTCAGGTCCTTCTGGTTCTCGGGATCGATCGGATCCGCCGGGTGGTTGGGGAAGGTGCCGTCGAGCTCGGGATAGAGATGGTGCAGGGTCACGGGCAGCCGCTTCATCACCGCGGGCAGCACGAGTCCCCCCATGCCGTTGGCCGTGTCGGCCGCAACGACGAGCGGCCGCATCGCGGCGACGTCGGTGAACGACAGCACGTGGTCGACGAAGGCGTCCAGGAGGTCCCGTCGCTCGACGCGCCCCGGATCCGCAACCGGCTTCTGTTCCCCTGCCTCGACCATCCTTCGGATCTCCCGCAGCCCGCTCTCCTCACCGACCGGCTTCGCGCCGGCCAGGCAGAACTTCATGCCGTTGTACTGCTTCGGGTTGTGGCTGGCGGTGAGCATGACGCCGGGCAGATCCTGGGAACCGCTTGCGAAATACAGGAGGTCGGTCGACGCGAGCCCCAGGTCCACCACGTCCAGGCCGCGCGAGGTCACGCCGTCGGCGATCGCCTCCGCGAGCTCGGGCGACGAAAGCCGGCAGTCACGGCCGAGCAGGATCGCTCGCTCCTTCGACCACTCGGCGAAGGCGGCGCCGGTGCGCCGTGCGATGTCGGCGTCGAGCTCGTCGGGGACGATGCCGCGCAAGTCGTAGGCCTTGAAGATCCGATCGAGGTCGGCCGTCACGCCAGGCATCCTACGCAGGCGGCACGAAGCCCGTCAGCGCGGAAACAGTGGGGACCGGTGCCGGCTACTTCGGGACGACGAGGCCGATGACCGACTGGAGCGGCACCTCTTCGCCGTCGCGGAACCACCACTTCGCCTCACAGAAGTGACACGTTCGAAACGAGAGATCGCGACCGCCGACGGTCATCGTGATGGTGATGAGATCGCCCTGGCGGCAGTTCGGGCAGGTTCCATGTTCGGCCATGTGCTACATGGTCCGACAGGAGACCGGGTCGCGACCATAGCACGCTGCTGTCATTCTCGAACCTCCCCTGCGATCGTTTCCGTAGGCTCCGGCGCCGATGGCCGCCCCCGGTCGGGGGACGCGGAACGGCCGAGCAGCCGAGCCGCTGCCCGACGGCCAATGGCCAATCCCGCAGCGTGCGGTTAGCGCGCGAGCGCTGGCGATCGCTCGTCGCGGATGGTCCAGCCGACGGGCGGGGTCATCCTCTGCACGTGCTCGCGGCAGAGGTCGAGCAGGTCTGGATCCCGTTCGGGGCGCAGGTCCCCGACCAGGACCTCGCGCTCGGCGTAGGAGAGCGAGACCGTGGCCACCGGCTCCGCGTCGCACCGCATCTTGGCGCATGTACGCATGGCGGGCACGCTACGTCACATCCGTGTGATTTCAAGCATCTCGACCGCGTCGACGGCGAGAAGCCTCAATACGGCCGGGCGCCCTCGATGATGACGTGCGCCCCGACCGGCACCAGCGGATACAGACGGATGACGTCCGCATTGTGCATGCGGATGCATCCGTGCGAGGCGTAGTGCCCGATCGAGGATTCGTCGTTCGTTCCATGGATCCTGATCAGACCGGGCGCCGACAGGTAGAGCGCGCGTGGGCCCATCGGATTGCCGGGGCCGCCGGGGATCACAGCGGGCTCCCCGGCCCCCCAGCTGTCGAGTGCCGGGTTGTGCCACACGGGATCGACGGCTTTCGCATCCACCGTCCAGTCGCCGACCGGCGTCGTGAAGCCCGGCTTGGCCGTCGCCACCGGGAACGTCTCCTCGATCGTGAACCCCCTGTATAGATAGAGGCGGTTCTCGTCGAGGCGGACCACGATCGTGGGTCCCAGGCGTTTCTCGGTCACCGTGGGACGCAGGGTCTCCGTGGGGAGGGTGACCGACGTCTCGTCGGTCCGGAGCGCACGCCGGAGAAGCCGCGTCGCCTCCCTCTTGTCGAGGGCACGGCCCGGCCGGGGCTTGACGAACAGGAGCTTGCCGTCCCGCTCGGTCATCGCCGCGTCGACGGGATCGACCTGCACCGCCTTCGCGGCCTTCTCGACGAAGGCGTCGACACCACCGTCGCCGTCGAACGCGACGTCGATCGACACGTCGACCGGCTCGCTCCGCACGCGATGCCAGACGCGAGAGAGCATGCCGAGGGAGTCGTTCACGCCCAAGGCACGGTCCACGGCGGATACGACCCCGGCCTCTCGTCCGAGCCCGGCGGGCGTCTGGGTCCAGGTCCTTCCCGCCGCCTCGATCGTGATCGTCGACGCCAGGCGCTGGCTCGTTGCTCGCTCGACCGATGCGATCGCCTGCTCTCGCGTCATCCCGCCCACCTCGACCCCGGCGACGGTCACGCCGGGCAGGATCACCTGGGCCCGGTCACGGTCGTACCGAAATGCGGCGAACGCGGCGCCGGCGGAGAGCACGACGATGCCGGCCACCACCGCGATGAGCACGGCGGCGCGCGCGGAGCGTCGTTGGACGTGTCGACCTTCTGCCATGGGCGATCCGGGATGGGGCTGCGAAGCGATGATACGCGACGGGGGCGCCCGCCAGGTTAGCCGGCGGAAGCGATGGGAACACCGAGCGCAAACGCGTAGCCATCGGTACCTCGCCGACCGAGCGAGGTCGACGCGCCGAGCGCGACGACCTCGCCGTTCGTCGCGCGAACGACCACGGCCGCCCGTGGCAGCGCGAGGAGGAAGTTCGAGGGCACGAGCGTCGCTGAGTTCGGAGCCACGGTCATCGCCAGGTCGGGTGGAAGTTGGTCTCCCGGTGCCCCGAGAAGGTGGAGTGAGACCTGGACGGTGCCGGACCCGGGGTTGACGAGCACGAGTCCGGGATGCGCGGCTCCACCCACGACCGTCGGCAAGACGACCCACGCCGTCGCCCGGCCGAACGTTCCCCCGGTCGCGGCCGTATCGACGGCACCGCGCGATCGCAGCGCCGCGGCAACCGGCGCGCCGTCCTGTGTGAGCAGGTCGACGGAGGAAGGGCCGTTCGTGATCACGGGGTAGGACTTCGCCGACCGGCCGCCCTGCGTTGACGCGCCGAGGCCCCCCGCGGGCTGGGGGGGACGCCCCGAGATCAGCGTCGCGGCGAACCGGACGTCCGACTGCCCGGGCGCGACCACCACGATCTCGGACTGTCCCGCCCCCGCGGCCACCGGCAGGATCGCCCGATCCGAAAGGGAAGGGGTCGCCATCGCGCTCCGGACGCCTCCGGGATCGGACACGCCGAGCGAGGAGACTGCGACGCGGCCCGACGAGACATCGACCTCCGCGGCGACCGCGGCCTCGTTCGGCGCCTGCTTCCCGACATCGAGGACGGTGGACCGGAACCCCGGCAGCTGGATGTTCGTCCAGTTCGACTGCCGGATCGGCGGCAGATCGCTCGTGAAGAGCACAACGCTGAGTACCGCTTCGGCCGCCGAGGGATTCGTGACGACCAGGAACGCGTGCTCTCCGCGTACGGTGGAGCCGTCGGGCGCGAACCACGTGCGACCTCCCCCCCCGCACGACTCGGCGGCGACCCCCGAGTCGCCCCCGCCCGCCCTCGCCACCCAGCCTGCGGCGACCCGGCTCCCGAACCACTCGACGATGGTCGCGGCGTCCCGCTGCGAAGAGGGGACGCTCACGCTCGAGACCGTTCCCGCGGGAACGGTCTTCGAGACGGGAGGTCTCGGGGTTCTCCTGCCGAGCGAGGTGAGGCGCACGGTCGCCGGCGCCGTTCCGGGGTTCGCGAGATACAGCGTGGTCTCCCAACCGGGCCCTCCACCGTGCGGGCACACCGACCAACCCGATGACGGGCCGGCCGTCGGCGCAGATGGCTCGGCTCGTGGCCCCGCCTTCTGCAGCCCGAGACCGCCGGCGATCAGGGCGGCCAGGATCACGGTCGTCAGCAGGCCGCGCCCCGCGCCCCTCACCGGGCCACCGGCTTTCGCGTGATCCACAGCGCCGCGAGCCAGAGCCCCGCGAGCAGCCAGATCTCGATCGAGCGCGGCAGCTGGCTCGCGTAGCGCACGCGGACGCTTCCGCCGGCAGTCGGGAGCGCGGTTCCCCATCCGAAAGCGCGCTGTGGCTGCGCGGATGACCCCCCCAGCCGCCAGGCGTCGTCGAACTCGGTGGCGAGGAGAACGAGCCCCGGCCCCGAGACCCCGGCCCAGCCACCGGCGGCCCGGGACAGCCGAGTCACGCGGCCGGGACGGAACATCGACGCCTCGGCGGGATCGGCGGACTCGGCCGGGCCGAGGACCGCGGCATCGGCCGGCACGACGGCGCCGGGGGGGATGGCCGACGCGTTCTCGTAGATCACGAGCCCGGCCGCGGGCACGCGATCGAGATCGATCTGGGAGTCCAGGCGTGCCCGGGCGGCCGCCGAAAGCTCGCCCGGTTCCGCGACGAGGAAGCGGATGCCGAAGGGTGCCAGCAGGGCTCCGCCGTGCCCGCTTCTCCCCGAGACGATCTGCTCGACGGCGTCGTGCAGCGCCGCCGCCGCCGGGCCGGTCAGCGCGCGACCGGTGTCGAGCGCCGTCGCGCCGTCGCGACCGGTCAGCGCATACCGAAGCGACTCCTCGCCCGCCGCGGCGACATCGGTGGGGTCGCCGCCGGGCGGGGGGAACGGCCTCCCGTTGGGGGCCCCGATCCACAGGACCGAGAAGTCGCCCGGCTCGGCGCTGGAGGCCACCGCCCACGCCGCGGGGATCTGCTCCGGCCCCGCCACGTTCCATCCCCCCACCATCGCCGCGGCGGCTTGGAGGAGGATCCCGGCCGCCAACACGAACGTCAGCAGCGCCGTGCCGATCTGCCGGAACCCGAACGACTCCCGGCCGAGACCGGTCAGGACCGATGCCAGCCCGAACGCCACGAGCATCGCCTCCGCGACCGCGGCCAGCGCCGTGTACGCGGGGGCGTTCGAAACGGCCGCCGGCAGATACCCCGCGGACGAGAGCCACGCAAGTGCGAGGGCCGTCACCGCCCCAAGCATCGTCCTCGTCGCGCGACCCGCGTGTTCCTCCCCCACGAGCGCGAACGCCAGGATCGCGGCGATGGGAAGGAACCACGCGATCGGCCACGTGCCCGGGCCGGAGCCGAGCGCCAGCCGCCCGAGACTCGTCACGCTCGTCGTCCCGATGCGTGACCCGAGGCCGGCCGCCCAGGCGGAGAGTACCGTGGGGACGAACGGGAACAGCAAGACGGCGGCCGCGGCGAGGGCCCGGCCGAGCAGCGAGAGACCACGCAGACGCGACCGGCCGGCGATGAGGTTCACGAGCACCCAAACGGCGAGGGGCAGCGCGATCCCGGGGAGGAACGCGACCCCGATCGCGATCGTCACGGCCAGCCCGGCAACGAATCGCCACCCACCGCCGACCGGTTCTTCCGCACCGAAGGCCACCTCGAGCCGTTCCATCGCGGCGGGGAGCACGGCGAGGGCGACGAGGAGATCGAGCCGGCCCTCCGAGAAGGCCCACAGGACGATCGCCGACAACGCGTACGCGGCGGCCGCGATCACCGCGGGTCCGGGGCGCCGGGTGAGACGCATCGTCGCCCGGTACATCACGATGGCGGCGAGCGCCGGCCCGCCGCCGAGCACGACCTTCTGCGCGAGCGTCGTGCTCGCGAACAGCACGGACGAAAGCGCTCCGAGGGCGCCGAGCGCGGGACTCGCGGCGAGCGATCCCCCCAGCCCGGTCGTCCGATACGCAGAGGCGAGCTCCGCCCAGAACCCCGACGGAGTCGAGGGGAACGACGGCAACACGCCGCCGGCGAGCGATCCGCTGCCGAACAGTCCGCGGATCGCCGTCGCCCCGACGAGGACACCGAGGAACGAGGCGACGAGGACCGGATGGGTCCCGACGAGCGAGGCCGTTCGATCGCGCAGACGCCTCGCCGCATGCTCGGCGTCGCCCTCGACGTCGATCTCGTGCTGTTCCTCCCAGATCCGCTCGGCGGTCTGGAACCACCGGGGGATCCGAAGGCCCGCCGATTCGGTGAAGGGGCGAAGGCGCCCGTCCCTGACCCGTCGAACGCGCTGCACCGCGCGGCGACGCCTCAGCGTGTCGGGCAGGTGGGCGAGGTTCCAGCCGATCGCGGCGACGACGTCGTATGCCTCCTCGAACCGCCGCCCGAGCGCGAGATAGACGACACGAACCGCCGCCAACAGCATCGCGAGGGGCAGCAGCCACGCGAGGCTCAACCGCCCGTAGTTCTTCAACATCGTCGCCGTGGCGGCCCTGTCCTCCTCGTACCGAGGACTGTGCCCGGGGCGCTCGCTGCGGTCTTCGACCGAGGCACGACGATGTCGCACCCGAGCGAGCGGGGTCATGACGACCCTGAACCCGGCGACCCTCATCCGCCAGCAGAGATCGAGCTCCGCGTGCTCGGTGTCGAAGCGCTCGTCGAACCATCCCACTCGCTGCCACGCGTCGCGGGAGACGAGCATCGCGCAGGATGAGACGCAGAGGACCTCGATCATCCGGTCGAATTGGCCCTGATCGATCTCGCCCGGCTGCAGGGCCGTGTACGCGTGACCGAACCGGTCGGCGGAGCGACCGACGTCACGCAGGAGTCGGGGGTTCTCGTGATCCACGACCTTCGCGCCGACGACGCCCGCGTCCTTGAGGCCCGGAACGCCCTCGGCCGCCTCGACGAGGCGAGCGATGGCGTCCGGGTCGAGCTCGGCGTCGTCGTGCAGGACGAGCACGTAGTCGGCTCCGGCGGCCACCGGCAGTGCGGCGGCGGTCGCGACGGCCGCCGCCAGGCCCTGGGGACGGGCAAGCGTCAGCACGCGCTCGGAGCCGAGAGCCTCCTCCAGCAGCGTCCGCGACCCATCGCTCGAGGCGTCGTCGATCGCGACGATCCCCATCCGCGGATAGGTCTGCGCAGCCAAGCACGACAGGCAGTCGCGCAGCCACCCCGCCGCATCGCGGACGACGAGGACGACGAGGACCGAAGGCACGCGCACCGCGGCCGGAGACGGAGTGGATCGGGTCATGCGACGCGCTTCCTGCGCGGCGGGGAGCCTAGCACGGCCCAGGTCGGCAACAGCGGAAGGGGGGCGCCGCGCGCCCCCCTTCGATACTGCCGGTGCCCGAAGCTCAGCGCTTGCGAGCCGCGGACTTCTTCGCCGTCGTCCGCTTGCGGGCGGCCGTCTTCTTGGCGGCCGTCTTCTTGCGGGCCGCAGTCTTCTTGGCAGCCGTCTTCTTGCGGGCCCCAGTCTTCTTGGCAGCCACCTTCTTGCGAGCCGCCGGCTTCTTCGCCCTCGTGGCGGCGCCCTTCCTGGCGGCGGTCGACCTCTTCGCCGACTTCTTCGCTCTCGTGGCCGCGCCCTTCCTGGCAGCGGTCGACCTCTTCGCCGACTTCTTCGCCCTCGTGGCCGCGCCCTTCTTGGCAGCGGTCGACCTCTTGGCGGCCGTCTTCTTGCGGGCCGCTGGCTTTCGCGCCATTGCCATACCTTGCCCCCTTCCCTAAGGGTCCTGGGTTATGGGTCCTTGATCAGGACGCCATCCGTTTCAGGCGTCGCCGTTCCCGTTCGCTCATCCCTCCCCACACCCCGTAGCGCTCGTCGCGCCGCAGGGCGTAGTTCAAGCACTCGATGCGGACGGGACACTCGCCGCAGATCCGCTTCGCCTCCCTCGATGAGCCTCCCTTCTCGGGGAAGAACACCTCCGGATCGAAGTCGCGACACCTTGCTCTCTCCTGCCAAGGGATGTAGTGGTGCATGCCATTCTCCCCCCGAAATCACACCCGTGTGATTCTGAGGGAAGAACGTCCTCCGTGACAAGGGCCACGTCGAGAAAGTTCTCTGCCTCATCCCTCATGCTTTCGACCATCGTGTCGAGTGAAGCGGCCGGTTGCAAGGGGTTAGGGTCGGAAAGTTGGCCGTCAACCTGCTTGACGAACTTGGTCAATCATCTTGACGGAATCGGGTCTCCGAGAGGCGACGTGACCCGCTCGTACGTCGTCGTGCGTACCGCAGGCACGCGGCCGATCGCACGGATCGCCTCGTCGAACCTCGAGGGTTCCATCTCGATCCCCCATTCGGCGCCGGCCATGCGACTGATCGTCTCCTCCATCAACGTGCCACCGAAATCGTTCGCGCCTGCTTGCAGGATAGCTTGGCATGCAGCGACTCCGAGCTTCACCCACGATACCTGCACGTTGTCGACGAGTCCGTCGAGGAGGATGCGTGCGACCGCGTGCATACGCAAGCTCTCGTCGAACGTCGCACCGGGACGCGCCTTCCCCGCGAGGTAGATCGGCGCGTTCTGGTGAACGAACGGCAGTGGGACGAACTCCGTGAAGCCGCCGGTGTCCGCTTGGATCCGCGCGATCCGACGGATGTGCGCGACCCAATGCGGTGGGGCGTCGACGTGACCGAACATGATCGTCGAGCTGCTTCGGAGGCCGAGTCCGTGTGCCGTCCGGATAATTTCCTCCCACAGGTCCGCGGGAAGTTTTCCCTTCGTGAGCACCCATCGCACGTCGTCGTCGAGGATCTCGGCCGCGGTGCCGGGGATCGTCCCGAGGCCGTGTGCCTTCGCCTCGGAGAGGAACTCGGCGAACGTTATCCCCAATCGCGTGGCGCCGTTCATGATCTCCATCGGGGAGTAGGCATGGATGTGGATAACCGGGGTCCGCGCCTTCACCGCGTCCAGGAGGTCGAAATAGAACGTCCCGGGGAGATCCGGATGGATCCCCCCCTGCATGCAGACCTCGGTGGCTCCCCGGTCGCGAGCCTCCTCCGCCCGATCGGCGACCTCGTCCAGGGTCAGGGTGTAGGACTCCGGATCGATCTCCCGCTGCGCGAACGCACAGAACCGGCAACCCACGTAGCACACGTTCGTGAAGTTGATGTTGCGGTTGATCACGTAGGTGACCTCGTCGCCCACGGCCTCGGCCCGCAGATCGTCGGCGACGCTGCACAGTGCCTGCAGCGCCGCTCCTTCGGCCCGAAACAGCGCAAGGGCGTCGTCGTCGGTGATCGGACGATGGCGCGCCGCCCTCCGCAGGGTGGCCCGGATCTGGGCATCCAACCGTTCGGGGGCAAGGGCCTTCGCATGCCACTCACGCGTGACCTCCAGCGCCTCGAAGTCCCCGTAGACGGCGTCGGCGTCCGCCCGAAGCCCCGCGTCCGGGCCCTTCGCGAACGAGAGCCCGATCGTTCGCGGCTTCCACGCGACGTCGGGATCCTGCCACGGGATGGACTCGGGGACCTGCCCCTCGACCGCGAGGCCGTCCCCGCCGATCAGGGCCGCGATCGGCGCGCGCATCTTGGCGGCGATGAACGGGTCCGGCTTTGCGGCCGGCTCCGGGTAGATCGTCAGTCGCTCGTGGAGCGTCTTGCCCCGCGCCGCGGTCGTCGCCGCCAGCGCTTCGATCGTGGGCCACGGCCTCTCGGGGTTCACGTGGTCGGGGGTGAGCGGCGAAACGCCGCCCCAATCGTCGATACCGGCATCGAGCAGGCGCAGGCGCTGCCCGGGATCCGACAGGTTCGGCGGCGCCTGGAGGTGCATGCGCGGTCCCAGGACGATGCGCGCCACCGACACGGTACAGAGGAACTCCTCGTCGCCGGGCTCGGGCGACGCGTGCATCGCCGTGCCGAGCTTGGCGCGGAAGTTCTGGACGATGACCTCCTGGACGTGATGGAAGCGGCGGGCGACGTCGCGGATCGCGAACAGGGACTCGGCGCGCTCTCGCGGGGTTTCGCCGATGCCGACCAGGATCCCCGTCGTGAACGGGATCGCGAGGCGCCCGGCGTCCTCGATCGTCCGAAGCCGCACGGCAGGGACCTTGTCGGGGGAACCGAAGTGTGGACCGCCCCGACGCGAGAGCCGGTCGCTCGAGGTCTCGAGCATGATGCCCATGGACGCCGCGACGTGCTTCAGCCGGGCGAGCTCCTCGTACGACATCACGCCCGGGTTCAGGTGCGGGAGGAGTCCCGTCTTCTCGATCACCTGGATCGCGACCGCGCGCACGTAGTCCAGCGTGGAGGCGTACCCGCGTTCTGCGAGCCACGCTTGCGCGACGGGGTAGCGATCTTCGGGACGGTCGCCCAGCGTGAAGAGCGCTTCCTTGCATCCCATCTTCCGCCCCGCCTCGGCGATCGCCACGACCTGTTCCGGGGTCAGGAACGGCGCGTCGAGTCGGGCCGGTGGTTTGGCGAACGTGCAGTAGTGGCAGTGATCGCGACAGAGCATCGTGAGCGGGATGAAGACCTTGCGCGAGTAGGTGACGACGTCGCCGTGCCCGAGATCGCGCAGCCGGCCGGCGAGCGACGTGAGGCGATCGAGATCCCCGCCGCGTGCAAGCAGCAGCGCTTCGGTCTCGTCGAGCGAGAGAGGCTTGCCCTGCTCGGCCCGCGCCAGCGCGCGGCGCAGCTGGTGGGCCGTCGCCTCGGACATCTGGGCGAGCCTACTACGCTATGGCGCGATGAAGGTCGTCGCGCTCGCCGGAGGGATCGGCGCAGGAAAGTTCCTGAGGGGTCTCTCTCGGGTCGTGCCCGGCGACGACTTGACGGTGATCGTGAACGTCGCCGACGACGTGGTGGTGCACGGTCTTCACGTCTCCCCCGACCCCGATTCGGTGACGTACTGGCTGGGCGGCGTCTTCGATCGGGACCGCGGCTGGGGACGAGCGGGCGAGACGTTCCGTGCCACCGAGGAGTTGCGCGCGTTCGGCGCCCACGACGCGTGGTTCAACCTCGGCGACCTCGATCTCGCGACCCACATCCTTCGGACCGAGATGCTGGCGCGCGGCGCCACGATGTCGCAGGCGATCGAACGGATCGCGGCGAGATTCGGCGTGCGTGCCCGTCTCCTGCCCGTGACCGACGATCCGATGGAGACGCGGATCGACGCCGTGGACGCCGTCACCGGCGCAGAGCTCGACCTCCATTTCCAGGAGTACTGGGTGGAGCGGCGCGGAGCCGACACGGTGAAGAACGTCCGCTACGAGGGGACGGAGGAGGCCCGTCCCGCGCCCGGAGTCCTGCAGACGATCGGCGAGGCCGACGCGGTCCTCGTGTGCCCGTCGAATCCCGTCGTGTCGATCGGACCGATCCTCGCGGTCGCGGGTGTTCGCGAGGCGGTGGTCGCCCGGCGGGCGAAGGGGGCCGGGGTGTCGCCGATCGTCGCCGGAGCGCCGGTCGCCGGGATGGCCGATCGGCTGATGCCGGCCATGGGGCTCGAGGTCACGGCCGCCGGCGTCGCAGCCGCCTACGCGGATCTGCTGGGGGGATGGGTGATCGACCGGCGTGACGCGTCGCTCGCGGCCAGGATCGAGGCGCTGGGCCTGCGCGTCGCCGTGACCGACACCATCATGGTCGACGACGGCGCGGCGGAGCGGATCGCGCGGACGGCGCTGGGACTGATCCCGGGGTGACCTTGGAGGTCATCCGCGTCGAGGGGCTCCCCGAGGTCCGCCCGGGAGACGACCTCGCCACGATGCTCGCCGATCCGCTCCGTTCGCTGGCGATCCGCGACGGCGACGTGGTGGCGGTCACCCAGAAGATCGTCTCGAAGGCCGAGGGCCGCCTCGTACGCGGTGCCGACCGCGCCGAGTGGGTCGAGCGGGAGACGCGCCGTGTGGTCGCGCGCCGGGGAGAGCTGGTGATCGCGGAGACGAGGCACGGATTCGTGTGCGCGAACGCCGGCGTCGACGCCTCGAACGTCGAGCCGGGCATGCTGGCCCTCCTTCCGGTGGACCCCGACGGGAGCGCCGAGCGACTGCGCGGGGCGCTGTGCGAACGGTTCGGCGTGTCGAGGCTCGGGGTCGTGATCACGGACACGTTCGGGCGTCCGTGGCGGCTGGGTCTCGTGAACGTCGCGATCGGATGCGCAGGGATGCCGGCGGTCGTGGACCTGCGGGGAGGTGTGGACCACGGCGGACGCGAGCTCGAGGCCACGATCGTGGCGCTCGCCGACGAGGTCGCGGCCGCCACGGGTCTCGTCATGGGCAAGGCCGCCCGCGTTCCGGCGGCGCTCGTGCGAGGCGTCGCGCTCGAGGAGGCTCCGCCCGGCCGGGCGAGCGACCTGATCCGCGCGCCCGAGGAGGACCTCTTCCGGGAGTCCCCGCTCGTGTCGATCTCGGCCCGGCGGACGATCCGCTCGTTCGGCGCCGGCGAGGTCCCCCGGGAGGCGATCGAGGACGCCGTCCGCGCCGCGTGCACCGCGCCCGCTCCCCACCATGCGCGGCCGTGGCGTTTCACGGCGCTCGAGTCGCCGGCCTCGAAACGCACCCTGCTCGGAGCGATGGCCGCCGCGTGGCGGGCGGACCTGACGCGCGACGGCCTGGACGAGGCCACGATCGGCCGGCGCCTGGGCAGATCCGACGCCGTCCTCGGCGCCGCGCCCACGTTGGTCGTGCCGTGGGTGAGCTTCGGAGGATCCAATGTGTACCCCGACGCGGAGCGCGCTCACTCGGAACGCGAGATGTTCCTCCTCTCGGGGGGCGCGGCGATCCAGTCGCTGCTGCTGGCCCTGCACGCACAGGGATTCGCCTCGTGCTGGGTCGCGTCGACGCTGTTCTGCCAGGAGGAGACGCGCGCGGTCCTCGGGGTGGATGAGGAATGGTTCGCGCTGGGGATCGTCGCCGTGGGCCGTGCTCCGGAGGGCCTGGCCGTCCGGCCCCGCCCTCCGTTGCAGCTCGACGAGGTGCTCGGCTGGCGCTGAGCGCCAGCGCCCGCCCGCTACGCGAGAAGGCCGTGGAAGAAGTACCAGGCGAAAACGACCGCGATGACGTACAGGAGCGGGTGGACCTCGCGGAACTTGCCCTGCAGGACCTTGATCGCGACGTAGCTGAGGAACCCGGCGCCGACGCCGTTCGTGATCGAGTACGTGAACGGCATCATGACGATCGTGAGGAGGGCGGGGATGCCCACCGCGGGATCGCGCCAGGAGATCTCGGCGACGCCCTGCATCATGAAGTAGCCGACGATCAGGAGGATCGGCGCGGTCGCCTCGGGCGGGATGACGCCGGCGATCGGGGAGAAGAAGATGGCGAGCAGGAACAACGCCCCCACGACGACCGAGACCAACCCGGTGCGTCCGCCCTCGCCGATCCCGGCCGCGCTCTCGATGTAGGTCGTGTTGGACGAGGCGGACGCCGCCCCGCCGGCCGCCGCCGCGAGCGAGTCCACGAGCAGGACGCGGTTGATGCCGGGGAGCTTGCCCTGTTCGTCGAGCAGACCGGCTTCCTCGGCCAGCCCGACGACCGTTCCCATCGTGTCGAAGAAGTCCGACAGCATGACGGCGAGGATCGCCGCGATCGCCGTTCCGGCGGAAAGGGCGGAGAACACGCCGAAGTTGAACTTGCCGATCAGCCCGAAGTCCGGCGTCGAGACGATCTTGGACGGGAGCTGAGCGATGCCCGGCCCCACCGCGTCCCAGATGTGCTTCGAGCCCCAGCCGGTGTTGAGGACCATCGCGAACGCGGTGGTGACGAGGATCCCGATCAGGAGCGCCCCCTTCGTCCTGCGGGCGACGAGCATGGACGTGATCGCCAGGCCCACGACGAAGGTGAGGACCCGCAGCGTCGCCAGGTGCGGCGCGATCGTGACGGGTGTCGCCCGACCGGCGATCACGATCCCGCCGTTCGCGAGCCCGATGATGGCCAGGAACAGGCCGATGCCGATCCCGATCGCGCGCTTCAGGTCCATCGGGATCGCATCGAGCACCGCGTTGCGGAACCCCGTGAGCACCAGGACGGTGATCACGAGTCCCTCGATCACGATCACTCCCATCGCCTGCGGCCAGGTCAGGCCGAGCGTCGCGACGAGCGTGAACGTCACGAACCCGTTCAGGCCCAGCCCCGCGGCGATCGCGAAGGGGTAGTTCGCGAACAGCCCCATCGCGAGCGTCATGATCCCGGCGGCGAGCGCGGTGACCGTCAGCACGGCCGCGAACCCGAGCTTCGTCCCCGTATGGTCGGCGACCGAGCCCAGGATCGCGGGGTTCACGAACAGGATGTAGGCCATCGTGAGCCAGGTGGCGAACCCCGCCAGGATCTCGGTCCGAACGCTCGAGCCGCGTCGGGAGATCTTGAAGTACCCGTCGAGCCCGCCGGGCTCACCGACGCGCACGACGTCTCCGTCCGTCTTGGCCTCGGTCTGGCTCACGGTTCCCCCTTCCTGCCGGCGCTCGACGCCGGACCGCGCCGGACGGGGAAGACGACCGCAGCATAGGAACCGGAACCACACGGCGCAAGCTCGGCGGCGCTCGGTAAGCTTCCAGCGCGTCCGGCCCACGTCGGACGCGACGAGCGTCAGGAGAGCGCGTGGCGGACCGGCAATCTGGAGCGAAACGGCCGACGAAGGCCGAGCGCAAGGATCAGGCGCGTCGCGACCGGGAGCAGATCCAACGCAAGATGGCCGCGCGCTCGCGCAACCGCAAGCTGGGAACCGCGCTGATCGGGCTCGCGGTTGTCGTCATCGTCGTCGCGGTCGTGTTGACGCAGGCGGGCGGCAGCGGATTGCCGACTCCGGATCAGCTCCAGGCCCAGGCGGCGGCGCAGGAGAAGGCCGCGGGATGCAGCGCCGTGCAACAGACCCCGAACTACCTGAACGCGCCGGGACCCGATCCCGATGTCGACCACGTGCACATCGGCTCCAGCGCCGCGTTCCAGACGCCGCCCGCGCTTTCCACGTACCCCACCGTCCCTCCCGCGTCCGGGCCGCACAACCCCACGCCCGCGGCCCCGGGCGTCTACTCGAGCCCGCCCGACATCTACCAGGCGATCCACTCGCTCGAGCACGCCGGCGTCATCATCTGGTACGCCCCGGAGGCGGCGGACTCCGACGCGGTGAGGCAGATCCGGGAGTTCTACGATCGGCCGACGTCCGACATCAACGTCGGGCAGGCCAAGGTCATCGTGGCCCCGTACGACTATCCGGCCCAGGGCGCGCAGGGTCACCTACCGCCCAAGGTCCAGATGGCGCTCGTCGCCTGGCACTATCTGCAAACCTGCGCTCAGCCGAACCTGGCGGCGGCGTTCAACTTCTCGTCCCAGTACTCCAACGGGTACCCGAACGCGCCCTACCTCGGGCGCGCCCGCGAGCCGAACTTGCCCCTGTAGGCCGAACTCGTCGCGATGACCAACAAGAAGCGTCGCCGCAGGCCTGTCCCCCGAGCCGGAGGGCAGTCTACGGCGGGGACCCACGGAGGGACGACCTCGGACGGTCCGGCGGCGTCGCGGACGGCGCGGTCTCGCGCGGGAAGCAGGCCGGCTCGACGCGAGCACAAGGAGGAGGCCAGGCGGGCGCGCGAGGCGGCTCGCAAGCGGGCGGCGCGGACCGCTGCGCTCCGGCGCGTCCTGACGATCAGCGTCGTCGGCGTGCTCGCGATCGGCCTGTTCACGTTCCTGAACCGAGCGGCGAGCGCGCGTCCGATCCCCAAGTACGCCGTCGACGCCGCGAAAGCGGCCGGGTGCAGCGTCGTCAAGACGCCCGCATCCGCAGCCCCGGGGTTCCTGCACCTGTCGCCCGGCGCCCCCTACTCGTACGCGCAGCACCCCGCGACCTCGGGCGAGCACGACCCGAGCCCACTGCCGATCCCGAGCGGCCACGTGTTCACAGCGCCCGTTCAGGAGACGCACGCCGTCCACAACCTGGAGCACGGCGAGATCTTCATCTACTTCCGGGACCAGGGCGACGGGGCGCTGCCGAAGGACGTCGTTGACGCCCTCAAGCACGTCGCCGGTACCTCGAAGAACACGCTGATCGCGCCGTACCGCGAGTTCCAGGACTCCTCGACGTCACTCGCCTTCGCCGCGTGGAACAAGCTCCAGACGTGTCCGGGCACGATCACGGCCGGGCAGGCGACCTCCGTGGCCTACGGGTTCGAGTATGCCTTCGCGTGCACCGGCAACTCGCCGGAGCCGAAGGCGTCCGGGAACGGCTGCTGAACGACGGCCGGCCGAGGCTCGCCGTCACGAGGTCGTGCAGGAACCCCCCGCGGGGCACGAGATCGTCCCGTGCTGGAACGTCGCCGACGTGGAGCCGTCGGGCGCCGTCTGCACGCGCCCGGTCGGGAACCCGAGAGACCCGTCCGGGCCGCCGTCGTCCGCGTAGGCGGCGACCACCGCTCCCCACAGGGCGTGGGCGCCGACGTCGGGGGTCACGTAGATGCGGCCTCCCTGAAACTTCAGCAGCTTGCATCCGATGCACCCGTTCGCGATGACCTGTGGCGTCAGCTGCACGATGTCGCCGGTCGGCAGGCCCAGGTCGCCGTCGACCTCGCCGACGGCGCGGTACTCGTCGTAGATCGCGCCTCGGACCCACACCGTGGCGTCGGTCGTCGTGTTCCGATAGATCCCGCCGCGCTCGAATCGCTGGCGTGAGCCGTCCGGGAGCGCGAGCTGCTGGGTCGTCGGCAGGCCGGGACGGCAGTTCAGCGCGTCGTACTCCACGCGGATCGCCCCCAGCACGTTCTTGTCCTTGTCGAACCAGACCCGATCGTCGGGCAGCCCGAGCGCAGCGCGCAGCTCGGTGCCCGTGATCGTGGCGTGCCCGGCGTCCCCGCGAACGACGACGGTGATGATCCGCCCCGAGACCCCGCGAACGTCGCCGTCGAATCGCGAGATGGTGCCGATGTTCCCGGTGTACGCCCGCAGACGGCTCGTCGCGTCTGAGGCCGAGAACGACCGGCTCCAGGACTCCCAGGGGTTCGACGATGTGTTCTCGCCGGGGTCGCAGACCCCTCGCAAGTACGGGATCGCGTATCGGGGGTCGCCCCCGTGCCAGGCGTCCTCGACGTTCTCGGAATAACCTCCGTCCGACGACGTGAAGAACGCCTGGATCAACGCTCCCCCGTAGGTCACGGCCTGATCCTTCGTCGCCGTCACGGCCCTCACCCAGCGATCGCCGTCGGCGCTCGACTCCTTCGACCATCCGACATAGGTCTGGTCGCTCTGGCCGTCGGTGAGGTCGCAGGCGCACCCTGCCCGCAGCCCGTCGTGCTCGATGCCGTAGGCGGCGTACGTCCGGGACGCCACCGCCTGTGCCTTCAAGGCCGGCATCGGCCAGCCGTTCGGCACCTCCGCGACCCCGAGCAGATACTCCTCGAACCGGATCGCCAGGATGAGGCGCTCCTTGCATCGGGTCGCGCAGCCGTAGGTGTTGAACTCCAGCGAGCCGCGGGCATAGGTGAACCCCGTCCCGTAGATCTGGTCGGACTCCGGTACGAAGACGCGGGAGTTCGTGTCGGAATAGGTCGCGTACAGGTTGTCCCGACCGCTTCCCCAGCGGCGGCCGCCGACGGGGTCGCCGGCCGAGTCGCGCACGCGATAGCTCCCGTCGCCGGCCGGGCGGACCGTCCAGGTCTCGCCTTGCGGGATCGAGCCGACGAAGGTTCCGGTGATCGGGGCGCCGACCCACAGGCGGATGGAACCATGAGCCGCCTCGAGGTGGATCGTGCGCTCGTCGGTCGTGAGACCGACCCGGACGTGCCGAGGGAGCGCTGCGGAGGAGGAAACGCGGGTGCCCTGGTAGAAGTGCGTCAGGATGTCGCCGTGGGACCACCCGTCCTGGGCGAGCCCGAAGGCTCCCCATTGGGACAGCCCGATCCCGTGCCCGTTGCCGGATCCGAACAGCGTGATCGTGCCGGCGGCCCGGGCCGGTGAGACCGGGACGAGCGCGGTGAGCACCGTCGAGACGGCGAGGATGGTGAAGGTGAGACGACGCATCGCTGGCCCGCTCCCCCCAGGGTCGTCGGCCACCCTACCCATCGGCCCGACCCCCGCGCCGGTTGAGCAGCAGGGGGCGTGCCGTCGAGTCCCCCGGAAGGGGAAAGCGCCCATCGCCCGCGATCAGTCGCGCAGCACGTCGATGCCCGGCGGGACCCGCTCACCGTCCAGCTCGACGCCGCCCGCCACGGAGGATCCCTCGCCGAGCACGCAGCCGGACAGGGTCGCGCCCGGGCCGACGCGAGCCCGCGACCCGATCACCGACCCGACGACGCGGGCGCCCGCAGACACGACTGCGCCGGCGTGAAGGACGGAGTCGTCGATCTCGGAGTCGGGGCCGACGGTGGCGCCGGGTCCGACCGCGACCCAGCGCCCGAGGTGTGCACGGACGTCCACGTCGGCATCCTCCGCGATCCAGGGTGCGGCGTATCGAACGCCGTGCACGCGGCCCTCGATCATGTCGAAGTGAGCCTGCAGGTAGTTCTGTGGCGTTCCGAGGTCGAGCCAGTAGGCGTCGGACGCGAACCCGAAGACCGGCCTGCCGGAGGCGATGATCCCGGGGAAGACCTCGCGTTCGATCGAGACGTGGGTTCCGCGACGCCACGCCGTCAGCGCCTCCGGGTCGAGCACGTAGGTTCCGGCGTTCACGTCGCCGGGAACCGCCCGGTCCGGCTTCTCGCGGAACTCGCGGACGCGGCCGCTCGCGTCGGTGGCGACGAGGCCGAAGGCCCGGGCGTCGTCGACGTGGTGCAGGGCGATCGTCGCGGCCGCGCCCGCATCTCGGTGGAAGGCGAGCATCGCCGTGAGATCGAGATCGGTCACGATATCCCCGTTGAGCGCGAAGAACGGCGCATCGGCGTGCAGAGCGCCGAGGGCGTTCATCACCGCTCCGCCGGTCCCGAGCGGCTCACGCTCCGTGATCCAGGTGATCGCCGGGTCACCTCGACGGGATTCGATGAATGGATGGAAGGTCCGCTCCAGGTACGGGGACGACAGCACGACCTCGTGGACACCGTGGCGCCCCAGGTGGTCGATGACGTGAGCGAGCGAGGGGCGGTCCATCAGAGGCAGGAGCGGCTTCGGGGTCGTTTCGGTGAGCGGACGAAGGCGCGTCCCTTCGCCACCGACGAGCACCACGGCCTTCATCGCCGCCGTGCTCGCTCCCGCACCCACTCCAGCTCCGCGCGCAGCCGAAGCGCCGACCACGCGAGCGGCAGCGTGAGCCGGCGCCAGCCGGGGGCTCGGTGCTTGCGATAGTACCGATACACGCTGGTCGAGTGCATGACGAGCATTCGGCGCGAGCGGCCGGTCGAGACCCCGATCTCGTGGATGACCTCAACGCGGGGCGTGAACAGCACTCGCCAGCCGGCGCCCCGAAGTCGGGTGGCCATGTCCAACTCTTCCGCGTAGAGGAAGAAGCTCTCGTCGAAGACGCCGACCGCATCGAAGACCTTGCGCGGCAGGAGCATGGACGCGCCGCTGACCCAGTCAACCTCGCGTTCGGTCGTCCTGTCCCAGCCGTCCATGTGATAGCGCCGCGTGAACCGGTTCCCGGGGGCGAAGACGCCGAGGAACGCGTGGCCGACGGCATCGCGAAGGCTGGGCAGCACGCGGCCGCTCGGGTAGACCGTTCCGTCCGGGTTCCGCACGAGGGGGCCCACGATGCCGGCCGACGGGTGCTCGCGGGCGACCTGTACATACTCGGCGAGGGTGCCGCGCCACAGTTCGGCATCCGGATTGAGGAACAGGACGTACGGCGACGTCGTCGCCCGGATCCCCTGGTTCCATGCGGCCGACAACCCCCGGTTGTCCGGATTTGCGAGCAGCCGAACCGCGGGGTGCGACGCGACGGCCGCCTCGTGGCTCCCGTCCCGCGAGGCGTTGTCGATGACCAGGACGTCGACGTCGATGTCACCCCGCCTCGCTTCCAGCGACGCGAGGCAGCGCCGCAGGTAGTCCCCCGCGTTGTAGTTGACGATGACGACGGCGAGCTCGGCCTCGGACGGGTCGACAGCGCGAGCCCGCCCGGGGAGGGTCATCGGTGGGGCGTCTGCGCGATGAGGATGATGCCGGCGACGATGAGCCCCACGCCGGCCCATCGCAGCGGCGGCACGTGCTCGTGGAGGACGAGGAGCGAGAACAGGACGATCACCACGTATCCGAGGGCGGCGAACGGGTAGGCGAACGAGAGCGACGCACGGGAGAGCGCGAAGAGCCAGACGACGGCCGAGAGCCCGAACAGCGCGAGGCCGGCCCAGATCACACCAGACGTGAGCAACGCCCTCAGCGCTCCGCCGTTCAGCTGCAGCGCGCCACCGCTCGCGTGTGTCACGCGGTTCACCCCGGTCTTCAGCGTGACCTGCGCGACGCCGGCGAGGAGTACCGAAATCAGGATCAGACCGATCAGCATCGTGCGGCTGCCTTTCTCCGTGTCGGGTTCGTCGGGGGGGATGGGCGTCGGAACGAGCGGGTTCACAGATCTTCCGCCTCGGCGTCGAGCGGGATGAAGATCTGGGCGCGGCCGTCGTCGTCGCGTCGCACCTCGAACGAGTACCGCTGATCCTGGACGTGGTAGACGCGTTCGTTGTCTCGCGAATGCACGCCGAGCGTGACCCAGTACTTGCCTTGCACCATCGGAACGTCGCGCAGGCGGAACCGAATGCGCTTCTCGCCGTCCACGCGGCCGAG
The DNA here is from genome assembly GCA_030774235.1 of Actinomycetota bacterium. GTDB lineage: Bacteria > Actinomycetota > UBA4738 > UBA4738 > HRBIN12 > JALYLM01. Next base: position 33,224 of record JALYLM010000055.1, read on the forward strand.
GTCGATGCCCTCGGCCGCCGTGTCGCTTCCGAAGACGAACTGGCTCATGCCGTCGTGCAGCGCGAACGACACGATCGGATCCTCCACGGGGGTGTTCGCCTTCAGATCCAGCTGGATCGTGAGGGTCTCGCCCGGCCGCAGGAATCCGTTCCTGGCGGCATCGACCCCTTCGTGCAGCAATGCGGCCGAGGCGATCTCGATCTCCCGCGTCCCCTCGTCGGCGGCGAACCCGACGTCGTGCTGAAGGATCTGGAAGCGCAACGCCCGCACGACGTCGTTCGGCTCGCCGGTCGCGTGCACCGTCCCGTGATCGAGCATCACCGCCGAGTCGCAGATCTCTCGCACCAGGTCGAGGGCATGCGTCACGAAGACGATCGTGCGCCCCTCCCGGCGGAAGGTCCGCACGCGATCGAGGCAGCGAGCCTGGAACGCCTCGTCGCCGACCGCGAGCACCTCGTCGATGAGCATGATCTCGGGGTCGATGTGGACCGCCACCGAGAACCCGAGCCGCACGAGCATCCCCGAGGAGTAGAACTTCACGGCGTTGTCCATGAAGTCCTCCAGCTCGGCGAAGGCCACGATGTCGTCGTAGACCCGGTCCGTCTCCCGGCGCTTGAGCCCCAGGAACCCGGCATTCAGATAGACGTTCTCGCGACCGGTCAGCTCGGGATGGAACCCGGCGCCGAGCTCGAGCAGCGCCACGAGCCTCCCCCGCTGGGTCACCGTCCCAGCGGTCGGTCGAAGGATCCCCGCCACGACCTTCAGCAGGGTCGTTTTCCCGGACCCGTTGGCGCCGATGAGACCGAGCGACCCCCCCTCGGGAACGTCGAAGCTGACACCCTTCAGCGCCCAGAACTCGTCCGCGCGCACACGGCCCGACAACAGCTGCTGCTTCAGCGAACTCGGTTTCTCGTGATAGAGGCGGAACCGCTTGCTGATGTCGTGAATCTCAAGCGCCGCATCCATGCGTTCAGACCTCCTCGGCGAAGTCGCCGGAGAATCTGAAGAACGTGGACCACGTGAGCCACAGCAGGAGCAGGGAGCCGACCAGCACGAGGGCCACGACCGCGACCAGCCAGTGCTCGCTCACGATCGGCAGGACGGGCCGCGTCGCCCCCGGAGGTTGCGGCGCCCCGTAGAGAGCTCGCTGGAACCCGAAGACGATCGAAGACATCGGGTTGATCAGCAGGACGTGGAAGGCGGACAGGCCGAACACGTTCGCGTCGGCCGTCTGCGCGAGTCCGCCCGGATACACGATCGGCGTCATCCAGAACCAGACCAACAGCGCCAGGTTCAGCAGGTGCTGCACGTCGCGATAGCGAACGTTCAGCCCCGAGACGACCAGGGTCATCGCCATCGTGAAGACGAGCAACGTGGCGAGGGAGAGTGGATAGAGCACGATCGCCTGGCCGCGAAAGCCGTGGCCGCTGACCAGGATGAAGAGGAAGAGCACCGCCGACTGCAGCACGAAGTCGACGAGCGCGACCCCGACCGAGGAGATCGGAAGGATCTCGCGCGGGAAGTAGACCTTCTTGACGAGGTACGCGTTCTCGATGATCGAGCGGGCTCCGGCCAGGAGTGATGTCGAGAACAGGTTCCAGGCGAGCAGACCCGAGAGCAGGTACACGGGGAACGACGGGATGGAGTTGCCGAGCATCTTCGACACGAAGGAGAAGACCGCCAGGAACACGATGGGGTTGAGCAGCGACCACACCGCACCAAGCGCGGACGCCGTGTACCTGACCTTCAACTCCTTGCGGACCAGGTTCACGATGATCTCGTGGTAGCTCGCGAGCTCGCGCAGGCGCCGCCAGATGTGCAGATGGGGTGGTTCGGAGGTGCGCTCGGTGACGGTAGCGGCGGCGATCGCGGACTCTCCTCGGGTCGAAACGCGCCGGTCGGCGGCGCCGCGACGAGTGTAGCAAGGGGTCTCCGCCGAACCGGATCGCCGGGACCCGGGGCTCGCCGCTCAGGATGGTCGGACGGCGGCCAGGAACCGCTCGAGTGATTCGTCGAGCGGCGGCATCGGGTCGATGCCGACCCCTCCGAGGTAGACGCTGCGGAGAGCCGCATTCACCGGCCTCGGGGCGACGAGGCTCAGGTCGACCGCGCGCTGCGGGCCGACCTCACCGGGGAGGCCCCCGATCTCCTTCGCGCGGGTTAGCACCTCGAACCAGGAGCATGCGTCGGGCCCGGCCAGGTGGTAGGTCCCCCATCGGCGCGAGAGCAGGAGCGGGAGCAACCGCTCCGCGATGTCCCGCACGAACGTCGGGGTGCCCACCCGATCCTCGATCCCGCCTGCGGGTTCCCCCGCTCGAAGGGTGCGCACGGCCGATGTCAGGAAGTCCCTCCCGCCACCGAACACGTGCCCCACGCGAACGATGAGGTGCTCCGGCGCGAGCGTGCGCACGTGTTCCTCGCCCGCGAGCTTCGTGCGGCCGTAGACGCTGAGCGGTGCCGGCCGGTCCAGCTCGTCGTACGGGCCGAGCTTCGCGCCGTCGAAGACGTAGTCGGTGGAGACGTGCAGCAGCGCGGCGCCGCACGCGCGAGCGGCGAGCGCCAGGCTCTGCGGCCCGGCCGCGTTGTCCCCGACCGCGCGAACGGGATCGGACTCGTTCGCGTCGACGTTCGTGAACGCGGCGAAGTTGAGGACGGCGTCCGGATGAAGCGGGGGCACCGTCTGCATGACGGCGTTGTGGTCGCCGACGTCGAGCGCCGCGTGGTCGAACGAGCGAGCCTCGTGATGACCCGGGAGCTGGGCGAGGAACGCCCGGCCGAGCCCGCCACCGGCTCCGGTGACGACCAGCCTCACGGCGCGACCCCGGGGGCGGCGCGCGGCGCGGTCACGACCTCGCCGCCGTGCGCGCTCCGCAGCCACTCGAGGTGCTCGCGGTACCAGGCGACGGTGTCCGCCAGTCCGTCGTCGAACGTGACCGATCGCCGCCAGCCAAGCGCCCGCAGCCGGTCGGATCGCACGCCGTAGCGGAAGTCGTGTCCGGGCCGGTCGGGCACGAACGAGATCAGGGAGTCGGGCGCACCGGCGAGCGCGCAGATCCGCCGCGCGAGCTCCAGGTTCTCGAGCTCGTATCCGTCGCCGATGTTGTAGACGACCCCGGGCTCGCCCCGGTCGAACACGGTGAGGGCCCCGCGCACCCAGTCCGACACGTGCAGGAACTCCCGGCGCTCGCGACCGGTTCCGTAGACGGGCACCCGGTTGCCCTCGAGCGCGTTCACCGCGTACGTCGGGATGACCTTCTCGATCTGCCGTGGGCCGTAGGCGTTCGTGCCTCGAACCACCACGGCCCGCAGGCCGTAGGTCGTGACGTAGGCCTGGCACAGCAGGTCCGCCGCCGCCTTGCCGGCGGCGTACGGGCTCCGCGGACGCGCGGCGCTGTCCTCGTCGAACAGGCCCCCATCGGGATCGCCGGCCCCGTATACCTCGTCGGTCGAGACGAGCAGCAGTCGGGCGCCGCGGTCCCGGCACGCGTCCAGAACGTGCTGGGTCCCGAGCACGTTGCTGAGGATGGACTCGCGAGGGCCGTCGATGCTTCGGTCCACGTGCGATTCCGCGGCGGCGTGGACGACCGCATCGGCTTCGGTCACGAGCCGCTCGACGAGCTCGGCATCGGCGACGTCGCCGACGACGAACATGAACCGAGCATCGTCCTCGTGCGCCTGAAGGTTGGCCCGCGCCCCCCCGCGAGACAGGCGATCCAGCACGGTGACGCGGATGGCCTCGCGAGCGAGCAACGCGTCGACGAGATGCGACCCGATGAAGCCGGCGCCGCCGGTTACGAGCACGTGGGTGTCGGTGGCCAAGATGGAACCTCGGAGGTCGGTCGGACGGACGAGTCTACTCACGAGCGACAGCGCGGGCCCGGTGCAGCACCTCCGCGGTCCTCGCTGCGGACGCCTCCCAGGTGAACGCGACCACGCGCGCCCGGCCGGCCGCCGCGAGCCGCTCTCGCAGCGGCGCGTCGTCGAACAGATTCCGAAGCCCGCCGGCGATCGCGGCCTCGTCGTGCGGATCCACGAGAAGCGCGGCATCCCCGGCCACCTCGGGCAGCGACGACGCGTTCGACGTCAGCACCGGAAGGCCGGACGCGAACGCCTCCAGCACGGGGAACCCGAAGCCCTCGTACAGCGAGGGATACGCGAGCGCGGTCGCGCCCGTGAGGAGGGCGACCTTCTCCTCGTCCGAGACGTAACCCGCGCGGACCACCCGCGGGCGGACGCTCGGTGCGAGCCCGGCGATCGCGGCATCGAGCCCGTCGGCCGCCTCGGGGAACCACCGGACCGACCCGCCGGCCAGCACGAGCGCGACGTCGTGGCTCGACGCGACGACCCCGAACGCACGCACCAGCGCCTCCAGGTTCTTGCGCGGCTCCAGACCGCCGACGAAGAGCGCGTACGGGCGCTCGCCGATCCCGTAGCGCCGGCGCACGTCGTCGACGACCGGCGCGGGCGCCGGGCGGAATCCGGCTTCCGTCCCGTGCGGCACGACGTCGACGCGCACCGGATCCACCTGGTATCGCTCGACGAGATCGTTCCGGGTGGACGCCGAGGGAACGATCACCCCCGCGGCCCGGGAGACCCATCCCTGGAACCTGCGGCGCCACCGGGCGTCGACCTGCGGCGCGGTCTCGGGGAACACGTCGAAGGCGAGGTCGTGGACCACGAGCACGACGCAGCCGCCTCGCGTCGCCGGTGGCAGGAAGTTCGTGGCGAGCAGCGTGTCGAAGCGCCCCACCGTCCGGTCGATCCGGGGCACGCCCAGGCGCGAGGACACGGGCTCGAACCATCGGTTCGGGAAGCGGCCCACGGCCTCGGTCAGGTTCGGAGCGATCCCCGTGAAGGCTCCGCGGCGGACGCCCTTCGGGTCGAGGTGCCAGGCGACGTACTCGGATGCGGGATCGGCGAGCGGCAGGTGGCGCAGGATCCGCCCGGTGTAGTGACCGATCCCCGTCCTTCTCGCGTCCAGTGCGGACCGCGCGTCGATCGCGGCGCGCATCCGCGCGGCTGCCGGCCGGGACATGCGGTGGAGCCTAGTCGACCTCCAGGCGGCTCTGGTCGCCGACGATGACGCGGTGCACACCCACACTCCCGCTGTCCCTGACCTCGACGTTGCGGCCGAGGAGCGAGCCGGACAGCCTGAGTCGGGAGCCCTCTCCTCCGGACAGGACGAGGGCGCGCATCAGCCCGTCGGGCTCACGCAGGCGGGCGGCGGGCTCGATCCCGTGCCGATGTCGGCCGGTCGGTAGGACGAGGTGACGAAGACCGCGACGTGGCCGGGCAATCCCCTGACCCCCTTCACCTGCAGGTTGGGCAGGTACTGTTTCACGACCTCGGCCTCGACGGCGTGACCCGGCGCGAATGCGATCACGTTCCCCCGGACGTTCGCCGCCGCCGTATCGAACGGGACGACCCCCGGGGAGACGTCGAACCCGCTCGTCGCGAGCACACCCTCGGCGTCGGCGGCGAGACTCCCCGATCCGTGATCGACGACCGTCACCTCGACGTTCGCCGGCGAGGGCGGGGTGTTCAGCAACGTCGTGCCGATGTTCCCGATCTGCTTGCCCTGACGGATCGCCGCGAAGATCTCGTTCGCCGAGGGGTCCATCCGGATGACGTCGAGGCCGTTCACGACATCGGGATAGCCCGGCACCGCCCGGAACTCCGCGGCGCCGGTCGTGATCCCCCGCAGTTGCCCGACGAGGAACGCGAGGTCGGCGATCGTGAGGTCCCGATCGCGTGTCATGTTCGACAGGATCGGGCGAACGAGGCTGGGCGCCCGAGCGAGCTCCTGCGGCTGCAACAGGCGGTTCAGCACCGCGCGCAAGAACTGCTGCTGGCGTGCGATCCGGAAGAAGTCGGGCGCCGCGCTGTCGCATCGAAGGTGCCGCGTGCGAACGAAGGCGAGGGCCTGGAGCCCGTCCAGGGTCTGGCATCCGGGCCTCACGTTCAAGCCCGTGAGAGCGTCCACGATCCGCCCGTCGGCCGTGTTCACGTCCTCCGCGGGGACGCACATCTGAACGCCCCCGAGGGTGTTGACCACCCCTTCGAAGCCCGCGAGGTCGACGTAGAGGAAGTGGCTGATCCGCAGCCCCGAGAGGTCGTGGATCGTCTGGGCGACGAGCGACGCTCCTCCGACGAACGACGAGTTGATCTTCCCGTAGCCGTAGCCGGGGATCCTCACCCACAGGTCCCTGGGGAACGACAGGATGATGGCCTTCTGCAGCTTCGGATCCGTGTGGACGACCATGATCGTGTCCGCGTTCCTGCCCGCGCCCGACTGGGGGTTCGTGCCGAACTGCTGCTGCTGGGAGGCCGACAGGCCGGCGCGCGAGTCGCTTCCGAGCAGCAGGAAGTTGCACACGTCGTCCACACACGGCCCGACGGCGGGATCGGCGCCGCTGCTCGGCGGGCTGGGCCCGGAGCTCCACGAGGCGATTCCCTCCTTGGAGTTCGCCTGGGTGAACCCGTATGCTCCGCCAGCGGCGACGAGGAGGGCCAGCGTCGCGGACGCTCCGATCAGCACACGCGCCAGCGGACCGAACAGCCGGTCGCGGTGCGATGGATCGGTCATCGAGCCCCAGCGTACCGGGGGGCATATCCGACCGCGCGGCCTCCCCTTGGCGTTCCTGTGGAATCGGCGAGCGTGAGGCGTGCCGCGGCAGGTGCCCGGAGGCGCACCGGACTGGTGCGATAATCCGCGAACCTGACCGGAAGACCGATGACGCCGAAAGCCATGACCGTCCTGATCGTTGCGGCGAACGCCGGCCTCGAAGCGGAGCTCGCCGGCGAAGACGGGTTCGTCGTCCGGCGAGTACCGGGGATCGAGGCCGTGACCGCCGACGGGTCCGTGGACGCCGTCGTGATCGAGCTGGGTGCCGCCGGGCCCCTCGAGACACTGGAGACGCTGCGGGCGATGATGCCCCGGGCCGCCGTCCTGGTCGTCACCGGCCCCGATCGTCAGGCGGACGGATCGGTTGCGATCCACGCCGGCGCCGAAGATCACCTGGTCAGCGGCGCCATCCCGGCCGGACTCCTCCCCCGCGCCGTTCGATACGCGGTCGCTCGCCGGCGCCACTCCCGCGAGCTCGCCACGACCGACGAGACGACGGGCCTGCTGAATCTGCGCGGCTTTACCCCGATCGCCGAGCACCATCTGCGGATGGCGGATCGGGCGCGCACGTCGGCCGTGTTCGTGTTCGTGCGTCTCGAGAGGCTCCCGGAGACCGCGGCCGAGGATGGAGACGCGGAACGGGACGCGCTCGGGCGTGACGCCGCCGGCGTCGTCCTCGAGGCGGTCCGCGGGTCCGACGTCCCCGCCCGGATCGCCTCCGACACGTTCTGCATCCTGCTCAGCGGCGGGGCCCAGGGCGCCGAGACCCTGGTGCTGTCGAGGCTCGTCGAGGCGATCGCCGTGCACAACGCGAGGCGCGAGCGTCCCCGTCCACTCTCGCTCTCGGTCGGCAGCGCCGTCTACGATCCCGAGGATCCCGACCCACTCGAACGCATCCTCGAGACCGCAGGCCGCCGACTGAACGAACAACGAACCTCATCCGAGGCGCCATGAGCTGCGAATCTCTCGTGATCGGCGCTCGCATCGCAGAGGGTCCTCCCGCCCAACGCGATCGCAACACCCGGCCGTGCGTGGAGCGCGTCGTTGGGAACGTCTGACGTCCCAGAGACGCCCG
>JALYLM010000056.1 GCA_030774235.1 Actinomycetota bacterium
TCTCCTTCGATCGCGTGCGCCGGATCGCCGGCGACGACCTGATCGCTCGGCCGCACGTCGCGCAGGCGATGGTCGAGGCCGGCATCGTCGGCAGCGAACGCGAAGCCTTCGACCGGTTCATCAACGATGGTGGCCCCGCCTACGTGCCGAAACACGCGCTGGATCCACTGCTCGCGCTCGAGCTGATCGCCGAGGCGGGAGGCGTCTCCGTCCTGGCCCACCCCGGGATGTGGAAGGGAACGGAGTCCGTGCCCGTCGAGCTGATCGAACGGATGGCGGCGGCCGGGATGGCGGGTCTCGAGGTGGACCATCCCGACCACGACGAGACGAAACGGGCCCGGTACCGGGGCCTCGCCAGCCGCTTGGAGCTGATCCCCACCGGCGCGTCGGATTGTCACGGCGCGCGGTACGGGTTCCGGCTCGGGTCCGAGACGACCGACGCCGATCGGGTCGCGGCGCTCCGTGCCCGGCGGCCGGCCGCGCGCCCCGCGCAGAGCATCGGCTCGATGTCGGGGGAAGACGAGCGTGCTCACGGTCCCGTCGAAGCCGTGTTCTTCGACATCGGAGGCGTGATGTACGACGACACCGTCTACGCACGCTCGTGGCAACGCGCGCTCCGCGAGAGCGGCGCCTCGTTCACGGACGAAGAGTTCGATGCGGAGTATGCGGCCGCGCGCTCGGAGCAGTCGGGATCGTTCAGACGTCGCCTGACCGAGCGCTTCCTCGGGAACGACCACCGACTGGGCGACGTCGAGTCGGTCGCCGCCTTGTACTGGAACTATCCTCCGGGAGCACTCTACCCGGACCTCCGCCCGTGCCTGGATGACCTGTCCGGTCGGTACCGACTTGGCGTGATCGCGAACCAGCCGACATCGGTACGCGCGGCGATGGAGCGCGACGAGCTCGTCGGGTACTTCGAGGTATGGGGGGTCTCCGACGACCTGGGCGTGCAGAAGCCGGACCCGGCCCTGTTCGCGCACGTCCTCGAGATCGCCGGCGTGGGCGCCGACCGAACCGTCATGCTCGGCGACCGGCTCGACTACGACGTCCGCCCCGCGCGAGCCGCGGGGATGAGGGCGATCTGGGTCCTGCGAGGTGAGGCGCCGGACGATCCCACCCCGGCCCAGCTGGCCGACGCCGACGCCAGCGTCGGCTCGTTGACGGAGGTCCCGGGTCTGCTGGATCGGTGGGGGACCGCCTAGCCCTTCCCCCGTTGCTTCTGCAGCTCGCTGGCCGCGCGAAGGGCCTTGTGGCTTCGCGCCATGTCAGGCATCTCGTGACCCGCGGACAACTCGTCGGCCGCCCAGCGCGTGAGGTCGCGGATCGAGATGATCCCGACGACCCGGCCGCGGTCGACGACGGGCAGGTGACGGATGTTCCTCACGACCATCTGGTCGGCGGCCTCGGTGATGTCGGTCTTCGGCGAGACGGTCTCGATGTCGCGACGCGTCATCCCGTGGGCGACCCTGACCGAATGCGGGTCGCCACCGGCCGCCACGAGGTTCACGATGTCGCGCTCGGTGACGATGCCGGCGAGCTTCTTGCCGTCCAGGACGACGACCGACGAGATGCCGTTCGAGCGCATCGTCTTCGCGACATCGGCGAACGTCGCTTCCGCGGCGGCCGTCTTCACCTCCGTGTGCATGATCTCGCCCACCTGCATCGTCGGGGCCTCCTGCGCCGTCGTCGGGACCGCAGCCTACCGCGGGGCGGGCGCGAGCCGCTCCGCTCTAGTGGTCGCTGCGGCCGCTGAAGTGGAACTCCTCGACCTTGATGGCGGGCACGCGTGAGGCGGAGAAGAAGAACTCGCTCGCGAGCTCGGCGGTGTCGCCGATCATCGTCGCGGTCGACAGAGCGGTCAGGATGGACTGCGTGAAGCGGAAGTTGACGACGGGCCGAGCGATTTCGCCGTGCTCGATCAGGAACGTGCCGTCGCGGGTCATGCCGGTGATCGAGGACTCGACGGGGTTCACGATGTTCGAGTAGTGGAAGCGGGTGACCAACACGCCGCGCTCCGTGGCGGCGATCATCTGTTCGACGGTGGCGTCCCCCGGCGCCATCGACAGGTTCAGGGGGTATGGCCCATCGGGGTTCGGCGCGGGGAGCGCGTGGCCGGTGGATTCGCGCCCCGCCTCCTTCCCGGTACGGCGGTCGTAGACGGCGTCGACGAAGACGCCGTCACGGATCAGGTCGACCCGCCGGTGCGGGACGCCTTCGAAGTCGAACGGCACCCCGATCGTTCCCGCGTCGAGCGCGTCGTCACGAAGCGAGATGGCCGGGACGACGACCTGCTGACCGGCCTTCCCACTGAAGCACGAGCGGCCCTCCAGGTAATCCCGTCCGCCGAAGCCGACCCAGGCCAGGAACCCGACGAGCGTGGCCGTTGCGCTCGGCTCCAGCACGACCGTCCACGTTCCCGGATCCAGCGGGCTCGGGCGCTGCGACCGGATCGCCTTCTCGTTTGCTCGGGCGCCGACCGCCTCGGGGTCGATCGTCGTCGCGTCGCCGGAGAAGACCTCGGCGAAACCGTTGCCGCCCTCACCCCCGCTGATCACGGTGGTCAGGGAGGTCTGGGTGAACGGGGTCCAACAGAACTGCCCCTCGGTGTTGGCCAGGCCGACCTCCATCGCCTCGGTCTCGAAGGCGCCCGCGGCCGTGAAGCCGGACGCACACTGCCCGATCAGCGTTGCGACGGTCTCCGCTCGTTGTTCGGGGGTGGAGTCTGCGGTGGTGTCGTGGAACCGATCGACCGTCGCGACCTCGGCGAGCGGCGCAAGCCCCGGCCAGAACGGATCCGGGGCGACGACCTCCGCCATCTCCTTCGCCGATCGAGCCGCGCGCGATGCCCCCTCCGGGCTGAGGTCGTTGGTCGATGCGACGCCGACACGGTCCTTCGTCACGACTCGGACGCGAACGTCCGTGTCCTCTCGCGACGTGCTCTGGTGGATCTCGGACTTCGCGAAGCGCGTCAACCCGCCCCATTCGTGCATGCACACGACCTCGACGCCGTCGACACCCGGCAGCTCGAGCGCCGCCTCGGCGGCCCGACGGAACGCGTCGGTACCGACCGGTCCCGGCATCAGCGCACCCCGACTTGAACGTCACGGAACCGGCCGGGCGCCGCTCCGTGCCCGACACGCCCGATCTGCCCCGGCTGACCCTTCCCGCAGTTCGGGGTTCCCCAGACGACCCAGTCTTCCCGACCGGCGACCGCGTCACAGGAACCCCAGAACCGCGGCGTGATGCCGGTGTAGTTCGGATTCCGGTACATGCGTGTGAGCCGACCGCGCTCGATCCGCCAGGCGGCCTCGCATCCGAACTGGAAGTTGATCCGCTTGTCGTCGATCGACCACGAGTTGTTCGTGGTCATGAAGATGCCGTCGTCGGTGTCGGCGATGATCTCGGCGAGCGAACCCTCACGCGGCTCGATCGAGATGTTCGTCATGCGGATCAACGGGAGGTGAGACCACCCGTCCGCCCTCGAGGTCCCGTTCGAGGACTGATCCACGACGCTCGCCGTCTCCCTGGACGTGAGGAAGTTCTCGAAGATGCCGTCGACGATCACGGGCACGCGTTGAGCCGGCACGCCCTCGTCGTCGAAGCCGAACGTGCCGAGCCCACCGGGCAGGGTGGCGTCGGCCGTGACCGAGACGAGAGGGCTGGCGTATCGAAGCGAGCCCCGGTCGCCCGGCGTGAGGAACGAGGACCCCGCATACGCTTCCTCCATGCCGAGCACCCTGTCGAGCTCGATCGGGTGGCCGATCGACTCGTGGATCTGCAGCTCCATCTGACCGCTGTCGAGGACGAGCGTGGTGACCTCGCTCGGGCACTCCGGCGCCGCCAGCAGCTCGACGGCCTCCCGCCCGATCCGCTCCGCCTCCTCGATCAGTCCCAGCGTGCGGATGTGCTCGTAGCCTGCGGCCTTGATGTGCCCGCGGAAGGAGTTCGGGTACGAGCGGCGCTGGACGTCGCCGTCGCCGATCGTGGTCGCCTCCGTGCCGCCGCCCGAGTGCACGACGACCTGATCGATCGCGGCGCCGTCGGAGGACGCGAACCACGTGGAGCGCCGGAAGAAGTCGAGCGTGCCCTGCCCGAACGACACGCCGGGAGCGGACTGCAGCCGCCGGGTGGCCTCCATGAGCAGCGCCACCTTCTCCTCCAGCTCCACGGTGAAGGGATCCTCCACGACCGGGCCTCGCCAGGAGGCGACGACGGGCTCCACCGGCGTCAGGCGAACCGGTTCGCCCGGCAGCCGCTGCGCGGCCTTCGCGATCTGGACCGCCGTCTCGGCCGCGCGGACGATCTCGCCCTCCTCAAGCCGCGATGTGGCCGCGAACCCCCACCGCCCACCGGCCAGCACGCGAACCCCGATGCCGCTGGACGTGCTGCGCTCGATCCCCTCCATCTCCTGGTTGCGAACGGTGAGTGACTCGGTCTCGTCGGTCCCGGCCCGCGCGTCGGCGAAGTCTGCGCCCGCGCGCATGGCCGCATCGACTGCCATCCTGGCGACGTCCAGCACGCGACTTCCCTTCGGCGTTCCGACCCCCGCCGGGCCGACGGCCCGGTGAACCGGGGCATCCTACCGGAGGCGGACGCGCGCCAGGTTCCTCGACGGAACGGGCGCCGGGCGTCGGTCGGCGGAAGTTCGGGACCCCGAGCCGCCGCACTCGAAGGTCTGTCATGATGCGCGCCGGCGAGCCGGCGGCGTGCCGGAAGGACGGTGAAGATGTCGGCCACAGATCGGTACCGAATAGGGTGACCGTTCCCTGACGACCTACCTCGCGAACGTCACCGTGTTCGACGGTCGCACGACGAAGGCCAAGCGCGGGGTGCTGGTCGGGGACGATGGAAAGATCTCCTGGGTCGGCCCGCACGCTCGAGCACCTCGCGCGGCGGCCGGCGGGGCTTCGGTCGACGGCGCCGGCAGGACCCTCACGCCGGGGCTGATCGACTGCCACGTCCATCTGCAGTTCGACGGCGACGCGGACTTCGAGGCAGAGGGTCGGTTGCTCACGCCGACGATGGGCGCGCTGAAGGCCGCGCGCAACGCTCGACGCCACCTGGAACGCGGCGTCACCACGGTCCGAGACCTCGGCGGCATCGACGCGGTCAGCGCCGAGGTCGGCGCCGCGATC
>JALYLM010000057.1 GCA_030774235.1 Actinomycetota bacterium
CGCACACCGTCCACCGTGACCGAGGCGCGGGCGACCCGCTGCGCGACCACGCGCATCTAGCTGGGGACGATGCGATAGGCGTCGAACACGCCCTCGACCCGCTTCACCGAGGCGAGCGTGCTCGACAGGTGGGCGATGTCGGCCAGCTCGAACGTGAACCGCAGCCGTGTGATCCGGTCGCGGCCCGTCGCCGTGGTCGCGGAGAGGATGTTCACGTGCGAGTCCGAGAGCATCGTCGCGACGTCGGAGAGCAGCCGCGTCCGGTCGAGCGCCTCGACCTGGATCGCGACGACGAAGGAGGTCGGCTTCCCCTCGGCCCAGGTGACGTCGATGAGCCGTTCGGGCTGCTGCTGGAGCCCGCGGACGTTCGGGCAGTCGGTGCGGTGGACGCTCACGCCCTGGCCCCGAGTGACGAAACCGATGATCTCATCGCCGGGGACCGGCGTGCAGCACCGGCCCAGCCGCACCCACACGTCCGGGAGCCCGCGAACGACGACCCCTTGGGAGATGTCCGGCTTGCCGATCTTCACCGGCCGGGCCAGGGCGACCTCGGTGACGACTTCTTCGGGCGCGCCGCTCACGAGCCGGGAGAGCCGGGCGACCACCGACTGCGGCGAGACCTGTCCCTCCCCCATCGCCACGTACAGCGACTCCAGGTTCGCGTGGTGCAGCTCCGCGGCCACCTGCATCAGCGCGTCCTCGGTCGCCAGTCGCTTGAAGGGAACGTTCTGCTTGCGCATGATCCGCTGGAGCGCGTCGCGACCCTGTTCCATCGCGTCCTCGCGCCGTCCCCGCGAGAACCATTGTCGGATCTTGTTGCGCGCACGCGGCGTGGCGACGAACTGGAGCCAGTCCTGGCTCGGGGCCTCCCCCTGTGCCTTCGAGGTCAGGATGTCGACGGTGTCGCCCGTACGCAGCTCGTAGTCCAGGGGGACCAGCTTTCCATTGATCTTCGCGCCCACCGTCCGGTGCCCAACCTCCGTGTGGATCGAGTACGCGAAGTCCACGGGGGTTGCGCCGGCCGGGAGATTCACGACGTCGCCCTTGGGGGTGAAGACGAAGACCTGACCTCCGTAGAGGTCGATCTTCAGCGAGTCCATGAACTCGCGCGGGTCGGCCATGTCCTTCAGCCAGTCCATCATCTGCCCGAGCCAGGCAAGATCGCCCGCCTCGCGTTGCTGCTTCGGTGCCTCCTTGTACCGCCAGTGGGCCGCGATCCCGAACTTCGCGGTGCGGTGCATGTCGCGCGTGCGGATCTGGATCTCGAGCGGCTTGCCCCCGGGCCCCACGACGGTCGTGTGCAGCGACTGGTACATGTTGGACTTGGGCATCGCCACGTAGTCCTTGAAGCGGCCGGGGATCGGCTTCCACAGCGCGTGCACGGCGCCGAGCGCTCCGTAGCAGTCGCGCAGGCTCTCCACCAGTACGCGCACGCCCACGAGATCGTAGATCTCGTTGAACTCCTTGCCCCGCAGGACCATCTTCTCGTAGATGGAATAGAGGTGCTTCGGGCGGCCCTCGACTTCGGCCTTGATCCCGAGCTCCTTCATCTTCTGACGGAGCGCCTCGGTGACCTCCTCGATCAGCGCCTTGCGCTCCCCGCGCCGCGTCTCGACGAGCTGGGCGATCTCGTGGTACGGCCCGATGTGCAGGGTCTTGAACGAGAGGTCCTCGAGCTCCCACTTCAACTCCTGGACACCGAGGCGGTTCGCGAGGGGCGCATAGATCTCGAGCGTCTCCGTGGCGATCCGCCGCTGCTTGTCTGGGGCGAGGGCCGGCAGCGTCCGCATGTTGTGCAGGCGATCGGCGAGCTTGATCAGCAGAACCCTGATGTCGCCGGCCATCGCCACGATCATCTTGCGAACGTTCTCGGCCTGCTCCTGCTCGCGGCTCTTGAACTCGAAGCGGTCCAGCTTGGTCAGCCCGTCGACGATGTGCCCGACGTCGTCGCCGAATTCCCCGCGGATCGCGTCCAGCGAGACCTCCGTGTCCTCCACCGTGTCGTGCAGGAGCGCTGCCACCAGTGTCGTCGTGTCCAGGTGCAGGTCGGCGAGGATGTCGGTCACCGCGATCGGGTGCTCGATGAAGTCACCGCCGGACTTTCGCTTCTGCCCTTCGTGGGCGGCCTGAGCAAACTCGAAGGCTCGCTGGAGCTCCTTCAGCTCCGCCTTGGGGTTGTAGGCCCGAACCTTCTTCAGGAGTGGGTCGATCCGCGAGGGGGTCGAGTCACCGCGACGAAGGCGCGGGATGGGCAGCCGGCCGCCTCGGCGCTGCTCGACCTTCGCCTCTTCACGCGTGACGTCTTCGCGGCTGTCCACGGGCTGCCTCCTCAGGCAAGTGTACGAAGGTCGGCAACCCGATCGGGGGACGCCCGAGGCGCCCTCAGTACCGGATCAGCGTGAAGACGTCGCGGGCGCCGAGCTTCTCGCGTCCCTTCAGGAAGCCGAGCTCGATCAGGCAGGCGATCCCGTAGACCTTCCCGCCGATCTGCTCGACGATCGACGCCGCCGCGGCCGCCGTGCCGCCCGTCGCCAGCACGTCGTCCACGATCAGGACCCGCTCCCCGGCCTCGACGCCGTCGGTGTGGACCTCGAGCGTCGAGGTCCCGTACTCGAGCGCGTATTCCGCCCCCACCGTCTGCCAGGGAAGCTTGCCCTTCTTGCGGATCGGGACGAATCCCGCCCCGAAGTGGTAGGCAACCGGTGATGCCAGGATGAACCCGCGCGCCTCGATGCCGACGACCTTGTCGATGTTCCCTCGGCCGAAATGCACGACGATGAGGTCCGTGATCGTGGAGAACGCGATCGGGTTCGCCAGCACCGGCGTGATGTCCTTGAACACGATGCCCGGCTCGGGGAAGTCGGGCACGTCACGGATCAGCCCCCTGATCTCCTCGATCTCCACGGTTATCTCCGGCGGCGCTTCGCGGGCGGCTTCCGCTTGCTCTTCGGTCGGGGGCGCGAGGACGAGCCGGCGCGGGCCACCGCCCTCGTCGCGGCCGCCTCGCTCGTGGCGGTGACGGCGGCGGGGCCGTCGGGCTCGACCGCGGCCAGGGCCGGGCCGGTGGCCACCGTCACCCGGCCACCCGTCTCGCGCTGCGCCCGGCGGGCCTCGATCTGCCGGAACCGATCCTCACGGCCCTTCAGGAGCGTGAGGATCGGCGCCGCGATGAAGATCGACGAGTACGCACCGGTCGTCACGCCGACGAACATCGCGAACGCGAAGTCCTTCAGGGTCGCTCCGCCGAAGAACAGCAGCGACACGATCGGCAGCAGCACGACGAGCGAGGTGTTGACCGAGCGCATCAGCACCTGGTTCAGCGACAGGTCGACGACGCCGGTGTAGCCCAGCCTCGCCACCAGCGCGGTCGACTCGCTGTTCTCCTTGATCTTGTCGTAGATCACGACGGTGTCGTACAGGGAGAATCCCAAGATCGTGAGGATCGCGATCACCGTCTCGGGGGTGACCGAGCGTCCGGTGAGCGCGTAGATCCCCCCGGTGATCAACAGGTCGTGCACGAGGGCGATCATGGCGCCGATCGCCATCTTCCACTCGAATCGAAGGCTGATGTACAAGGCGATCGCCGCCAGGACCACGATCAGCCCGCGAAGGGCTTTCTGGGAGATCTCCGAGCCCCACGTCGCGCCGACAGTCTTCTCGCTGATGTCGGTCGGTTGCACGCCGGCCTGTTTCGCGAGGGCCGCCAGGACCTTCGCGCGCTCGTCCTGGCTCGCGAACGCCTTCGTGCGGATCGTCACGCCCTTGCCGCCGTTCGCGATCTGCACGGTGCTGTCCGGATGTCCGTTCGCCGTGAGCACGGCGTCGACCTGCTCGGCGGTGAGCGGCGTCGTCACGGCATAGGTGAGCTCGCTCCCGCCCTTGAAGTCGATCGAGTAGTTCAGACCCCGCCAGAAGAATCCGATGAGCGAGAGCAGGATCACGGCTCCTGAGATCGCGAACCAGACGTTCCGCCGCTCGCTGAACCGGAAGCGAGGGATCGTGTGGCCACGATAGGTGTCGACGGCGTGCTGCAGGTTCATCCGTCGCTCCCGACCCCGGTTGCCGGAACCGGCGCGAGTAGGTCGTGGGACTCGCCCGCGACCCCGCTCGATAGCCCGAACCCGCGCAGCTTCACCAGACGCTCGTTGCGGGAGATCAGGAACACGGTCGGGCGCTTGAAGAACCAGACGACGAACAGGTCGAGCAGCGTGGCGACCCCCAAGGTCAGCGCGAAGCCGCGGACCGAGCTCACCGCCGTGACGTAGAGCACGACGGCGGCGATGCCCGTCACGAAGTCGGCGGCCACGATCGTCCGGTATGCGCGCTTGAACGCGGGTTGCACAGCTGATCGCGGGGACTTCCCGTTTCGGACCTCGTCCTTCAACCGTTCGAAGAACACGATGTACGAGTCGGCGGTGACGCCGAGGGAGATCACCAGCCCCGCGATGCCGGCGAGCGACAGCGCGTAGCCGAACTCCGAGCCGGCCACCGCGATCAACCCGATCGCGAGGGTCGCCCAGATGGACATGCCGAGCCAGGCAACGATGCCGAGCAGCCGGTAGTAGAAGAGCAGGTACACGAGGAGCAGGATCAACCCGGCCACGCCGGCGACGATGCCCTGGCGCAGGGATTCCTGCCCCAGCGTGGGGCTCACCGTCGTGACCGACTGCCGGGTGAGCTCGACAGGCAGTGCGCCCGCGTTCAGCTGGGTCGCCAGCGTCTTCGCGCTATCCTCCGTGAAGTTCCCGGTGATCTGCCCGGTGGTCGTGATCTGGCCCTGCACCTCCGGACGCGAGATGATCTTGTGGTCGAGCGCGATCGCGATCTCCTTCGTCGGCTGGCCGGTCGGGAGCGTCGCCAGCTTGGCCGTGAGGTCGCCGAACTTCTTGGCTCCCGCGCCGTCGAGGTCGAAGTCGATCACCCACTGGGTCACGATCTGGTTCTGGCCCGAGCTGAGGACGGCGGTGGCCTTCTTGATGTTGGCGCCCGTGATGACGATCGGGCCGAGCTTGACCTTGTTCTCGTTCTCGTCGACGTACACGACGTTCTTCGAATCGAGCACCGTCGGCTGACAGGCGGGGGTCGCGTCCTCCTGGGGCGTCGAGCACGTGAGGGGCGTCGTGGTGTAGCTCGGGTCGGCCGGCGGGATCACCTGGAGCACCTGCCGCTCCTCGAGCCGCGCCGTCTGACCGATGATGTCGATGAGCCTGCCGGTGCCGATCTCCTTCAGCTTCTCCGTTGCGTCCGCCTGGTTCAGGAAACACCCCTCGTTCGCGCCTCCCGAGCTGGTCACGCAATACTGCACCGTCTCCTGCTTCGCGGTGATCGCCGCGAGCGCCTTGTCGGCGTCCGATCGGTTCTTCAGGCCGCACGGCAGCGTGGCCGCGTTCGTGCGGTCGAGGGTGGAGTACGCACTGGGGGCCGGGGTCGGAGACACGGACGGCGTGGCCGACCCGCTGCGCGGAGCGGAGCCGCTCGGCGACGGGGTCGCAGATGGGCTCGGGATGGGCTCCGTGCTGGCGGCGACGACGCAGTAGGTGTTCTCGGTGACCTTCGTGGACACGCCCTTCTTCGCGGAGTTCGCAGCGGCCTGGCTTCGATAGCACCCGAGCTCGGTGCCGCCGGGATCGGTGAGGCAGTAGGGTCCCGCGTTCTGTGGCGGACCGGCCTCGGACGGCGACGGCGAAGCGCTCGCTGAGGCCGACGGGGTGGCGCTCGCCTTGCGGCTGACGGTGAGCGCGGACTTCAGGGCGTCCGCCTCGGCCTGGGTCGAGAAGCACTGGAGTTGCTTGCCGGACGCATCCGTCACACAGACCTTCGCAGGCTGCGCCTGCACGCTCAGGTCTTGGACCGCGAGGTCGGCCGTCTTCTTGTCCTTGGCGCAGCCGAGCGAGGCCCCGTCGGGGTTGAGCAGGCAGTACTCCGTCTTGTGCTGCTGGCGGATCGTGCCGTTGGCCCCTCCCGGGATCTGCACCGTGATCGTGTTGCCGGACACGAAGATCTGCGACTCGCCGACGCCGAACGCGTCGACGCGGTTGCGGATGTTCTGGAGTGTCTGCTCCATGACGGGTTTCGCGGTGCCCGCCGGTGCCGACAGGATCACCTGGACGCCGCCCTGCAGGTCGAGACCGAGCTTGGGCTTCAGACGGCCGCTTGCCAACCCGGCGAGCGTGGCTGCGACCAGCACCGCGACGAAGACGATCGAGGCCCAGAGGCCGCGGTTGCGCCTCACGCCAGTTCCGCTCCGTTGATCACGAGTCGGAAGCGGGCGTCGAGGCGCTCCGCCGCATGACGGCACATCTGCATCCTGCCCAGGAAGATCTCGAAGTACTCCATGACCTGGCTGAACTGCGTGTCGATCGTCAGCTCGAGACTGACGGTACGGGCGTCGGAGTCTACCCGTAGGAACGACTGCTCGACGGCGTGATTCACGCGGTCGTGGATGTCGGCGTCGATCTGCCCCGACTTGCGCACGCGGCTGCGATGCACATCGGACTTGTCGGCCAGGATCACGGCGGCCGACACCGGCGACACCGCCGTGCCCTCGGTCTCCTCGTGGTTCGCGATCGCCGCGAGGATGGGCATCAGGTCCGCGCCCGGGACGTCATCGCGCAACGCGTGATACACGAGCAGCGCGCCGGTCTGCCCGTGCGCGTCGCGCGCCAGCGCGTTGCCGACGTCGTGGAGGTAGCCGGCCACGCAGGCGAGGCTCGCATCACGCTCGGGGTACTCGAGCCGGTGCAACACCTGGTACGCGATGCTCGCCACGAGGTTCGCATGCCGGAACCCGTGCTCGGTAAACCCCATCGCCTCCATGACGCGGTCGGCCGATGAGATGTAGAGCGACAGCTCCTTGTTGGCCTGAACCTCTTCGAGCGTCACACCGGCGACGTCGAGGGCCCCGGTCGCCGCGACGACCGGCTCCAGGGGTTGGCCGGCTCCGCTCACAGTTCCTTGGTCTGGTCGGGCTGGTCGTCCAGGTCGACGCTGCCCTGCCCGGCATCGAGCCCGGCCCCGCCGCGGCCCCCGGGGGCGTCCTCCTCGTCCTCCTCGTCGTCGTCGTAGCTCTCGATCTTCCTGCCGATCCCGGCCCGCAGGATGTGGATCTGGACGCCGTCGGCGATCTCGAGCGTCACGACGTCCTCGTCGTCGTCGATGTCGACGACGACGCCGAAGATCCCCCCACCCGTCACGACCTCGTCGCCCACCTCGATGCTGCGGACGAGCGCCTGCTGCTGTCGCGCACGCCGCTGCTGTGGACGGATCATCAGGAAGTAGAAGACGAATCCCAGCAGGAGGAGCGGCAGGAGGGCGACTAAGGGGTTGCTGCCCTGCGTGGTCTGTTGTGCGATGAACATCGAGGACGAGCCCTTCGTTCGTGGTCTGCAGGCGAGTCTACAGGCCCGAACCCGCAGGTGGCCCCCCTACAGCGGCAGGGTTCCGGGCGTCGTGACGCCCAGGTGCCGATAGGCCCGTTCCGTGGCGACACGACCTCTCGGGGTGCGCTGCAGGAACCCGAGCTGCAGCAGGAACGGCTCCACGACGTCCTCGATCGTGTCGGTCTCCTCACCCACGGCGGCGGCGATCGTGGACAGCCCGACCGGTCCCCCGCCGAACTTGTCGATGATGCTGTTCAGGATCGCGTGGTCGAGCCGGTCGAGGCCCTCCTCGTCGACCTCGAACACCTCGAGGCCCGCCCTCGCGATCTGGCCGCTGATCGCTCCCTCGTGCCGGACCTCGGCGAAGTCGCGCACCCGGCGCAGCAGACGGTTGGCGATGCGCGGCGTGCCACGGGAGCGCCGGGCGATCTCTGCGGCGCCCTGGTCGTCGGTCGCGACACCGAGGATCCCGGCCGACCGGCCGACGATCCGCGTGAGCTCCTGAACCGAGTAGTAGTCCAGGCGCGGGGAGAACCCGAACCGCTCGCGGAGGGCGAGCGTGATGCGACCTGGGCGCGTCGTCGCCCCGATGAGCGTGAACCGCGGCAGGTCGAGCCGGATCGACCGCGCCGTCGGGCCCTTGCCGAGCACGACGTCGAGCCGGAAGTCCTCCAGCGCCGGATACAGGATCTCCTCGACGGGATGCGGCATGCGGTGGATCTCGTCGACGAACAGCACGTCGCCCTCGTCGAGGTTGGTCAGGATCGCCGCGAGGTCGCTCGGCCGGTCGAGAGCGGGGCCCGACGTGGGCTGGAATCCGGCGGCCATCTCGTTGGACACGATCTGCGCCAGCGTCGTCTTCCCGAGGCCCGGCGGCCCGCTGAACAGCAGGTGGTCAACGGATTCGCCGCGCCGTCGTGCGCCGTCCAGCAACAGCGCCAGCTGTTCCTTCACCCGCTCTTGGCCGACGAATTCGGCCAGCGTCCGCGGTCGAAGCGCGACGTCGAACTCCCGATCCTCCGGATCGATCGCGGCGGCCTCGATCAGGCGGTCGTCGTCCATCGCTATCGGCCCACCCTCTGGAGCGCCTCTCGCAGGAGCTCCTCGACGGCCCGCCCGTCGGGCTCCAGGTCGTGCATCGCCTCGGACGCCTCGACTGGGGTGAGACCGAGCGACACGAGGGCCTCGCGGACCTCACCAAGGGGCCCTTCACCCAGCGGCTCGCCGTCGCCCCCCAGCCGATCGCGAAGATCCAGCACGACGCGCTGTGCCACCTTCTTCCCTACGCCCGGAACGATCGTGAGCGTTGCGGCGTCGCCGGACACGACGGCTCTTCGCAGCGCGTCCGTGGTCAGCGCGGACAGGAACGCGAGCGCCACCTTGGGCCCGACTCCCGTGACGCCGGTCAGCAGATCGAACAGCTCGCGTTCCTCGGTCGCGGAGAACCCGTACAGCGTCATCGCGTCGTCTCGCACGATCATCCGCGTGTACACCCGCACGGTGCGCCCGGTGGGAAGCTTGCCGGCCACCGACGTGGGAACGAACACGTCGTAACCGACGCCCCCGACGCCCAGCACGACTCGGTTCGCCGACCGCTCGACGACCTCGCCTTCGAGGAAGGAGATCATCGCGTTCCGGTGCGGGCGGCGGCCCGCAGACGCGCCCCCGCCAGGTGCGTGACGGCCACGGCGACCGCGTCGGTCGCGTCGGCCTGCAGCGGCACGCTCGTGAGGCCGTGCACCCGAACGAGCGCGTCGCGCACCTGCCGCTTGTCGGCATTGCCCACACCCGTCACCGAGTTCTTCACCTCCGTTGGCGAGTACTCCTCGATCGGCAGCCCCGCCTCGGCCGCCGTGACCATGAGCGCTCCCGTGATCCGGGCGACGGCCATCGCGCTCACCACGTTCCGGTTGAACGCCACACGCTCGACCGCCACGGCGTCGGGCCGGTGCTCCGCGATCGCGCGGCGCACCGCCTCCACCAAGATCATGAGCCGCCGCGACTCGTCCATCCCCGCGGGAGTTCTGGCCACATCGGTCCAGACCAGCTGCCGTGCTCGACCGCGGCGCGCGACCACCGCAAGGCCCAGCCGTGCCAGGCCGGGATCGATGCCGAGCACCCGTGTATCGAACATCCGTTCGGCGCAGTCTACGGGTCCCGTCCGGGCCGGGCAACCACCCGGACGGAGACCGCGACGCTCACCCGGACGCCATCACGTCTTCGGGGATGTCGAAGTTCGCGTAGACGGCCTGGACGTCGTCGAGCTCCTCCAACGCCTCCAGCAGGTTGAGCACGGCCCGCGCCCGCGCGCCGTCGACCGGAACCGTGCTCTGCGGAACCATCGTCAGCTCCGCGGTGACCATCGGGATCCCTTCGGCCTGGAAGGCGTCGCGGACAGGCCGGAAGGCCGATGGCTCCGTCGTGATCTCCCATGTGTCCTCGGCGTCGCCGAGGTCGTCGGCGCCCGCCTCCATCCCCAGCTCCAGCAGCCGGTCCTCGTCCGGCGCGTCGGCCTTCTCGATCAGGATCACGCCTTTGCGGGAGAACATCCATGCGGTGCTGCCGGTCTCGCCGAGGTTGCCGTTGTTGCGCGTGAAGGCGTGGCGGACGTCCTGGGCCGTTCGGTTGCGATTGTCGGTGAGCGTCTCGACCAGGAGCGCGACGCCCCCAGGGCCATAGCCCTCGTAGACGACCTCCTCGTAGCGAGCGCCGTCGTTGAGATCTCCCGCGCCGCGCTTGATCGCGCGTTCGATGTTGTCGTTCGGCACCGAGAAGCTCTTCGCCTTCTCGACCGCCGATGCGAGGGTCATGTTGCCCTCGACGTTGCCTCCGCCTTCCCGAGCCGCGACCTCCACGGCCCGCAGGAGCTTCGCGTACATGTTCGACCGCCTCGCGTCGGTCGCTTCCTTCTTCCGCTTGATCGTGGCCCATTTCGAGTGGCCGGACATGGAGCTACACCTTCTTCAGCAGGTACGCGTGCATCGCCGTCTCGCCCACGAGCTCGGGATGGAACGACGCCACGAGCAGGTTCCCCTGCTCCAGCACGACCGGGGTTCCCTCGTGCTCGGCGAGCACATTCACGCCGGGACCGACGTCGACGATCCGCGGCGCCCGGATGAACACGCCACGCACCGGATGATCGATCCCCGCCACCTCCAGATCCGCCTCGAACGAGTCCATCTGCCGGCCGTAGGCGTTGCGCCGGACGCCGATGTCCATCAACCCGAACAAGGGCTCCCCGCCTTCGACTCGCTCCGCGAGCACGATCATGCCGGCGCAGGTCCCGAAGACCGGCATGCCTCCGGTTGCCCGTTCCCGGATCGGATCGACGAGGTCGTACGCCCGAGCGAGCTTGCCGATCGTGGTCGACTCCCCCCCGGGGATCACGAGGCACTGGACCTCGGCGAGGTCCTCCGGCGTGCGGACTTCGATCGGCGTGGCGCCGGCTTCGTGCAACGCGAGGGCGTGCTCGCGGAAGTCACCCTGGAGGGCGAGCACGCCGGCCTTCATGAGACCATCCGCGGCTACCAGCCGCGTTCCTGCAGGCGCTCCTCCGGCGGGATGTCGCTCATCTCCAGGCCGCGCATCGGCTCGCCGATGCCGTGCGATACCTTCGCCAGCACGTCGGGGTCCTGGAAGTGGGTCGTCGCCTCGACGATCACACGCGCCATCGTCGCCGGGTCCTGCGACTTGAAGATGCCCGAGCCGACGAAGACACCGTCGACCCCCAGCTGCATCATCAGCGCCGCATCCGCCGGTGTTGCGATGCCTCCCGCCGCGAAGTTGACGACGGGCAGGTGGCCGAGCCGCGCGACCTCGCGCACCAGCTCGACGGGCGCTCCCAGCTCCTTGGCCTTCGTGACGTGCTGCTCGGGGCGCAGCGTCGTCAACTCGGCGATCTCGCGAAGCATCGTGCGCTGGTGCCGCACCGCCTCCACCACGTTGCCGGTGCCCGCCTCGCCCTTCGTGCGGATCATGGCTGCGCCCTCGGCGATGCGCCGCAGCGCCTCACCCAGGTTGCGGGCGCCGCAGACGAAGGGCACGGTGAACGCCCACTTGTCGATGTGGTACTCCTCGTCGGCCGGCGTGAGGACCTCTGACTCGTCGACGTAATCCACGCCGAGCGCCTGGAGGATCTGCGCCTCGACGAAATGACCGATCCTGGCCTTCGCCATCACCGGGATCGAGACCGCCTGCTGGATCTCCTCGACCTTCGTCGCATCGGCCATGCGTGCGACGCCGCCCTCCTTGCGGATGTCGGCCGGGACCCGCTCCAACGACATGACGGCGCACGCGCCCGCGTCCTCGGCGATCTTGGCCTGCTCGGCGGTGGTGACGTCCATGATGACGCCGCCCTTCAGCATCTCCGCCAGGCCGGATTTCACCCGGAAGGTACCGGTCTCGCGCTCCACGACGGACCCCTCCTCAGCACACGCTCGTCGGCCCACGCCGTACTTCAAACGAGTGTACCGCCGCGACGCGGGGGACCTACCGTTTCGAGAACGTGACCGGCATCCCCTTCGGTGCCAGCGCCACCCACGTCGTCCCGGGCTTCAGCTCGAACGCGTCGCCCGCGCGGGTGCGGAAGACGGTCGTGTCGCCGAGCGCGGTTCGCTGCCAGGTGCCGGTCACGAGCTTCCCGTCCCGCAGCAGCCAGGCCTTCCCGGTGCCGGTGAGGGTCACGTCCGGGGAGTGATTGCCCAAGACGTCGACGAGCTTGCCGGGGACGACGACGACCTGCTGGATGAGCACGTTGTCGGCCTCGACCGACACGCCACCGTCGAGCCTCATCGGGGCGCCGTCGAGCAGGCGAACCCAGCGCCCGCCCGACCAGCTCCACGCCGCAGTCGATCCCGAGGAGAATTCGATCTGGGCGCTCCGCACGGTCTTGCCCTTCTGGACGCCGGACCCGAACGAGAACACCGGGTCCGGGGCGCCCTCGTTCTTCGAGGATCTCTTGGCCGCGGCGTACAGGCTCCGGGTGTTGCCGAACAGGTTGTGCGGCGCGACGCGCGCGCCGTCCCGCTTCAGGGCTCCGCCGGCGGTGGTCTCGGTCAGGCCGATCACGCCGCTGTGGTTCACGAGGTTCACGACCGCGAGCTGCCCGCCCGAGTACGCGAGCAGCGGATGGGCTCCGTACTGCACCAGCACACCCGGGTCGGTCGTACGTGCGCTCCGAACCGGTCCCACCCTCGTCGAGTCCTGACATTGGTAGAGCGCCATGAACCTCGTGATGCCGCCCTCCACGAGCTCCTCGTAGACGACGTCCGCCCGGTCGAGGCCTGCGAGCGGATAGGCGGCCGACGTGTTCTCGACCTTGACGGCCAGCACCGGGCGGTGCGGGACGGCCTTGCCGCCGCGCGGCGCCAGGCCGGTGAGCGGGCACGGCGCGGGGGGCGCGGTGCTGTTTCCGGTCAGCCGGTCGATCGCCGCCGACACGGGGTTCTTCGAGCCCGACAGGGCGAACCCGACGGCGACCGCGACCACCAGGGTCACGACCGCTCCGATCGTGAGTGCCATCCGTCCTCGACGGGTCAGGGCCACGGTGGAGCCTCCTCCGACGCTTCGTTGGATCGAGCCGGCACGCGCGAACGGGTCCCATCGGGACCCGGGGAACGGATGCTACCGGCAGCCCCGTGGCCCCTCAAACACCTCGGGCCACTTTGACCGGATCGTCACATCTCCTGGAGGCGGCGGATCCTCTCCTCGATCGGCGGATGTGTCGAGAACAACCGCTCGAGCGTCCCGGTCTGCTTGCCCGGGAACCGCGACGGTTGCTCGAGCCACAGGTGCGCCGTCGCGTTGTTCGCCGAGCGCATCGCGTGCGGCGCGGCCTCGATCTTCTGGAGCGCCGACACGAGCCCCGGGGGGTAGCGCGTGAGCATCGCACCCTGGGCGTCGGCCAGATACTCGCGGTTGCGCGAGACGGAGAGCTTGATGAGCTGTCCGGCCAGCGGCGCCAACGCGATCAGGATGAACCCGACGACCAGGAGCACGAGCTCGAGGATCCCTCCGGAGCTGTCATTGCCTCGTCGACCCCGGAAGCCGCCCCACCAGAACGAGCGCATGAAGAACTCCGCGAGGAGCACGGCGGCGCCGACCACGGTCGCGACGATCGTGCCCAACAGGATGTCCCGGTCCTGGATGTGCGACATCTCGTGACCGATCACACCTTCGAGCTCGACCCGGTTCATCATCTCCAGCAGTCCCTGCGTCACGGCGATCGACGCGTGCTCGGGATCCCGTCCCGTCGCGAACGCGTTCGGTGCCTGCTCCGGTACGACGTAGACCCTCGGCTTGGGTACGCCGGCGGCGATCGCAAGCCCCTCGACGACGTTGTGCAGGCGCGGCGCCTCCTCCGGCGTCACCTCGCGGGCGCGGGTGGAAGCGAGCACGAGACGGTCACCGTAGAAATAGGAGCTGACCGACATCACGAGCGCGACGATCGCGGCGATGACGAGCCCGATGGGACCGACCCCCCAGATCAGGCCGATCGCGTAGCCCACCACGGCGAGGAACACGACCGCGCCGACAAGCAGCAGCGCGGTCTTCCGGCGATTGGCGGCGATCTGCTCGTACACGGCGGCGCTACATGTCCACCTGAACCGGGCCACGGACCGGCTCGTCGATCTCGAAGAACTCTCGTGGCCGGAAGCCGAAAGCGCCGGCGATCAGGTTCGAGGGGAACTTGCCGATCGTCGTGTTCAGCCGCATCACCTGGTCGTTGTAGAACTGCCGCGCGTAGGCGATCTTCGACTCCGTGCCCGTGAGCTCCTCCTGCAGGGCCAGGAAATTCTGGCTGGCCCTCAGGTCGGGGTAGTTCTCGGCCACCGCCAGGAGCTGACGGAGCCCCGCGGTGATGGCGTTCTCGGCCTGCGCCTGATCCCCGACGGTCTGGGCGCTCATCGCCTTGGAGCGGGCCTCGGCGACGGCCTCGAACAGCTCACGCTCGTGAGCGGCGTAGCCCTCCACCGTCTGGACGAGGTTCGGGATCAGGTCGTATCGACGTCGGAGCTGGACGTCGATCTGGGACCAGCCGTTGTCGACGCGCTGGCGCAACGAGACGAGCCGGTTGAAGACCAAGACCCCGCCCAGTAGGACCAGCACCACGACCGCGACGACGATCCACACGACGATCACGGCTCTATCGTAGCGACGACGGGCCGGCTTCGATGGCTCGTTCGTAGAGGTCCTCGAGCCTCGCGACGACCTCGGACCACGCGTACGTTCGAGCCCGCTCTCGACCGGCCGCGGCGAGCCGCTCTGCCAGGGAACGATCGTCGAGCACCCGCGCCGCCGCGGAGGCCAGCTCGGCGGGGTCGCGGGGTGGCACCAGGAGCCCGTCGAGCCCACCGCGCACCACCTCGCGGTAGCCCGCGATGTCGCTCGCAACCACCGGAAGGCCGGCGGCCATCGCCTCGACCAGCACGACGCCGAAGCTCTCTCCCCCCACGGACGGCCCCAGGAACACGTCACACGCCGCGTGGACCGGGGGAAGGTCGGCGTTCGCGACCGCGCCGAGCATCGTCACCCGCTCCCGCACGGCGCCTGGAAGCCGGGCGACCGCCACGCGGTCGGGGCCCTCGCCCACCACGATCAGGCACAGGTCCGGGCGGTCCATCGCGAGGCGCTCGAACGCCGCCACCGCGATCGGGAATCCCTTGCGCTCGTCCAGCCGTCCGACGAACAGCATCTTCGTGCCCGGCCCGAGGTCCGCGGCCACGGCGCGTTCGAATCGTTCGACGTCAACCCCGATCGGCACGATCTCGAAGGCGCCGCCGATGCGCGCGCGCGCGAACGCCGCCGCAGCCTGCGAGACGGCGATGCGGACCGCCACGTGCCTCGCGACCCGCCGAAGGAGCGGCGCGGCGAGATCGAACAGCCTCGACCGCGTGGCGCCGGAGTGGAACGTCGCGACGATTGGCGTGCGCCCGGCCTCCAGCGTCGCCCACATCGAGGTGCTGGGCGCCAGCGGCTCGTGCACGTGCAGCACGTCGGGACCGAACCGCTCGAGCTCCTCACGCACCCGGGAACGCGACCAGGGACGCGGGTCGATCGGCGCATTCGAAGCGTTGTACGGAACGTTCACCGGCGTGCCCACGGCTCGGACCCATGGCTCGGTCGGACGGCGCCGGGCGGGCGCCAGGACCAGCACCTCGTGATCCCGCCGCAGCAGCTGCGTTGCCAGCTCCCGAACGTGTACCTGGACGCCGCCGGGGTCGTCCCACGCGTAGGGACATACCAGGACGGGCCTCATGGCGGTCGTCGCCTCACGGTTCCCAGCCCTGCTGGAACAGGTGCCACTGGGAGGGCGCCGCGGAGATCGCTCGCTCGAACTCCTCGGCGATCTGCCTGGTCAGCGTCATCACGTCGGCCTTTCGGTTCCCCGTGCCCCGGGCCTCGAGCGTCGGGCCGATGATGAGCCGCCAGTCGTTTCCTTCGTCGTAGAGGGCGCAGACGACGACGGGGGCGCCCGAAGACAGTGCCAGCAGCGCCGGTCCCGCCGGCAGCTTGCGCGGGCGCCCGAACATCTCGACCTCCACGCCGCGGCCGGTGAGGTCGCGGTCGGCGACGAGCGCGACGAGGCGGTTCGCCGCCAGGGCGCGCGCGAGCCGGTGACCCACGCGGCCCTCGGAGTCGAGTCCGACGATGTCCATGCCGAGCGACTCTCGGTGATCGCAGAACAGGCGGAAGAGCCGCTCGGGCTTCAACTGCTCTGCGACCGTCGTCATCGGGATGCCCTCCACCTGGAGCCAGCGGCCCGCGACGTCCCAGTTCCCCGCGTGCGGCAGCGCTGCGATCAGCCCCTTCCCCCGATCGAATGCCCGGTCGAAGTGCTCCCTGCCCTCCACGTGGAACCTGAGCGCGATCTCCTCCGCCGTGAGCCGGGTCGCATGGAACGCGTCGTACCAGTACCTGGCGTAGCTGAGGAAAGCGTCGCGCGTCGAGGTTCGGACGAACGGGTCGTCGACGGGCCGGCCGAGCACCTGGGCCTGGTTGGCGGCGACCGTCGTCCGGGCCCCGGCCGCGAACGTGTACGCGCCGAGCCCGAGCCAGCGGAAGAGCAACCGGCCCGTGTGCTCCGGGATCTCGGCCCCCGCCCACGCGGCGAGCCGGTAGGCGTGGAAGGTGATCGTCTCCGCTCGCGTCCCCGGTTCTCGCGAGCTCCCGGTCTCGGTTGTCCGTGCGGCCGGCCGCAGGGCGTCCGTCGGATCGCTCACGCGCGCTCCTCGCCCGCGACCTGGGCGGTCCGGACGAACGCGGCAAGCGCCGCGACCCCGGCGCTCACCCACACGGTCCACCCGAGCCACCCGAACCCGAGCCCCGCGATGACGAGCGCGTAGCGGATCCCGCGCGTCACGTGGCTCTCCTCCACCGAGTACTCGAGCGCCGCGCCCCGCGCGCGAACGTACGCCGACAGGAAGCTGAGGCACAGGGACACCAGGGCACCGGCCGCGACGGGAGGTCGGGCCTCCCGAGCCGCCCAGGCGATGGAGCCCAGGACCGCAGCGTCCCACGCGCGGTCGAGGAGCTCGTCGAGCACGCGGTCCGTGGGGCCACCGGCGCCGTGGTTCGCGCGATGCCCGCCGACCAGCAGCATGACGCCCGACGCGCCGCCGACCAGTGCGGCCTGCCTCGGGTCGCGGGCGACGAGGAGCCAGCCGGCGGTCGCCGCCAGCCCTCCGCCCACGACCAGGAAGGATCGGGTGATCGCGGTTCCGGGCGGCTGTCGCTGGAAGCGGATCCGCTGTCGTTGGAAGCGCGCCATGAAGTCCGCGCGAGCGTAGCAACTCTGTAGGATTCCCCGTACCGCTCGACCCTCGTTCGAAGGAGTGCGCGTTGAAGACCTACGACGCGAAGGACGTCCGCAACGTCCTGCTGGTCGGCCACGGGGGATCGGGGAAGACCACCCTCCTCGAGGCGATGCTCTTCACCTCCGGAGCCATCACGCGGATGGGGACCGTCGAGGACGGGAACACCGTGTCCGACCATGACCCGGACGAGCAGCGGAAGGGGATCTCGGTCTCCCTGTCGACGGCGCCGATCGAATGGAACGGCGTGAAGATCAACGTGCTCGACGCGCCGGGGTACGCCGACTTCATCGGCGATCTCCGCTCCGCGATCCGCGCGGTGGACGGCGTGATCCTCGTGGTGAGCGCCGTCGACGGCGTGGAGGTGCAGACCGAGGCAGCGTGGGAGCTGGCCGTGGAAGCGGGCCTCCCGCGAGCGATCTTCGTCAACAAGCTCGACCGTGAGCGGTCGTCGTTCGAGCAGACCCTGGCCCAGCTCGTGTCGTCGTTCGGCAACCAGGTGGCCCCGCTCGAGCTGCCGATCGGTGCCGAGCACGAGTTCCGCGGCGTCGCGGACCTCCAGCACGCGAAGGCGGACCTGTATCCGAGCGGACCCATCGCCGAGGAGGGCGAGTGGCCGGAGGACCTGCACGCGGTGGCCGATCCCGCTCGCGAGAAGCTGATGGAGGCCGTGGCCGAGGCCGACGACGACCTCATCGAGAAGTACCTGGAGGAGGGATCGATCTCCGAGGCCGAGATCATCGACGGCGTGAAAGCGGGCTTCGCCAACGCGCGTCTGGCGCCCGTCGTCTGCGGCTCTGCGGCGAAGGCGATCGGAGTCGACCGTCTGCTCGCCTTCATCGTCGAGGAGTTCCCGTCACCGCTCGACCGTCCGCCGGTCGAGGTGACGGGGAAAGGCGGCGTCACCGCAGAGCGAACGTGCGACCCTGCGGCCCCGACCACCGCGTTCGTGTTCAAGACGCTCTCGGACCCGTTCGTGGGCCACATCACGATGTTCCGCGTGTTCAGCGGCAAGGTGCGGCCGGATTCCACGATCACGAACGCCACCCAGGGCACCGACGAGCGGATCGGTCAGCTGTTCGCCCTTCGGGGGAAGGAGCACGACTCGGTGCCCGAGGTCGCGGCCGGAGACATCGGGGCCGTGGCCAAGCTCGCCCACACCCACACGGGCGACACACTGTCCACGAAGGACGACCCCGTGCAGCTGCCGGCGATCGAGTTGCCGGAGCCGCTGCTTGCGTACGCCATCGAACCGAAGACGAAAGGTGACGAGGACAAGCTCTCGACCGGGCTTGCGCGCCTGCGCGAAGAGGACCCCACGTTCCGCGTCTCGCGCAGTGACGAGACGCACGAGACGGTGATGTACGGCATGGGCGAGGCCCATCTCGAGGTCATGGTCCAGCGCCTCAAGCGAAAGTTCGGCGTCGAGGTCAACTCCCGGCCGGCGAAGATCGCGTATCGCGAGACGATCCGCTCGAAAGCCAAGGCCGTCGGCCGCCACGTGAAGCAGACCGGCGGCCACGGACAGTACGCCGTGTGCACCATCGAGATCGAGCCGGTGCCTCGCGGCGAGGGCTTCGTCTACGAGGACAAGATCTTCGGGGGCGCGATCCCCTCGTCGTTCATCCCGTCGATCGAGAAGGGCATCGTGAAGACGATGTCCGAGGGTGTGATCAGCGGCAACCCGATGGTCGACGTGAAGGTCACACTCGTCGACGGCAAGTTCCACGCCGTGGACTCCTCCGACATGGCGTTCCAGATCGCGGGATCGCTCGCGCTGAAGGACGGCGTGGAGCAGGCGGGCGTCGTGCTGCTCGAGCCGATCGCGCGGCTCGAGGTGGTCGTCCCGGAGGCGTTCACGGGCGACATCATGGGCGACCTCAACGCCAAGCGTGGCAAGATCCTCGGGATGGATCAGGTCGGCGGTGGCAAGCAGCGGGTCCGGGCGATGGTGCCCCAGGCCGAGATCGCCCGGTACGTCATCGACCTGCGGTCCATGACCGGAGGCCGCGGCGCCTTCTCGATGAGCTTCGACCACTACGAGGAGCTGCCGAGCCACCTGGCGCAGAAGGTCATCGACGAGTACCAGAAGTCGCGCGAGCAGCCCAAGAAGTAGACGGCGGCTCTGGGCAGCCTCAGCTCAGAGCGGGGGATCGGCCGGGCGGCTCTCGGCGAGGAACGGCAGCAGAGCCCATTCGAAGGCCTCGGGCTGCCGCAGGTTCACGACGTGGTCGGCTCCCTCGATCGTCGTCACGCGGGCGCCGGGAACTGCCGCCGCGATCAGCTCACCGATCTGGGTGATCTCGTGGACGTCTCGGTCGCCGAGGATCACGAGGGTCGGCACGTCGATCTCCTCGAGCCGGGTGAGCGGCGGCGGGTCGGGAGGCTCGGCCAACCCGAGCTCGTCGAGCTCGAAGTTCCGGACGTTGTCCAGGGCGATCCGCCGGATGGTCGTGCCGGCCTCGTCGTCGGTACCGAGCGGCGCCCAGATGCGCAGGCTCAGGTCGGTCGCCCGCTCGAGGTCGCCGGCGCTCGCCGCGGCCTCGATCGGCTCCCAGATCGGGCCCCACACCTCGTCGGACCAGTCGAATCCGGAGATCCCCGACGCGACGGGTACGAGCGCCCAGACACGGTCGGGATGGGCGAGCGTGAAGCAGATCTCGATGTTCCCGCCCATCGAGCAACCGACGAGCGCGGTGCGATCCACGCCGAGGGCGTCGAGCAGGGTGCGGAGGTCCTCGACGTCGGAATATGGGGCCTCCGGGAAGCTCGACTCCCCGTATCCGCGGACGTCGTAGCGGATCGTTCGATATCCGGCGTTCGCCAGCAGATCCACCTCGCGATCCCACGTTCGCATGTCCCACAGCCCGGGATGGATCAGCGTGACGGCGGGACCATCGCCCGCGACCTCGTAGTGGAGCCGCCCGCCTGCGACCTCCACGAAACCTCGATGGGTCACGTCGCGAACCTGGGCGCGAGCCGTCGGTGCGTCTCGGCAAGCAGCTCCGGCAGCACGCGCGTCTGCCCGACGGTCGTCGTGAAGTTCGTGTCGCCGCCCCACCTCGGGACGACGTGCCAGTGGACGTGATCGGGGATCCCCGCTCCGGCCACGCGGCCGACGTTCATCCCGATGTTGAACCCGTGCGGCTTCGCCTCGTCGCGCAGCGCCCGCACGGATCGCCGCAGCAGCGACTGCAACTCCGCGCTCTCGTCGGGGGTTAGGTCCTCGATGTCCGGGGTGTGCCGGTACTGGACGATCAGCAGGTGACCCGGGTTGTAGGGGAACTTGTTCAGCACGACGTACGCGAGGTCCCCGCGAGCCAGGATCCGGTCGGCCTCCCGGGGCGAGGACGGGATGTCGCAGAAGATGCAGCCGTCGGTCTCGTCGGCCGCCGCGTCCTGGATGTACTCCATCCGCCAGGGGCTCCACAGGTAGTCCACGTTACGCCCCGAACGTCGTCTGTTCCAGCGAGCGCGTCTCGGCCTCACGCTCCAGGGCCGCGACGAGATCGTCGAAGGCGATCCCGGCGGTCTCCGTGCCCTTGCGGTCGCGGACCGTGTAGGTGCCCGCCTCGATGTCGCGATCGCCCACCACGAGCGTGTACGGGGTCTTCATCAGCTGCGCCGCCCGGATCTTCTTCCCCACGCTCTCCTTCGCGTCGTCCACGACGACGCGCAAACCGGCCCGTCGGGCGTGGGCCGCGAGCTCCGCGCAGTGCTCGACGTGGCGGTCGGCGACCGGGACGAGGCGGAGCTGCTCGGGGGCGAGCCACAGGGGGAACGCGCCCGCGTAGTGCTCGAGCAGCACTGCGAAGAACCGCTCGACCGATCCGAACAGCGCACGGTGGATCATGATCGGCCGGTGCCGCTGGTTGTCCGAGCCCGTGTAGTGCAGGTCGAACCGCTGCGGCAGCTGGAAGTCCACCTGGATCGTCGACATCTGCCAGGTGCGGCCGATCGCGTCGCGCGCCTGCACCGAGATCTTCGGCCCGTAGAACGCTCCCCCGCCGATGTCCATCACGAGGTCCAGATCCATCGCCATGGCGACGGTCCGCAGCGCCTCGGTCGCCTCCTCCCAGTCCTCGTCGCTGCCGACGGCCTTCTCCTCGGGCTTCGTCGACAGCTCGAGGTAGAAGTCCTGGAGCCCGAAGTCGCTCAACAGCTCGAGCACGAACGACAGGAGGGACTGCAGCTCGCCGCCCATCTGCTCCTTCCCGCAAAAGATGTGCGCATCGTCCATCGTCATCCCCCGCACACGGGTGAGCCCGTGAACGACACCCGACTTCTCCAGCCGGTAGACGGTGCCGAACTCGAACAGCCGAAGCGGCAGCTCCCGATAGCTGCGGATCTTGCTCCTGTAGATCAGGATGTGGAACGGGCAGTTCATCGGCTTCAGGTAGTAGTCGGTCTCGTCGTCGAGCTCCATCGGGGGGAACATGAGATCCGCGTACCACGACAGGTGCCCGGAGATCTCGAACAGCGCCGCCTTCGTGATGTGCGGCGTGTTCACGAACTCGTAGCCGAAATCGACGTGGCGCCGGCGCGAGTAGTCCTCCATGAGCCGGCGAACGAGGCCGCCTTTCGGATGGAACACCGCGAGGCCCGAGCCGATCTCCTCGGGGAACGAGAAGAGATCGAGCTCAAGGCCGAGCTTGCGGTGGTCGCGCCGCTCGGCCTCCTCGATCCGATGAAGGTGGGCGTCGAGGTCTTCCTGCGTGGCCCACGCCGTCCCGTAGATCCGCGTCAGCATCGGGTTCGCCTCGTTCCCTCGCCAGTAGGCGCCGGCCACGTGGGTCAACGTGAAGGCGCCGAGCCGGCCGGTCGAGGGGAGGTGGGGTCCCAGGCACAGGTCGACCCACTCGCCGTTGCGATAGAGCGTGACCGTGTCGCCGGCCGCAACCTCGCCGTCGGCCTCGCCGATCCGTTCGATGATCTCGACCTTGAACGGTTGTTCCGAGAAGCGCTGCAGGGCTTCGGCTCGCGAGACCTCCTCGCGCAAGAACGGCTGGTCGGCGACGACGATCTCGCGCATCCGAGCCTCGATCCGTGACAGGTCGTCGGAGGAGACCGCCGAGGGCAGAGCGAAGTCGTAGTAGAACCCGTCCTCCACCGCAGGTCCGATCGCGTAGTGAGTGCCGGGGTAGAGGTCGCACACCGCCTGAGCCAGGATGTGTGCCGCCGAGTGGCGAAGCACGTGGAGTCCCTCATCCGAGGCGGGGTCCACGGGCTCCACCTCGGCGTCGGACCGCGGAACGAAGGAGAGGTCGGACAGCACTCCGTCCACACGGGCCGCGACGGTCCCCGGTGGCAGGGCGCTGCCGACGGGCTCCCCTTCGGGAAGCTCGGTCGAGGCACCGTCGGCAAGCTTCAGCGTCGGCATCCTCGAAGGATACCGACCGCGTTCCGAGGCGGCCCGACTCGGCTACTCGTAGGAGATCGCGTCGAGCACGTCGATCTTGGCCGCCCGGCGGGCCGGCCAGATCGCGGCGATGACGCCGAGCAACGCGGCGACCACGAGCATGCCGATCAGCTGACCGACCGGGACAACGAGTTCGACTCCCTGATCGGACAGGGATCGCTGCAATGCCCAGCCGAAGAGGACGCCCACGACGAGCCCGAGCACGGCGCCGAGCACCGCGATGATCACCGCCTCGACCCGGACCATCCGCTTCACCTGTCGCCGGCTCATGCCGACCGCCCGCAGGAGGCCGAGCTCGTGGATCCGCTCGTAGATCGACAGCCCGAGCGTGTTCACGATGCCGAACAGCGAGATGACCACCGATAGCAGGAGCAGCACGTACACGATTGCGAAGAGCTGGTCGATCGCGGACAGCTCTCGCTGTTTGAACTCCGTCTGGTCCTGTGCCTGGACGCTCGGGTAGCTCTGCGTCAACGTTCGGTCCAGCCGCGCCCTGGCCTCCGAGAGCGGAACGCCGGGCGCGACCTTCAGCAGGACGGACTGATCGAGCTGTTGCGACACGTTCCGGTCGTACGTGTCGAGCGAGATCGAGTAGTCGTTCAGCAGCCCGTTCGGCTCGAAGGTGCCGACGACCCGGAGCGTCTGCGAGCCGGTGGCCGGGAACCGCATCTCGATCGTGCCTCCGACCGAGAAGCCCTTCGAGGCGGCCTCTGTCCGCGAGACGATCACGGTCCCCGGCTGCGCAAGGTCGGCGACCGAGCCCGTGTCCATCTCGATGTTCGCAACCTGAGAGATCGTCGAGGGATCGATCCCGACGACGAAGGTGTCCGACGTCCCGACCCTCGCCTCCGCCTGCCGGAACGGCGCGACCACGGAGAAGTCGGGGTCCTGCCGGAGGTCCCTCGCGAGCTGAGGGGAGAACGGGGAGAACTGCGTGGAGCTCAGCGTGAGGTCCGCGGACAGGACCCGGTCGAGTTGGGCCGTCGCCGAATGCTTCAACGAGGCCGCGAACACCGCGACGAAGGCCACCAGCCCGAGGCCGATCATGAGCGCGGCTGCGGTGGAGGCGGTACGGCGGGGGTTCCGGTTCGCGTTCTCGCTGCCCAGCCTGCCCGAGATCCGCCCCCGGAAGGGCCTGCCGATCGCGGCGGCAAGCGGTCGGGCGAACAGCGGCGAGAGCATCGCGACGCCGATGAACGTGCATGCCGCGCCGAGCCCGACGACGAATCCGGCCTTCGAGACGTGTCCGAACAGGCCCAGCAGCAGTCCCGCGACACCGACGAGACCGATCAGCGACCCGACGATCACCCTGCGCCGGATCGACGAGCTCGGCGCCGAGCTCTCGCGCAACGCCTCGACGGGCGCGACGCGCGATGCACGGCGCGCCGGCGACACCGCGGCCGCCACCGTGATCCCCGTTCCGAGGATGAGCGACACGATGACGGTTCGCGGAGCGACGACGAGCGACGTCGGCGGAAGCTTCAGACCCAACGCCCCGATCAGGGCCTTCAGCAGGATCGCCAGCATGAGACCGAGGAGGATCCCGCCGATCGAGGCGACGAGGCCCACCATGACGGATTCGAGCAGCACGGAGGACATCACCTGCCGCCGCGTCGCACCCAAGGCGCGGAACAGCGCGAGCTCGCGGCTCCGTTGCGTCACCACGATGTTGAAGGTGTTGAAGATGATGAACGCGCCGACGAACAGGGCCACGAACCCGAAGACGAGGAGCCCCGTCCTCAGGAATCCGAGGCCCTGGTTCACCTGGTTCTGCTGCTCGCTGGCGGCCGAGGCTCCGGTGATCGACTGATATCCCGGTGGGAGCACGCCCGAGATCCGCGCCGCGAGCTGGTCCGGCGTCACACTCGCGTCACCGGCGACGTAGATGAAATCGAACTCTCCTGCACGATCGAAGAGCTTCTGTGCGGTGGGAAGGTCGAAGATCGCCAGCGTCGCCCCCAGGAGGCTCTCCGCGTCACCGAACCGAACGATCCCGGAGACCGTGAAGTCCTTGGTGCCGGTCGGCGTGACCACCCGGATCCGTTGCCCGACCCCCAGGTGGTGGGCGGCGGAAGAGCCCGCATCCACGGCGACCTGGTCGGGCCCGGACGGAGCTGTGCCGGAGGTTACCTTGAGGCTCGTGACGTCTGGGTCCCACGAGTTCCCGATCGTGGGGGCGCCCCCGTTCTGGATCACCTTGCCCGTCACCGGATCCACGATCTGGGCGAAGCCGGCGATGTCTCCGTCGGCTCCCGCAACGCCAGGGACGGCCCGCACGGCGGGAAGCACGCTTTCCGGGATCGGCCTGCGGTCGCTGCCCCCGCCCCCGCCGCCCCCGCCCGCGGCTCCCGGCGCGAAGGCCGTCTTCGCCTGCACGACGACGTCCGTCCCCTGGTACACGCTCCCGAACAGGTCGTCGAAGCTCTTCAGCGCCGTGTCGGTCAGGACGAACGTCCCGGCCGTGAATCCGACGCCGAGCACGACCGCGATCGCCGTCAACATCAGCCGAAGCTTGCGAGCGAGCAGGCTCTTGACGGCGGCTCGGAACACGAGGGATCAGCCCTCCATCGCCTTCAAGTGCTCGAGGACCCGCTCGGCGGTCGGCTCCAGCATCTCGTCCACCACGCGGCCGTCCGCCAGGAACACGATCCGGTCCGCGTACCCGGCCGCGTGAGCGTCGTGGGTCACCATCACGATCGTCTGGCCGTG
>JALYLM010000058.1 GCA_030774235.1 Actinomycetota bacterium
CCGTCGCCTCCTTGTCGCCCGTGCCACGCACGAGCGAGCCCGCGAACACGGAGACGACCACCGAGGGCGCTGCCGCCGCGCCCGACGGCACGAGTCTGGGAGCCGCCCGCATCCGACGCGCGTCCGACGGCCACGTCGCGCGGCTGCAGACGGAGATCAAGGCCCGCGACGACGAGATCCGGCGCCTCTCCGACGAGATGGCTTCTCTCGCGCGAGATGCCCAGGTGAGGATCGCCGAGCTCGAGCACCAGCTTTCCCGGGCGACGGAGCGGGCCCCGGCGCCGGTCACACCGCTGATCCGCCACGATCCCGCCGAGGCCGAGCGGGCGCGCGCCGTCGCCGAGCAACGCGCCGCCGAAGCCGAATCTCGAGCTGCGGCAGCCGAAGCGGCCGCCGCGCACACCGCCTCCCGCCTCCGCGAGGCCGAGGAGGCCGCCGACGCCCTCCGGGCGGAGCTGGACACCAGGGGTCCCGGATCCGCCGATGCCGGCGCGGAGACGACTCCGAGTCCCGGATCCGGTCAGAGCCTGCGCGATCGCCTCGCCGAGGCCGCCTCGTCGGACGACCTGCCGGACCACCTCGCCAGCGGCTGACCCCCATCGCGGCGGTCCCCGCCGCCCGCCCGACGGCGCTCCCTATCGCGCGTACTCCACGGCCCGGGTCTCGCGCACCACCGTGATCTTGATCTGTCCCGGATACTGCAGCTCTTCCTCCACTTGCTTCGCGATGTCGCGGGCGATGATCTGTGCGCGCAGGTCGTCAACCTCCTCGGGCACGACCATCACGCGGACCTCCCGGCCGGCTTGCATCGCGAAGGTCTTCGCGACACCGGGATGGGCGGTGCAGATCTCCTCCAGGCGCTCCAGACGCTTCACGTATGTCTCGAGCGACTCTCGGCGCGCCCCCGGCCGGCCCCCGCTGATCCCGTCGGCGATCTGCGCAAGGACGGCGTGGATCGAGTGCTGCTCGACCTCGCCGTGATGGGATTCGATGCAGTGGACCACGTCCGCGTGTTCCTTCAGGCGGCGGGCGATCTCGGCCCCGATGATCGCGTGCGAGCCCTCGACCTCGTGCGTCACGGCCTTCCCGATGTCGTGCAAGAAGGCACCGCGCTTCGCGACGCTGGCGTCGACCCCGATCTCGGCTGCGAGCGCCGCGGCGATGTGCGCCGATTCGACCAGGTGCTTCAGGACGTTCTGGCCGTATGACGTCCGGTACTGCAGGCGACCGAGCAGCTTGATCATCTCGGGATGGATGTCCGTGATCTCCACCTCGGCCACGGCGTCCTCGCCGGCGCGCCGGATGCGTTCCTCGATCTCTCGAAGCGAACGCTCGTGGATCTCTTCGATCCGCGCGGGATGGATCCGGCCGTCCTGCACGAGCTTCTCGAGCGTCATGCGCGCGGCCTCCCGTCGAACCGGGTCGAAGCAGCTGAGCACCACCGCCTCGGGCGTGTCGTCGATGATCAGGTTCACGCCCGTCGCAGCCTCGAAGGCGCGGATGTTCCGACCTTCTCGCCCGATGATTCGACCCTTCATGTCGTCGCTGGGGAGGGCGAAGACGCTGACCGTGGACTCGGCGGTCTGCTCGGACGCGACGCGCTGGATCGCGATCGTGACGATCTTTCGGGCGCGCTCCTCGCCTTCTTCGCGGGCGCGCTGCTCGATCTCCCGGACCTGCGCCATGGCCGCCCGCTTCGCCTCCTCGACGATCTGCCCGAGAAGGTGGTCGCGCGCCTCGGCGGACGTCATGCCGGCGATCCTCTCGAGTTGCGCCCGGTGCAGCTCGGTGGCCCTCTCGAGCTGCTCCCGCACGTAGGCGAGCTTCTCCTCCCGGTCGTCCAGTTCACGCCCCCGGACATCCACCTTCGCCGCCTTCGTACGGAGATCCTCCTCGGCGTCGGTCATCCGCCTCTCGTGTCGCGCCAGTTCCTCGCGCCGTGTCCGGGCATCCTCTTCGACTTCGCGACGCATCGCGACGATCTCGTCCTTCGTCTCCTGAAGGGCTCGCTTCGTGGTGGCGTCGGCCTCGCGCTCTGCCTCCAGGAGCATCTTGTGGGCGCGGGCCTCCACGCTCTGGGCGTTCGAGGCCGACATCGTCTTGCGGACGACGAACCCGACGCCGACGCCGACGGCCAGGGCCGCGACCCCGATCAGCACGGTCTGCATCCTTCCTCCCAACACGCGTAGGTGTGTGGGAGAGGAAACCCGCGTGGGGCTCTCAGAAGCGCGTGCGCGCGAGCGGTACGAGCCGGCCTGGAAGGCGTGATGGCATCACGCTCGTCCACCGGCGGTGTTCGTCATTCCTCGTCGTCGGTCGTCGTTCGATGGTCGGCTCGCTCACGGGTCGTCTTCGTTGAACTTCTCGATGGGTCTTCCTCTCGTGCTCCCGATGCTACGGCCGCGCGAAACGGGAGACAAGAGCGCCCCGTCATCCGATGCGTCGAGGTGCAACGCACGGCGAGCCGCGAACCTGGCCACGTCCGGCGGGTAGCCTCGCCGAAGGAGCAGCGACGTCAGGCGCCCGAACGCCTTCGCGGGCTCGAGCCCCGACATCCGCAGCGCCCTCGCCCGTGCCAGTTGCTCGGCTCGTGCCGCCTCCTCGACCAGCCCATCCGCCGCCACGCCGGCCGCGATCGTGGGGCTCACGCCCTTCGCGAGGAGCCCGCTGGTAACCGCGCGACGTCCCGCCAGCCTGTTCCCGAACTGATGTTCCGCGAACTGCTCAGCGAAGGCTCGGTCGTCCACGAGGCCCACACTCTCGAGGCGACCAAGGACGTCGTCGACCTCCGTCGGCTCGAATCCCGCCCCCAGCAGACGACGCTCGAGCTCCCGTCGGGTCCGGGGGCGAACGGCGAGCAGCCCGAGGGCGCGCTCATGGCAGCTCTTCGGGTTCTTCGGCTCGCGGCGGCCGCGACCGGTCACGGACACCGCCTCAGGCGTCGGTCTTCGCGGTCTTCCTCGGCGCTGCTGCTTCATCGCCGTCGTCCACCACGAGGTCCGGCACGATCTCGATCGGCGTCTCGTCGGCATCGGCGCCGAAGTCGGTGAGCCCCACGGCCTCACGCACCTTGCGCTCGATCTCGTCGCGGACGTCGACGTGTTCGGCAAGGAACTGCCGTGCGTTCTCGCGACCCTGACCCAGCTGGTCGCCCTCGTAGGTGAACCAGGCCCCGGACTTCTTCACGATCTCGAGATCGACGCCGACGTCGAGCAGCGACCCCTCCTTCGAGATGCCCTTGCCGTACATGATGTCGAACTCGCACTGACGGAACGGGGGCGCGACCTTGTTCTTCACGACCTTGACGCGGGTTCGCGAGCCGACGACGTCGGTGCCGTCCTTCAGGTTCTCGATCTTGCGAACGTCGAGGCGAACCGACGAGTAGAACTTCAGCGCGCGGCCCCCCGGCGTCGTCTCGGGATTGCCGAACATCACGCCGATCTTCTCGCGCAGCTGGTTGATGAAGATCGCCGACGTGTCGAACTTGCTGAGGGTGCCGGCCAGCTTCCGCATCGCCTGCGACATCAACCGCGCCTGCAGACCGACGTGGGTGTCGCCCATTTCGCCCTCGATCTCGGCACGCGGCACGAGGGCCGCGACCGAGTCGATCACGACGAGGTCGAGCGAGCCGGAGCGCACGAGCATGTCGGCGATCTCGAGCGCCTGCTCGCCGGAGTCGGGCTGGGACACGAGGAGCTCGTCGATGTTGACCCCGAGCTCGCGCGCGTACGTCGGATCGAGGGCGTGCTCGGCGTCGATGAACGCGGCGATGCCCCCGTTGCGCTGGGCCTCGGCGATGATGTGCAGGCTGACCGTCGTCTTGCCCGAGCCCTCCGGTCCGAAGACCTCGATGATCCTGCCGCGCGGAACCCCGCCGACGCCCAAGGCGATGTCGAGCGCGATCGACCCGGTCGAGATGACCGAGATGCCGGCCCCCATCGGATGCTCGCCGAGCTTCATGACTGCGCCCTTGCCGAACTGCTTCTCGATCTGCTGGAGGGTGACGTCCAGCATCTTCTCGCGGTCCATGCCCGAAGCCTCCTTCTGACCTCGTCGCCACCGGTCGAGGGGAGATCCGGCGCACTCCTGCTTGGAGCCACGAACCGTAGCCGCGAGGTCTGACATAACTTACACCCCTGTCATTCGCCGAGGGAACCGGCTTGCACCCTACCCGAACGCGTGTTCGGACACAAGGACCCGCCTCATCCCGCGAGCCGGAACTCACGGATCGCCTCGTACCGAGGAGCCGGGCGCCGCAGGTGGCTGCGGAACAACACGATCCGATCGATGGAGAACGGGGTCGTTTCGAGCGGCGTCTGCTCGAACGACTCCGGGAGCGCGAGCGGCGGATCGCTGCGCGCGATGGTCAGATGGGGGCGGAACGGACGCGTCTCGGGCCGGAACTCCGACGCCAGCGCGGCGTCGAGTGCAAGGGCGAGCCCGGCCATGCGGCCCGCCTTGTCGTCGAGCCCGGCCCAGACGATGCGCGCGCGTTCGACCGACGGGAACGCGCCGATCCCCGTCACCCGGCTCGGGAACGGCGCGATGTCTGCGGTGACCTCCTCCAGCGACCGCTCGACCCACTCCTTCAAGCGCGGATACGTCGACCCCAGGAACTTCAGCGTCACGTGCCAGTTCTCGATGGGAGCCCACCGTGCCTTCGGGAATGCCGCTCGCCATGGCTCGATCGCCGACTCGAGCGCCGCCCTCGCCCGGGACGGGATCTCGGCGGCGACGAACAGCCGGAGGGGCTTCGCCTCGGGGCGCGACGCGCGGTCCCGGGCCACGGCCGTCAGGCGACGAGGTCGCCCGCGGGCAGCTCCCTGCCCTCGAGGTATCGGCGAACGAGGTCCAGTCCCGCTTGCTCGGCCCAGCGTCGGACCCGGTCCCGCTCGACCTGCCAGCGGTACCCCGCAGCATGAGACCGCTCACCAGCGTCCAACGCGATCCACACGGTGCCCGCGGCCGCGCCGTCGTGGGGTTCGGGGCCCGCGGCCCCCGTCAGGGCGAGCCCGATGTCGGCTCCGAAGATCCTGCGCGCCCCGACGGCCATCTCCCGAGCGCAGGCTTCGCTCACGACGCCTGGGCCGGCGATGGTCTCCCGCGAGACCCCGAGCAGAGCATGCTTCGCCTCCGCCGTGTACACGACGGCCGAGCCGAGGAAGTACGCGGAGGCGCCCGGCACGTCGGTGATCCGGGCGCCGACGGACCCGCCCGTCAAGGACTCGGCACACGCAAGGGTCGCCCCCGCCGCCAGCAACAGCCGGCCGGCCGCGCCCTCGAGCGACTCGCCCACGGTCGTGAAGACGGCGTCTCCGAGACGTCGCCGCACCTCATCGGCGAGCGGAGCGATCAGCGCGTCGGCCTCGGCGGCCGATCCTGCCTTCGCGGTCAGACGCACCTTCACCTCCCCCGGCGTCGCGAGATAGGCGAGGCTCGGGTTTTCGGACGACCCGAACAGGTCGACGAGGATCTCGGCGACACGCGACTCTCCGATGCCCGTGCATCCCAGCACCATTGACCGCACGACTCCGTCGCCTGCGCGGTCCCTGAGCTCGGGCACGATCACATCGTTCATCATCTCCATCATCTCGGCGGGAACCCCCGGCACGGCGTAGAGCCGCGTCGCTCCGATCTCGACGG
Organism: Actinomycetota bacterium; assembly: GCA_030774235.1. GTDB lineage: Bacteria > Actinomycetota > UBA4738 > UBA4738 > HRBIN12 > JALYLM01. The sequence continues at coordinate 5,644 of JALYLM010000058.1, forward strand.
CCAGGCCGGGTGCGGTCCCGCGCAGTGGCGCGATGATGATGGCACCCTCCGGCACGTCGGCCTGGCGAAGGTTGTTCGCCGACATCCTTCCTCGCCCGAACGCCGCGAACTTCTCTCGGAGCCGGTCTTCGATCTCGGGGTGGCGAACCATCCCGACGCCGAGCACCGCCGCGATGGCCTCCCGGGTGATGTCGTCCTCGGTCGGACCGAGTCCACCGGAGACGAGCACGACGTCGGCGCGCGAACCGGCCAGCCGGATCGCCTCCGCGATCCGCTCGTGGTTATCCCCGACGACCTGATGGTGAACGACGTCGACGCCGATCTCCGCAAGATGCTCGGACATCCACTGGGCATTCGTGTTGGCGATCTGTCCGAGCAGGAGCTCCGTCCCGACCGCGACGATCTCGGCTCTCACGTCGAGCCACTCAGGCCCCGCCCGGGGCGGTTGTCGACCTCGTCGGATGCCATCACCGTCACAGTCCGGAAGAGGCGGAGGGCGAGAGCGAGCCCTCCGTCTGGGTGCTCCACGCTCGGGTCCACGGGACGCCCACCTTCCCCGGCACGCCGAGATCCCTGCCGTCGACGACGACGTGCACGGTCGCTCCCGTCTCGATCCGGATCGCGAGGTTCTGCTCGGCCGTGAACGACCGGGTCTCGCCTGCGCTCATCCGGAAGCTCTGCGGGATGCCGTCGACCGTGACCGTGACGTCGACGCTCTGGTGCGCGTCCAGCGCGGCATCGAGCGTCTCGGCACTGGTCGGCGTCGCGACGCTCGTGGGGATGGCGGCCGGAAGCGGCGCGCCGCTCCGCCTCGACACGACCCCGAACCCGATCAGCACGGCGAGCATGATCGCCGCCCCGATCAGCACCAGCCGAGGATCGTCCCGAAGGCGAGTCGCGGCGATCGCCCGCTCGATCTTGTCCATCTTCGGCGGAGGCGCCGGCGCGCTCGGTTCGTCGGCCTGCCGGCCGTACGCCCCCGCGATCTCGTCCGGATCGACGCCCAGGTACGCCGCGTAGGTCCGCAGACTGGCGCGCACGTAGACGTCGCCGGGCAGCGCATCGAAGTCCTCCTCTTCGAGCGCCCGCAGCTGATCGGCCCGGAGCTTCGTGCCGCGTGCGGTTTCCTCGATCGTGAGACCACGGAACTCGCGTGCCTTGCGGAGCAGGGGGCCGACCCCGATCGTCGAGTCGTTGCGCGATCCGCTGGCCATGGGTCCCGCTCAGGATACCCTCGGGGCTTCCGCCGGACGCCGACGGCTAGACTCTGCCCGTGGACGGCGGCGAGGTGCTCGACATCGTGGTCGAGATCCCGAAGGGCTCGCGCAACAAGTACGAGTACGATCACGAGACCGGGACGATCGTGCTCGACCGGATGCTGTTCACGTCCGTCCAGTACCCCACCGACTACGGGTTCATCGACCGAACGATCGGCGGCGACGGGGATCCGCTGGACGCCCTCGTGTTCGTCGGGGAGCCGACCTTCCCGGGGTGCCGCATCCGGGCGCGACCTGTCGGCCTGTTCCGCATGACCGACGAGAAAGGGGCCGACGAGAAGGTTCTCTGCGTTCCGCTTCGCGATCCGATGTGGTCCCACGTCGAGGACCTGGATGGACTGCCGACGAACCTCCTGAACGAGATCGAGCACTTCTTCCAGGTCTACAAGGATCTCGAGGGACACACCGTCGAGACGCACGGCTTCGAGGATCGCCCGAGCGCGTTGACGGTCATCGACGAGGCGCGAGCCCGACACGGGGGATCGTGACCGGCTGGCCGGGGCCTGGAGAGGACCTAGGTCGGTTCCCAGAAAAGGTATCGCCTTCCGACCGCTGTGCGCCGCCATCCGGGGGACGTAGCATCGCGACCAGGAGGACCCTGGTGACATCCGAGACCAACGACGCCTGGAACGACGCCTCGCCGCTCGCGGCGGTCTACGACCTGCCGGCCCCGCGCATCCTCTCGGAGGGGCCCGTCCGGTTCCTCCTGGTATCGGGGGCCCTGGACAACGACCGCTGGGGACTCGTGGGCGCGTTCTGGGTGGCGATCGACGGCGCGAGCGGGGGGTTCCTCGTCTCTCCGGACGCGATCTGGTCCGGCGGCGAGCTGGCCAGGTGCTATCGGGGGGCAACCGCTCGGGGGTGGGATCACGAGTCGATCTACTCGTACTGGCAGCGGCAGGTGGGCTCGGCCGGCGACGTGATGATCGACCCCCAGCAGCACGCCGACGCGTTGTTCCAGGTGGCGCGCCGCGTCGGCGCGATCTGACCCGAAGGACGCTACCCGCCCCTTCGCTCCTCCCACTCTTCCCAGGTGATCAAGACGTCCCGCGCCTTCGAGCCCAAGCTCGGGCCGACGATCCCACGGTCCTCGAGCAGGTCCATGAGGCGCCCCGCGCGCGCGAACCCCACCTTCAGCTTCCGCTGCAGCATCGAGGTCGAACCCAGCTGCGAGCGGATCACGAGCTCCCCGGCCTGCTCGAGGAGCGCGTCGTCATCGCCGAGGCCCTGGCCCGCCGATTCCCCCGGCCCCTCGCCGGGTGGGGAACCCAGGCCTTCGACCGTGTTCTCGTACACGGCCTCGCGCTGCGCGCGGATGAATTCGGTGACCTGGTGGATCTCCGCCTGGGTCACCCAGGCCCCCTGGAGGCGGGCGGGCTTCGAGGCGTTCGCCGGCGCGAACAGCATGTCGCCGTGACCCACCAGCTTCTCGGCTCCGTTCATGTCGAGCACGACGCGTGAGTCCGCCTGCGAGGAGGTCATGAGCGCGATGCGCGAGGGGATGTTCGCCTTGATCAGCCCGGTGACCACGTCCACGCTCGGCCGCTGGGTGGCGACCACCAGGTGGATGCCGACGGCGCGAGCCATCTGCGCGATCCGGCAGATCGCGTCCTCGACCTCACGGGGAGCGACCATCATGAGGTCGGAGAGCTCGTCGATCACGACGACGATGAAGGGCATGTGCCGGAATTCGTCCTCCCTGCCGACCGGCAGGCGAAGGGCTCCCGCTTCCAGGCCGGCCTCGTAGCCGTCGATGTCACGAACGCCCACCGCGGCCAGGGTCTCGTAGCGGAGCTCCATCTCGCGGACGAGCCACTGCAGGGCCTCGGCGGCCCGCTTCGGATGGACGATGACCGGCGACAGCAGATGCGGAACACCGGCGAAGTGCGAGAGCTCGACACGCTTCGGGTCCACGAGCACGAGCCGGACGTCGTCGGGCGTGGTGCGCAGCAACAACGATGTGACGAAGCAGTTCACGAGCGAGGACTTGCCGGCCCCGGTCGCCCCGGCGATGAGGACGTGGGGCATCGTCGCCAGGTTCACCATCTGGGCCCGGCCATGGATGTCCTTGCCGAGCGCGACCGTGAGCGGATGCCCGGCCTCCTTCGCGGCCGGTGACCGCAGGATGTCGCCGAGCATCACGAAGTCGCGATGCTTGTTCGGCACCTCGATGCCGATCGCGGACTTGCCCGGGATCGGTGCCTGGATCCGCACGTCGGGTGTCGCCAGGGCATAGGCGATGTCGCTCGACAGGTTCAGCACCTTGTTGACCTTCGTGCCCGCGGCCACCTCGACCTCGTACATCGTGACCGTCGGGCCGCGGTGGGCGCCGGTGACGTGCGCGTCGACGCCGAAGTTCTGCAGCGTGCGCTCGAGCGCCGCCATGACCTCGTCCTGATGGCGCCCGTCGGCCATCGAGGGCGGGGCGGTGCGCAGCAGGTCCAGGGGAGGCAGTTGGTAGGGACCGCCGGCGGTAGCGACGCTTCGGCGCGGAGGGCGCTCGCCGGGCGCCGGGGGCTCTTGTTCGAAGACCCGCGGCAGCTCTTCCACGAGCGGCGGTTCGGATCCTGTGCCCGCCTCCGGCACGATCAGGATGTCTTCGTCCTGCAGTCCGAGCGCCTCGCGGACCCGCCGGCCCCGGCGCGGGCGGGACGCGCGAGCCTCGCGCGCCGTAGCCCGAACGGGATCCCGCTCGTCCCACTCGTCACGGAGTGCCCGCGCGCGTTCGCGCAGGGCCGAGACCGGCGTTCCGGTGAAGATCAGGAGCCCGATCGCGGTGAGCCCGACGGCCACGACGGCGGCCCCGATCGTGGAGATCACGCGGGAGGCGGGGTGCGCGGCGAGCGCGCCGAGGATCCCGGCGGCGCGCCCGACAGCCTCGTATCCGCCGAATACGCTCGGGTTCCCTCGGACGAGCGACACGATGCCGAGCGATCCCATTGTGACTGCGGCGAAGCCGACGAACATCCGCATGCGTTCCTCGCGCGCCGTGTCGCGGAGCAGCAGCACCCCCCAGTAGGCGCCGGCCGGGGGAACGAGGACGGCCGCCACCCCGAACGTCCCGCGCAGAACAGACGAGATCGCATGCCCGGCGGGTCCCGCGGCGCCGAACCACACCGACAGCATCGCGAGCAGCGCGAACACGACGAGTCCGATCCCCAGGGCGTCGCGGGCCCAGGGCGACAGGACGCTCCGCACGGTCGTTCGCGCGGATGCGCGGCTCCGGGCACGCGAACGGCCCACCGGCCGGCGGGCAGGCCGTTTCCGCGACGCGCGGCGCCGCGGGGGGGAAGTCTTCGTCGCCACCTACACCTCCATGATGACCGGCAGGATCACCGGCTTGCGCTGCGTCACCTCGTAGAAGTACTTCCGGAGGACCCGACGCACGCTCTGCTGGAGCGCGGACGGGTCCGTGACGTGCGAAGCCGCCGCGCTCTCCGTGAGCGCAAGCATGACGCGTTTCCTGGCTTCTTCAAGGATGTCGCCGGCCGTGTCCTCGTAGACGAAGCCGCGGTTCACGATGTCCGGGCCGGCGAGCGCCTCTCCGGTGTGGGCATCCACCGTGAGCACGACGACGACCACGCCGTCGCCGGCCAGCTTGCGCCGGTCGCGCAGGACCTCGCCTCCGACGTCGCCGATGCCGAGGCCGTCGACGAACGTCATCCCCGCCTGGACGCGCTCGACCTTCTCCACGGTCTCCCCCACCTCGACCACGTCCCCGTCCTCGCACACGATCACGTGGTCCGCGGGGATGCCCACCTCGGCGGCGAGCCGCGCGTGGTGCTGCAGGTGCCGCCGCTCGCCGTGGATGGGAATGAACCACCGGGGGCGCACGAGCGAGAGCATGAGGCGAAGCTCTTCCTGGGCGGCGTGACCGCTCGCGTGCACCGGATCCGACGGCATGTTGAACACGTCGGCCCCGGTGCGGTAGAGCGCGTCGACCACGCGGTGGATCGCCGGCTCGTTCCCGGGGATGAGCGACGAGGAGAGCACGACCGTGTCGCCCGTCTTCACCTTCACCCACTTGTGCTGCTGGGAGGCCATCAGGCTGAGGGCCGAGTACGGCTCGCCCTGGGAACCGGTGCAGATCACGACGACGCGGCCCGGATCGAGCCGGTCGACCTCCTCGATATCGACGACGTCGCGGTCGTCGACATGCAGCAACCCGAGGCGGCGCGCGGCGTCGACGCTCGTATGCATCGACCGGCCGAGGAAGGCGACGACGCGGCCGTCGGACGTCGCCGCGTTCACGATCTGCTGAACCCGGTGGATGTGGCTCGAGAAGCAGGCCGCGACGACGATGCGCGGGGCTCCCGCGACGATCCGTTGCAGCACGGGCCCCACGCTCCGCTCGCTCTGGGTGTAGCCCGCCTCCTCCGCGTTGGTGGAGTCGCTGAGCAGGAGATGCACGCCCCGCCCGCTGGCCTCCTCGGCGAGACGGTGCAGGTCGGTGGGGCGCCCGTCGAGGGGTGTCTGATCGATCTTGAAGTCCCCCGTGTGCAGGATGGCGCCGAACGGCGTGTCGACGACGACGGCCATGCCGTCGGGGATCGAGTGTGTGACTCGGATGAATCGCATCGTGAACGGGCCCAGGCTGGCCGTCTCGCCCGGCGTCACGACGTGGAGGTCGGCCCGATCCGCGACCTCGTGCTCGGCGAGCTTTCCCTTCAGCAGCTCGAGCGTGAACGGCGTCCCGTAGACGGGCAGGCGGTCGAACTCGCGAAGGAGATACGGGAGGGCGCCGATGTGATCCTCATGGCCGTGGGTGAGCACGACGCCCTCCACTCGGTCGGCGCGGTTGCGCACGTAATCGAAGTCGGGGAGCACCAGATCGATGCCCGGCATGTCTCCCGAGGGGAACGAGAGTCCGACGTCGATCAGCAGGATGCGGCCGGCCAGCTCGAGACAGGCCATGTTGCGCCCGACCTCCCCGACGCCACCGAGGAAGACGACCCTGACGACCCCGTCAGAGGAGACCGGCGTCCTCCAGGGCCTTGCGGACCCGTTGCCGCTCCTCTGCCGTGGCCGGGACTAGCGGAAGACGCGGGACTCCTGCCGGGCGCCCGAGCATCTCGAGGGCGGCCTTCAGGGGGATCGGGTTCGACGTGATGAACAGGGCGTTGAACAGGGGCGAGAGCGTCTCGTGGATCTTGCGCGCCGCCGCGACGTCGCCGGTCTCGATGAGCTCGATCATCTGGCGGATCTGGGGGCCGACGAGATGGCTCGCGACCGAGACCACCCCGACGGCGCCCAGGCACACGTATCCGAACGTGGCCCAGTCGTCGCCCGAGTAGACCTCGAAGTCCGGAGCCTCGGCCATGAGTCGCGAGATGCCTTGGAAGTCACCGGTCGAGTCCTTCACCGCGACGATGTTCGGCTTCGCCGACAGGGTGATGAGGGTGTCGTGCTCGATCCTCGTGGCCGTGCGACCCGGGATGTTGTACGCGACGATCGGAAGGTCCGTCGCGTCGGCGACTCGCTCGAAATGCGCGATCAACCCTCGCTGCGGCGGCTTGTTGTAGTAGGGCGTGACCACGAGGAGCCCGTCCGCGCCGGCGTCCTCTGCGTCCTGGGTCAGCTCGAGGGTCTCGGCCGTGGAATAGGTCCCGGTGCCGCAGATCATGTTGCCACGTCCGTGAACCGCTTCGCCGACCGCTCGGTAGAGCTCCGCGCGCTCTTTGCGCGTGAGCGTGGGCGACTCCCCTGTGGAGCCCGCGACGACGATCGCTTCCGAGCCGTGGTCGAGGAGGTACGCGGCGAGCTCCTGGGCACCGTCGTAGTCGACAGCGTGGTCCTCGCGGAACGGGGTGACCATCGCGGTGACGACCGAGCCGAACCTGGCCATGCTGTCCTCCTCATGCCGCCGGGGCGGCGGCCACGACGGGCCCTATGCTAGCTCCCGATGCCGCGCATCTACACCAGGGCTGGGGACGACGGCACGACGGGGCTGCTCTACGGCGGCAGGGTCTCCAAGGACGACCCGGCTGCCGAGGCGTACGGCACGACCGACGAGGCGGTCGCCGCGCTCGGACTCGCCCGGGCCTCCTGCCGTGACGACGCGATGCGCGCCGACATCCTCACGCTGCAACGCGAGCTCTTCGTCGTCGGTGCCGACCTCGCGACGAACCCGACCCAGCGTCGAAAGCTCGACCCCGAAGTGTCGCTCGTCACCGAGACGATGATCGCGCGACTCGAGCGGCGCATCGACGACCTGGTCGCTGCCCAGTCTCTCCCGGACGTGTTCATCGTGCCGGGCGCAGATCCGTCGAGCGCGGCCTTGGATCTCGCACGCGCGATCGTGCGTCGCGCCGAACGGCGCGTGGTCACTCTCGAGCGCACCGATGCAGGGGTGAACCCTCTCGTTCGGCGATACCTGAACCGGCTGAGCGACCTTCTTTTCGTCCTGGCGCGGCGGCAGGCCGGCGAGGACGAACCCGCGAGCCGCTGACGGCGAGATGCATCAGCTGGAACTGCGACGGCACGCGAGGAGAGACCCCTCTGCCGATCGGTTGTCGGAAGCCGGACGGGCGCAGGCCGAGGCCCTCGGCCGGTCGACCGGCTCCGCATTCGCCTGCGTCTTCGTCTCGCCGGCGGAGCGGACCGCGGAGACCGCCGCCTGGCTCCTCCGCGGAGCCCACGGCACGCTCCCCCCCGACCACGCCGTGATCCCCGGCCTCGCGGGCCAAGACGCCAGCGGCGGATCGCCCGAGGGCATGGCTGAAGGCGTCCGCGCGCTTCTCGATCGGGTGCCCGAAGGTGGGCGCGGGCTGGCGATCAGCCACACCCCGTTCGTGGAGCACGCGGCCTTCGGTTTGACCGGTCGCGAGCCGGAACCGTTCGCGGAGTGCGAGGGGATCCTCGTCACGGCCGAAGACGACGGAACGCTTGCGGTCGAGGAGTTGCGGCTCGGCAACGACGCCGGATGACGGGCTGGGGCGAGCACGTCTCCTCGGCCTTCGCGCTGGGGTTCGCCCTCGGCGCGGCACCGGGCCCCGTCCAGGTGCTGATCCTGTCCGAGACCGCGAGGGGCGGCTTCTCCGGGGGGCTGCGCGTCATGCTCGGAGCGAACGGGACCCTCTTCGCCGTCATGGTTGCCCTGGCGCTCGGCTTCTCTTCGCTCACGCCCGGTCCGGGGCTGCTTCGGGTGCTTCGACTCGTGGGCGGCGCCTTCATCGTGTTCCTCGCCGTCACGGAGCTCCGGTCGCTCGCGGCGCGCCTCGACGACCCTGCGGATGTTGCACGGGGCGGCACCCTCGGTCCCACCACGAAGGGCATCGTCTCGGTGGTCGTCAACCCGGGCGCCTGGATCTTCTTCGCCACCACGGCGTCGGCCGTGGTCGCCGCCGCGACGATCGAGGGTGGAACGCGGGCGGCGCTCGCAGTCGCCGTCGCGATGACGGCCGGCGTCTCGGTTTCGGACTCCGCGTTCACGGCGCTCGGCAGTGGCGGGCGCAGGCTGGTCGGCGACCGGGGTCTTCGGCTCGTGCGCATCGCCCTATCCCTCGTACTGTTCGGCCTCGGGTGCCTGTTCCTGTGGCAGGGCGCCGTCCGTCGATGACGCCCGCGGGAGTCAGCGGTCGGGGTCGAGCCCCGCGAAGACGTCTCGCAGCGGAGGCGCGCCCGGCTCGCGTTCCGGCCAGGCCTGCACGTAAGCCTCGACCGAAAGCATCTGCTCACGGAGGTCCTCGGGGATCTGCTGCACGTCGTTGGCCTGCGTGCGGTGCTCGAGCAGCGCCTCGAGTTTCGTCCGCCAGACCGGAGCGGTGTCGACGAGGACGGCGACGAGCGAGTCGTCGACGCCGCGGGGCTGGAAGGGTTGGGTCGGATCCATCGGCTCGGCCCCTCGCGCGACGAGGTCGTCGTTGAACCTCGTCAGACTGCTCTGGGGGATGCACAGCTGCAACAAGCGCAAGAACCCCGGTCCGCCTGCGGCCCGAACGCGATGGAACGCTTCGCTCGCCGCCCGTCCCACCGCGATGTGATCCGCGTGCCCCGTGATGCCGTCGGGACCGAACGTGACGACGACCTCCGGACGCTCGTCACGCAGCACCGCCGCGAACCGCTCGACGAGCTCGTCGAATGCCACGTCGGCGACGCCCCCGTCGGGGTACCGCAGGAATCCGTGCCGGTCCGGAGGCCGCCCGACCACGTTCCAGGCATCGCGGTCCTCCTGCTCCCGGACGGCGCCCAGGGTCGCGCGCGTGGCCAGCGACGGGTCCGAGATCATCCCCGCCTCCCCGCTCGTGGCCAGCACGAGCGTGAACCGGAACTCCGGATCGCCGGCGTGCAGCGCAACCGTGCCGGTGATCCCGAACGCGTCGTCGTCGGGATGGGCGACGAAGGCGGCGAACCCTCGGCTCACGGGACTTCCAGGAGCGGCTCGATCCCGACCGTCAGGCCGGGCCGCGATGCGATCGCGTGGATCGCGAGGAGCACCCCCGGCATGAACGACGACCGGTCCGTCGAGTCATGGCGGATCGTCAGGGTCTGTCCGGGGCCGCCGAGGATCACCTCCTGGTGCGCGAGCAGGCCGGGAAGCCGGACGGCGTGCACGCGGATCCCGTCCACGTCGGCCCCGCGAGCCCCGGGGTGGGCGACGTCGCCGCCGGCCGCACCGGCGGCCTCGCTGCCATGCGCCGCGGCGATCCGCTGGGCCGTCGCGATCGCCGTCCCGCTCGGAGCGTCGGCCTTGCCGTCGTGATGGAGCTCGACGATCTCGGCGGCCGGCAGATACCGCGCCGCCTGCTCGGCGAACCGCATCATCAGCACGGCGCCGATGGCGAAGTTCGGGCAGACGAGGACGTGCGCCCCCTCCTCCGCCAGCGCTCGCAGCTCCTCCAGTTCGGCGCCCGAGATCCCGGTCGTGCCGACGACCGCGTGAACACGGTGGGCGACGCACCACCGGACGTTGTCCATCACCGCGCCGGGATGGGTGAAGTCGACGGCCACCTCGACCGAGGCATCCAGCAGCGCGTCGAGCGAGGCCGACACCTCAACGTCTCCGACGACGGCGCCCGCATGCCCCGGGTCGACCGCCGCCGCCAGGATGAGCGCGGGATCGGCGGCCACGGCTCGGCAGACCTCCCCGCCCACACGCCCCGCGGCGCCGAGGACCCCGACGCGGATCACGCCATGGCCTCCTTGAAGGCCTTCGTCGCGAACGGTCCGAGAACGGTGAACGTCATCGGCCGGGACAGGACGCGATGTGCAACGCTGCGGGCGTCCGCCAGCGATACGAGATCGACGCGCCTGAGCGTCTGGTCGACGGAGAGGATCTCCCCCTGAGCGATCTCGGACTTGCCGAGGCGCGACATCCGTCCGCCGGGGTCCTCGAGGGAAAGGACCATCGAGCCCTTCGCGTGCCCCTTCGCACGCAGGAACTCGTCCTCGCGAAGGCCGCCGCCCGCCACATCCTCGAGCTCGCGGCGGAGCAGGCCGATCACCTGCTCGGCCCGGCTCGGCGTCGTGCCCGCGTAGCACGTGAACAGACCGGCCTCCGTGAACTGCTGGTGATAGCTGTACACCGAATAGGCCAGGCCGCGCCTCTCCCGGATCTCCTGGAACAACCTCGAGGACATCCCGCCGCCGAGGGCGGTGTTCACGATCATGAACGCGAACCGATCCGGGTCGCTCCGGTCGAGGCCGTCCGTCCCGACGCAGATGTGCGCCTGCTCGGTCTTCCGGCGCTTCACCAGCCGCCGGCCCGACGCCACGGGCGCGCGCTGTCGCTCGCGCGCACTCCACCGCGACGATGAGCCGGGTTTCAGTCGGCGGCCGGTCTCCATGCGATCGCGCAGCATCGCGATGAGCCGATCGTGGTCCACGCTCCCCGCCGCCGCCACCACGACGCGTCCAGGCACGTAGTGGCGCTTGTAGAACCGATTGACGGAGCGGCGCGTCGCGGCCTGGATCGTTGCCGCCGTGCCGAGGATCGGCCGGCCGAGCGGGTGCTCGGGCCAGATGGTCTCGGTGAACAGGTCGTGGACGACGTCCTCCGGCGAATCCTCGTGCATGTTGATCTCCTCCAGGATCACCTGGCGCTCGGCGTCGAGATCAGCCGTGCGGATCAGGGAATGCTGGAGCATGTCGGCCAGGTGATCGATCGCCATCTCGAGATCGCGATCGAGCACGCGCGCGTAATAGCACGTGTATTCCTTGGCGGTGAAGGCGTTCACGTCCCCGCCCGCAGCGTCGAAGTTCTCGGCGATGTCCAGCGCCGTCCGCGACGGGGTGCCCTTGAACAGCAGGTGCTCCAGGAAATGACTGGCACCGCTGATGTTCGGGGCTTCGTCGCGAGACCCGGCCAGCACCCAGAACCCCACCGACACGGAGCGGACGCCGGGCATCCGCTCCGTGACGACCCGCAGGCCCGAAGAGAACTCGGTCCTTCGGATGGGCATGCGGTGGGTCGCCTACTCGCCGCCCGGCGTATCGGACCCGGATGACCTCGGCGCGGACTGAGAGGTCGAGGGATCTCGGCTCGCCCGCTCGTCGCGGAAACGGCGCCCGCCTCGCCGGTCGCCGCGATCGGCCCCACGCCCTCCGCGGTCCCGATCTCGGTCGCGGTCGCGGCCGCCGTCTCGCGGCCGGCGGTCGCCACCGCCCTCGTCGGCCTGGCCTTCGGGGATCGCCCATTCCTCACCGATCGGCTTCAGGCTGATCTTGCCCTGCGAGTCGATGTCCTCGACGAGCACCCTGAGCTTGTCGCCTTCGTGCACGGCTTCCTCCACGCTCGACAGACGCTTCCCGCGCCCGAGCTTCGAGATGTGCACGAGGCCGTCGCGGCCGGGAACGAGGTTCACGAACGCGCCGAACGTCGTGGTCTTGACGACCGTGCCCTCGTACGTCTCGCCGACCAGGACCGGACGCGGGTTCGCGATCTCGTCGATCATGTGCGCCGCCTCGTCGGCTCCGGCACCCTGGCTGGAGCCGATGAACACCGTACCGTCGTCCTGGATGTCGATGTCGGCGCCGGTGAGCGCGATGATCTCGTTGATGCGCTTGCCCTTCGGTCCGATGACTTCCCCGATCTTGTCGACGGGGATCTGGATCGAGATGATCCGCGGGGCCTTCGGGTCGACCTCGTCGCGAGGCGCCGCGATCGTCGCCTCCATGACGTCGAGGATCTTCAACCGGGCGTCGTGGGCCTGCTGCAGTGCACCGACCAGCACCTGGCCGGGCAGGCCGGTCACCTTCATGTCGAGCTGGATCGCGGTCACGAACTCGCGCGTGCCGGCTACCTTGAAGTCCATGTCGCCGAGCGCGTCCTCGTCCCCGAGGATGTCGGTGAGCGTCACGAACGTCTCTCCCTCGGCGATCATGCCCATCGCGATCCCCGCGACCGGCGCCTTGATCGGCACGCCCGCGTCCATCAACGACAACGTCGAGCCGCAGACGGAGGCCATCGAGGTCGACCCGTTCGACGCCAACACGTCGCTCACGACCCGGAGCGCGTACGGGAACTCGTCCTCCGGCGGCACCACCGGCACGAGCGCTCGCTCGGCGAGCGCGCCGTGGCCGATCTCGCGGCGACGCGGCGAGCCCACGCGGCCCGTCTCGCCCGTCGAGAACGGCGGGAAGTTGTAGTGGTGCATATATCGCTTCGTGTCCTCGAGGTCGAGCGTGTCGATCATCTGGGTCATCCGCAGCATGCCGAGCGTCGTGATGTTCAGCACCTGGGTCTCCCCCCGGCTGAACAGGGCGGAGCCGTGCGCTCGCCTCAGCACGCCCACCTCTGCGGAGAGCGAACGGATGTCGGTGGGCGTCCGTCCGTCGAGGCGGATCCCCTCGTCGATCACGCGGGCGCGCATGACCTTCTTCTGGAGGTCCTTCCAGGCGGGGCCGAACTCGGCCGCTCGGGCAGCGAAGGACTCCTCGCCCAACTCCTGCGCCAGATGTTCCTTCGCCTCGGCCTTCACGGCGTCGAGCCGGTCGTCGCGCTCCGTCTTGTCCGGGACGATCGCGCCCTCGAGCTTCGACCTCGCGAAGTCGGAGAGGGCACGGTAGAGGTCCTCGCCGAACAGCGGCGTCGGCTCGAAGGGCTTCGGCGTGACGCCCGCTTGGGCGATGAACTCCGCCTGGAGGTCGATCATCTCCGCGATGGCGAGCTTCGCGGCCTCGATGCCCTGGGCGACGACATCCTCGGTGGGAGCGATCGCGCCGTCGGCGATGAGTGCCCACGTGTTGTCTGGAGCTTCGCCCTCGATCATGAGGATGTCGATCTGGCCGGCGTCGTTGCGCCGCCCGGCGACCACGATGTCGAACGTAGCCTCGTCGAGCTGCTGGAACGTGGGGTTCGCGATCCACTCGCCCCCGATCATGCCCATCCGCACCGCGCCCACGGGCCCGTCGAACGGGAGGCCGGCAAGGCAGGTGGCCAGCGACGCCGCGTTCATGCCTGGGATGTCGTACGGGTTGGCCATGTCCGCCCCGAGCACGGTGATGATGACCTGGACCTCGTCGTGGTACCCGTCCCTGAACGTCGGCCGCAGCGGGCGGTCGATGAGACGAGCTGTGAGGATGGCCGTCTCGGAGGGCCGCCCTTCACGTCGGAAGAAGCTGCCGGGGATCTTGCCAGCCGCGTACATGCGCTCCTCGACATCGATCGTGAGCGGGAAGAAGTCGATACCCTCGCGGGGATTGCTGGAGACGCAGGTGGCGAGCACTTGGGTCTCGCCGTAGGTGACGACGGCGGCGCCGTCGGCGAGACGAGCCATCCGGCCCGTCTCGAAGGACAGGGTCGTGTTCCCGAATTCGCGGGAAAGGGTGGTGGCCATGGGCCGGTCCTCCTGGGATCACGCGCCGGCGAGTCACCGACGCTGTCGAAAAAAGGAGGTGGGTCGGCCGATTCTCAGTGGTGGGCCTCCGGGCTCGCTGCCCTCGTATCCGCGAATCGCGGTGCGTACGGGTCCGGCTCGGCGGCTCGCTACTGATAACCGACCGCGGTGTTCCGCCTCCTAGGGGTGATCGGTCGTTCGCATCCCTCCTTCGCGCGGGAAGGTCGGAGAGACCCACCCACGGTCGTGGATCAACGGCGCAGACCCAGCTTGGCGATCAACTCGCGGTAGCGGTTGACGTCCTCGCGACGAAGGTACTCCAGCAACCGGCGGCGGCGGCCGACCATCTGCAACAGACCCCTCCGGGAGGCGTGGTCGTGCTTGTGGGTCTTCAAGTGCTCTGTGAGGTCGGCGATCCGCTTCGTGAGCACCGCGACCTGGACCTCGGCGGAGCCGGTGTCGCCCGGGGTTCGAGCGTGTTCACCGATGATCTGTTGTTTCGTCTCGGTCTGCAGCGTCATACGGGCCCCAAGGCTACCAGCGGCGAGATCCGCCGACCGGCCCCGGTCATAAGGTGACGATCTCCCGCGTCCGCTCGACGTCCCGACTGATCGCGAGCACGAGCTCCTCGACCGAGTCGAACCGCGTCTCGTCGCGGAGCCGCGCCCAGAACTCCACCGCCAGGGGCCCGCCCTGCAGATCCCCGCCCTCGTAGTCGAGCAGGAACGCCTCGACGTGGAGGGGCTCGACGCCGAACGTGGGGTTCGTGCCGACGTCGATCGCCGCAACGTGGCGCTCGGGGTCGACCTCGGCGACTCCTGCATAGATCCCCTGCCCCGGCAGGAGCAGCCGGGGCCAGGTGCGCAGGTTCGCCGTCGGGAAGCCGAGGCCCCTGCCGCGCCCGTGGCCCGCGACCACCGCGCCGTCCAGCACGAATCGGCGGCCCAGGGCCGTCTGGGGCCATGCCAGGTCCCCCGCGGCAAGGGCATCGCGGATCGACGACGAGGAGACCGTCCGGCCGTCGATCCGGACCAGTTCGACCCCCTCCGCGCTCAACCCGTACGGCCGACCCAACGCCGGAAGCCGCCCGAGGGTTCCGGCCGCCCGGTGTCCGAAGGTAGAGTTCGCGCCGACCACGACGTCGAGCGCGTGGACGCCTCGTACGAGGACGTCGCGAACGAAGTCCTCGGCCGAAACGAGCGAGAACTCGCGCGTGAACTCGAGCACGACCAATGCGTCGATGCCACGCTCGGCGATCAGCGCCGCCTTCCGTTCGACGGTCGTGAGGAGCCGAGGCTCCTGACCCGGCGTCAAGACCTCGCGGGGGTGCCGGTCGAACGTGATCGCGACCGACCGGATCCCCCGTTCCCGCGCCCGTTCCACGGTGCGGCCGAGCACCGCTCGGTGGCCGGCGTGCACTCCGTCGAAGAACCCGACGGTTGCGACCGACGGCTCGTCCGCGAGCGGGAGCGCCTCGATCCCCCGAACGACCTGCATCGCACGGGAGACTAGCCGAGGGCGAACGACGGCAGCGTCACGACGGAGCGAGGATCACGAGCGGGGCGGCCTTGGCGCCGTCGTCCTCGTAGACGCCGACGAGCGACCCGGCGCCGTCGTAGACGCCGTAGGGACCCTGGACGCCCGCCGGGCCGAGGATCCGCCCGTGGCTCGCGGCCGTCGTCTCCTCCTCGTCCAACGTGACGCGCGGCAGATGGGCGACCGCCGCCTCGAGCGGAAGAGGCGTCCCCCGGTCGCCCGGCGGACGGGCATCGGCGACGGCAAACGGCCCCACGCGGGTGCGTCGCAGCCGGGTCAGATGGGCGCCGCATCCGAGGGCGGCTCCGACATCGGCGACGAGGACGCGGACGTACGTGCCGGAACCGCACACGACCCGGAAGTCGACGTCGTCGCCGTGCCGCGACATCGGATCGAAGGCGCCGACATGGATCGGGCGTGCGGCCGCCTCGAGAGGCTCTCCCGCTCGCGCCGCCTCGTAAAGCTTACGCCCCCCGACCTTCACGGCGCTGTACGCGGGAGGGGTCTGCAGCGAGTCGCCGACCAGAGCCACCATCGCTCGGTGGACCTCCTCGTCGGTAACCTCGACGGCGTCGACGCGGACGACGTCGCCGTCCGCGTCCAACGTCGTGGTCTCGACCCCCAGGCCTATCGTTCCCTCGTAGGTCTTCGGCAGGTCGCCGAGAAAACGCAGCAGTCGAGTGGCGCGCCCGGCACCGACGAGCAGGAGTCCGGTCGCCATCGGGTCGAGCGTCCCGGCGTGACCGACCTTCCTCGTCCCAAGCGCCCGACGGACGAGGGAGACGGCATCGTGCGACGTGATGCCGGGTGGCTTGTCGACGAGCAGGAGCCCCTCGGGCGCCGCAGCGGCGCCGAGAGCGCTCACGGCTCGACGCGCTGGCCGCGCAGGACCTCGACGAGCCGTTCGATCGTCTCCTCGGCGCCGTGCTCGCTCGTGTACCCCGCCGCGAGGCGATGTCCACCGCCCCCGAAGGCAGTCGCGGCCGCGGCAAGGTCGTGGTCGCCGCGCGAGCGCACGCTGACCTTGAATCGCCCGTCCTGCTGTTGCTTCACGAGGGCGGCCACGTCGACGCCTCGGGCCGTGCGGATCACATCGATGAGATCGTCGGTCTCCGCCGCGCGCACGCCGGACGCCGCGAGGTCCGCCTGCGTCAGATACGTCCACACCAGGCCGGCCGCGGGAACCTCGACGAGGCGAGCCAGCGCCGTGCCGAGGAGGCGAAGGTACGCGGGGCGATTGTCGTCGTAGAGCGCCTGCACGAGGCGGGAGTGATCGAAGTCGTGCTCCCGGAGCCGCGCGGCCACGCGAAGGGTCTCGGGTGTCGTGGCCTCGTACTGGAAGCGGCCCGTGTCGGTGACGAGCCCGGCGTACAGGCACGCCGCGGAGTCGTCGGTCAGGCCGCCGCCCATCGCCTCGATCAGCCGGAAGACGATCTCGCACGTGGACGACGCGGCCGGATCGATCACCGGAACCGTGCCGAGGCCGTCGTTGGAGCGATGATGGTCGATCCAGATGAGCTCGCCCGCCCGCGAGGCGGCGTGACCCAGCGCTCCGAGCCGGTCGAACGCGGCGCAGTCGCACGTGACCATGACCGCCGGCTCCCTCGGGAAGTCCTTCATCGGAACCAGCCGGTCGCTCCCCGGCAGCAGAGCGGCCCATCGGGGGGGGTCGAGCGGCTCGTTCGGGAACGAACACGTGGTCTCGACTCCCCTCGAACGCAAGAAGTCGGCGAGCCCGAGCATCGCGCCGAGGGCGTCAGCGTCCGGGTTCAGGTGGCAGGCGAGCGCCACATGGGTTGCCCCACTGAGAATCTCGGCGGCCCTCGTCAGCCCTTCCTCGACCGTCATGCCCCGCGCTCCCTCGTCAAGCGTCACCGCTTTGCTCCTGCCTGTGCAGCTGTGCGATCAGCTCGTCGATGCGCCGTCCCTGCTCGAGGGTGGCGTCCTCTTCGAACTCCAGCTCGGGAAGGAATTTCAGCCGGACCTGCCGGCCCACCGCACCCCGCAGGTGTGGGGTGGCCGATGCGAGCGCCGCGCGGGTGCCCGCCCTCGCCTTCTCGTCGCCGTAGCTCGTGTAGAAGATCCACGCGCGGCGCAGGTCCCTCGACACCTTGACCCCGGTCACGGTGACGAAGCCGATCCGGGGATCCTTCAGCCTCTGGATCTCCTCGGCGAGGATCTCGCGGAACTCCTCGCCGACGCGTTCGGTGCGTCCTCCCTGCGGCACGTCACCCCTCCGACTCGTGGAGCGTGAGGACCGTGTCGATGACCTCGACACCGCCCCAGGCTTCCACGAACGCCTCGATCCGATGCATCACGCTTCGCACGTGGTAGCCCTCGGCTCCCACCACGGCCACGCCGATCGCGGTGCGCTGCCACAGATCGAGGTAATCCACCTCGGCGACGCTGACCTCGAACCGCGAGCGGAGCGCACCCGTGAGCGCCTTGACCACGTGACGTTTCTCCTTCAGCGACCGGCATGCGGGGATCCGGAGGTCGAACCGCTGGAGCGCGACGAGCATGTGCTCAGAGGGAGCGCGCGACCTCGCGGACCTCATAGGCCTCGATCACGTCGCCCTCCTTGACGTCCTGGTAGCCCTCGATCCCGATGCCGCATTCATAGCCCGACGCCACCTCCCTCACGTCGTCCTTGAAGCGACGGAGCGATCCGATCCGGCCCTCGTAGACCACGATGCCGTCTCGAACGAGGCGGGCTCTCGCGTCGCGAGGGATCGCCCCGCTCGTGACGTAGCACCCGGCGACGACACCGAGCTTGGGGACGCGGAAGATCTGACGGACCTCCGCCTGGCCGAGCTCGTGCTCCAGTCGTTCCGGCGACAGCATCCCGGAAAGGGCGGACTTGATGTCGTCGATCGCGTCGTAGATCACCCGGTAGAGCCGCACGTCCACCTTCTCGCTCTCGGCCAGGTCGCGCGCCTGCCTGTCGGGCCGGACGTTGAATCCGATCACGATCGCGTTCGACGCCATCGCGAGCGAGATGTCGTTCTCGGTGATGGCGCCCGCGGCGCTGTGGACGATGTTCACCCGGACCTCGTCCTGCGGAAGCTTCAGGAGCGCGTCGGTGAGAGCGCCGAGCGAGCCCTGCACGTCGGCCTTCACGATGAGGTTCAGCTCGGGGATCTCTGCGCGCTCCTGCGCCCGCATCAGATCGGACAGGGTCGGCGGGCGCGTGGTCACGAGCTCCGCCGCCCGGGCCCTCGCCTCGCGCTCCGCGGCGATGTGCCGCGCCTCCCGCTCGTCCCCGACCTCCCGGAACTCGTCGCCCGACGCCGGCGTCGCGGCCCAGCCGAGCAGCACGACCGGCTTCGAGGGCCCGGCCTCGTCGACCGTGACCCCGTACTCGTCCTGCATGGCGCGGATCTTGCAGTAGGTGATGCCGCACACAAGCGCGTCGCCGATCTCCAGCTTGCCCTTCTGCACCAGCACCGTCGCGACCGGACCCCGCCCCTTGTCCAGGTGCGCCTCGATCACCGTTCCCCGAGCCCGACCGGTCGGGTCGCCCTTCAGCTCTTCGAGGTCGGCCACCAACAGGATCGTCTCGAGCAGCGTGTCGAGGTTGAGGTGCGCCCTCGCCGACACGTCGACGAACTCGACGGTCCCACCCCACTCCGAGGGCACGATCCCTCGCTCGACCATCTGGGTCCGGACCCGCTGCGGATCGGCCTCGTCCTTGTCGATCTTGTTCACCGCCACAACGATGGGTACGCTCGCCGCCCTCGCGTGATCGAGCGCCTCGACGGTCTGCGGCATCACGCCGTCGTCCGCGGCGACGACGAGCACGGCGATGTCGGTCACCTTGGCGCCCCGAGCGCGCATCGCCGTGAACGCCTCGTGGCCCGGGGTGTCGATGAACGTGATCTCGCGGTCCCCCACGTGCGCCTGGTACGCGCCGATGTGCTGCGTGATCCCGCCGAACTCGCCGGCGACCACGTCGGTGTTGCGGATCGCATCCAGGAGCTTCGTCTTGCCGTGATCGACGTGACCCATCACCGTGACGACGGGCGGCCTCGGCACCAGCTTCGACTCGTCGACTTCCTCCTCGACCTCGTCGCGGACCTCGTCCTCGATCCCGACGATCTCGGCCGCATACCCGAGGTCGGCGGCGAGCAACGCGATCGCCTCGTCCGAGAGCGATGTCGTCGCCGTCACCATCTCCCCGGCCATGAACAGGCTCTTCACGACCTCGGCGGGCGACCTGCCGAGCTTCTCGGCGATGGTCTGGGCCGTCGATCCCCGGACGAACTGCATGATCGGCAGGGTCGAGGTCGGAGCCTCCGCCGCTGGTGAACGCATCGCGGGCGCCGGTGCCCCGACCGGGGCTACGGCGACGCCCGCGCCGGCGGGAGCGCCGTTCGCTCCGTCGACGGCAGGCGGCGTCAACGGCGCGGCGCCGTCACCGTCGGGCTCCGGGGGTGTCGTTGCCTTCGCGGCCTTGGGGGCGGCCTTCGGCCTGGCCTTCCGCGGCGCCGGGGGTGGCTCCAGCACCTCGCGCCGCTTCGGCGCAGCCGTCCCGACGGCCTTCCCGCCCGAGGCACGGAGCCGGGGCACGAGATCTTCGGGCACGGACGACGACGCCGACCGGCCGGTCGCACCCATCTGCTCCAGCGTCACCAACAGCTCTTTGCTGGTGACCCCGAGCTCCTTCGCCAGCTCGTGAACCCTCACCCTGCTCCCAACCTCGATCTCAGATCCGCTTCTAGCCTACCTACATCAGCTTCGGACACGCCGCCGCGGAGCGCCCGCACCAGCGTTGCCTCCGACAGCGCGGCGATGCATGCGGCATCCGGATGCACGTACGCCCCGCGCCCGGCTCCGTTCGCGTCGACGACCGGACCACCCGCTCGCCGAACCATTCGCAACAGGTCGCCCTTCGGCGCCCGGGCCCTACACGCCACACACGTTCGAACCGGAACGCGGGCGACCACCGGCTACTCCGTCGCCGCGGGCGCCTCCGCGGTCGCGGCCTCGTCGGGCGTCTGCGGGGAGTCGGGGAACGGCGCGTTCGGCTCGCCTCGTGGATCGCCGGGCGCCGGCTGGGGCGGCTCGACCGGCTCGGGCTGCTCGACGACGGCGGGCGCGGGCTCGACCTTCGGCGTCACGGCCGCCGGGACCGCACGCCCCTCCTCGGAGACCTGGGTCTCCGACTTGATGTCGATGCGCCACCCGGTGAGCCGGGCGGCGAGCCTCGCGTTCTGACCTTCCTTGCCGATCGCCAGGGACAGCTGGTAGTCCGGCACGATCACCTGCGCGGTGCCGGTGGCCTCGTCCGTGCGGACCTCCTTCACCTTTGCAGGCTGCAACGCGTTCGCCACGAACTCCCCGGGGTTCGCCGACCAGGGCACGACGTCGATCTTCTCCCCGCGAAGCTCGTTGACGACCATCCGTACACGCGAGCCCTTCGGCCCGACGCAGGCGCCGACCGGGTCGACGCCCGGCTCGTTCGATGCGACCGCGATCTTCGATCGGTGACCCGGCTCGCGGGCGACGGCCTTGATCTCGACGATGCCCTCGGCGATCTCCGGAACCTCGAGGGCGAACATCGACTTCAACAGCCCCGGGTGAGAGCGGGACACGACGATCTGGGGTCCCTTCGTGCCCTTGCGCACCTCCGTGATGTACGCCTTCAGCCGCTCACCGTGGCGATAGGGCTCGCTCGGAACCTGCTCGGCCTGCGGCAACAACGCCTCGACCTTGCCGAGGTCGAGCAGCGTGTACCGACGCTCCTGCTGTTGGACGATGCCCGTCACGACGTCGCCCTCGCGGCCGGCGAACTCCTCGTACGTCATCTCGCGCTCGGCGTCGCGGAGCTTCTGGAAGATCACCTGCTTCGCCGTCTGCGCCCCGATGCGTCCCTTGAAGTCGTCGGTGACGTCCACCTCGGCCTCGCCGATCACCTTCATCTCCAGGCCCTCGCCGTCCTCGGCGTCGACCTCCTCGAGCTCCTGCTGCCACATGCGGAGGTCCCCCGTCTCGGGATCGATGACCGCGCGGAACCCCACGAACTCGTCGTCCGCGGTCGGGTTCTCCTGCTTCCACCACGTCTTGTAGGCGGAGGCCATCGCCTCCTCGAGACCCCGCAGGATCGTCTCGAAGGCGATCCCCTTCTCCCGCTCCAGCTCTCGGAGCGCGGCGATCATCTCCGCGTTCATCGTGTGCTCCTCTTCAGTTCGGCGTTCCAGTCGGCCACGGTGCGCGCCGACGCGATGTCCGCGTGACGCAGGCGGAGCCGTCCGCCCTCGGCGGCGACCAGGATCGCCTCGTCGTCGGCGTCCAGGAGCTCGCCGACGTGGCTCCGCGCCCCCTCGACCGGCGCGGTCGTCTTCACGCGCACCCGCCGCCCAACGGCGCGCCGGAATTGCTCCGGACGTCGAAGCGGCCGTTCGATCCCCGGCGAGCTCACCTCGAGCGCGTACGGCCCGGGCGAGAACCCCTCGAGGTCGAGCCGGCGGGAGATCCGCTCCGACAGCTCGGCGATCGTGTCGAGGTCGACGCCGCCCTCGCGGTCGATCGTCACCCGCAGGACGCGCCGGCCGGCCTCGCGTTCGAGTCCGACGTCGACGAGCTCGAGTCCGGCTCCCTCGACGACGGGCTTGACCAGCGCTTCCGCGTCCACGCTCGACCCTCCCGCTCGAAAAGAAACGTGGGCGCGAAGCCCACGTCCGGACACACTTCGACCGCCTCTCGACGCCGAGTATAGCGCCGGCAGACGCGAACGGAGGCCGCGGAGCTCGCTACGGGGCCGTCGTGAGCAACTCGATCGCGGCCTCGACGGCCTCGGCCAGGGGCGCCGTGCTGCGCGCTCCCGAACTCCGCAGCTTCAGCTCTGCCGTCCCCGCCTCGATCCCCCGCCTGCCGACGACCACCTGGACCGGGTAGCCGACCAGGTCGGCGTCGTTGAACTTCACGCCCGCGCGTTCCTCCCTGTCGTCGATGAGGACCTCCACGCCGCGTCCCAACAGCTCGGCGTAGATGCGCTCCGCCTCGGTCCTCGCCGGTTCGTGGTCCTGGTTCGCGAGGATCACGCAGACGTGGAACGGAGCCAACGCCTTCGGCCACCGCAGCCCGTCGTCGTCGTGACACTGCTCGGCCGCCGTCGCCATGATCCGCGTGATCCCGATGCCGTAACAGCCCATCGAGTAGAACCGCTCGGCTCCGTCCTCGTCCAGGAACGAGGCGCCCAGCGGCTTCGAGTATTTCGTGCCGAGCTGGAAGATGTGCCCGACGACGATGGACCGTCCGATCCTGAGCGACCCCCCGTCGACGGGACATCGGTCGCCCTCTCGGATCTGGACGAGATCATCGTACCGGTCGACCCGAACGTCGCGCCCGACGTTCGCGCCCGTCACGTGGACGTCCGCGCGATTCGCCCCGGTCACCCAGTTCTTCCCGCCTCGCACCGACCGGTCGGCCAGGACCGTCACGTCGCCCCCCAGGCCCTGCGGGCCGACGAAGCCCTTCGCGTAACCCGATGCCGCGAAGTCGCCGTCCTCGAACCGCTGGACGACCGTCGGGAAGAAGAGGCGACCAAGCTTCTCCTCGTTGACCTCTCGGTCGCCGGGCACCAGCACGGCGACCGTCTCGCTCCCCGCGCGGAAGAGCATGCACTTGAGCGTCGTCTCCGGACCGACTCCCAGGAGCGAGGTCACGGCGTCGATCGTGGCGGCGCCGGGCGTGTCGACCTCCCGAAGGGGCTCGAGCCCGGATTCGTCGACCGGCTCGGGCGGCCTCGGCGTGGCCGCTTCGACGTCGGCCAAGTAGTCGCCGTTCTCGCACGTGACGAAGAAATCCTCTCCGACGTCGGCGAGCGCCATGAACTCGTGGTTCACCCCCCCGCCGATCTGGCCAGGATCGGCCTCGACGATCACGTACTGCAGGCCACACCGATCGAACACCCTGCGGTAGGCCTCGTACATGACCTCGTAGGAAGCCCGCATCCCGTCCTCGTCACGATCGAAGGAGTACGCGTCCTTCATCAGGAACTCGCGGACGCGCAGCAGGCCGAAGCGCGGTCGGAACTCGTCGCGATACTTCCATTCGACCTGGTAGAGGTTCACCGGCAGGTCGCGGTACGAGGGCAGGTCGCCGGCCACCAGCGGCGCGACCACCTCCTCCTCCGTCGGTCCGAGCAGCAGCTCGCGGCCGTGGCGGTCCCGCAGGCGGAACAACAGGTCGCCGTAGGTCTCCCACCGCCCCGTTCGCTTCCACGGCTCCGCCGGAAGCAGGATCGGCATCCGGATCTCCTGGGCGCCCGAGGAGTCCATCTCCTGTCGCACGATCTCCTCGATCTTGCGCATCACCCGGAGGCCGAGCGGCATCGTGATGTACACCCCGGCCATCAGCTTGCGGATGTAGGCCCCGCGCAAGAGCAGACGGTGCGAGGGGACCTCGGCCTCGGCCGGATCCTCCCGAAGGGTGCGCGCGAACAGCACGGAGAGCCGCATGAGGGCTGAAGGATACCGTCCGTCCAGCCGCGGCGTGACCCATCGCGTTGACGCGCCGGGGGTGACCCGCCACAATCGCGCCCATGTCGACGGACGGGACCACCTGGGCTTGGCGCCGGGGCTCGCAGAGCCCGGCGTCGCCGCGCGTCTGAACGACAGCATCGACCGCATCACCGCGCGAACCCCGGGCCGCCGGTCCGGGGTTTCGTCGTGGTGGGAGGCAGGCACGTGACAGAGAAGCTGGAGGTGCTCCCCGACCGGGAGGCGTTCGACGGCCTGGCCGCCGAATGGCCGCTCGTCCCGGTGTGGACCGAGCTGCTTGCCGACGTGTCCACGCCCGTCGGGCTCTTCCCGGCTCTCGCGGGCGCCGGACCCGGCATCCTCCTCGAATCCGTCGAGCGCTCGGAACGGTGGGGCCGCTACTCGTTCGTGGCGGGCGATCCCGCCGCCGTCCTCGTCGCCGACGATCGCGGCGTCCGCCTGCAAGACGTGGCACGCAACGGGCTCCCGATCGGAGAGCCGTCGCAACGACTCCACCCTCGCGACGCCCTGAAGGCGGCCGCGCGGCAGCTCCGGGCACCGCGCCTGGAACCGTTGCCCCCGCTCACCGGCGGGCTGATGGGCTACCTCTCGTACGAGGCGGGGCGGCTGCTGGACGGCCATCCGGCGCCGGCGCCCCAGACGGCCCCATGTCCGCCGATCGGCCTGTTGCTCGTCGACCGTGCCGTCGTGTTCGACCACTGGCGGCAGCGGCTGCTCCTGGTGGCACACGTGCCGCGCGGCGCGTACGACGACGGCGCAGCCGCGGTCGAGGAGCTTGCCGAGAAGGTGGCGTCCGCTCCGCCCGTGCCCCTCGCCGCCATGGGGGCGCCGGCCACCGGCGCGAGCAGCGGAGGCGAGCCCAACATGGCGGACGACGACTACCGTGCGACGGTCTCACGCTTCAAGGAGCACATCCTCGCCGGCGACATCTTTCAGGGAGTGCCGTCGCGGCGGCTCGCGTTCCCGGCCCCCGACGGGGGGTTTCCGATCTACCGGCGCTTGCGTGTCGCGAACCCGGCTCCCTACATGTTCTTCGTCCGGATGCTCGGGATGGAGCTGGCCGGCTCATCGCCCGAGCCGCTCGTCCGCGTCGAGGGCCGGCGCGTCTCGACGCGACCGATCGCCGGCACGCGACCGCGCGGCGAAACCGAGATCCGCGACCGCCTGCTCGAGCACGAGCTCCTCGCCGATCCCAAGGAACAAGCCGAGCACGCGATGCTGGTGGATCTCGCTCGCAACGACCTCGGCCGCGTCTGCACGGCCGGGACGGTGACATCAACCGAGCTGATGCAGGTCGAGCGATTCTCGAAGGTGATGCACATCGTGAGTACGGTGGAGGGCGACCTGCGCTACGACATGGAGCCACTCGACGCGCTCGCGGTGACGTTCCCCGCCGGCACCGTCACGGGGGCTCCGAAGCGCCGCGCGATGGAGCTCATCGCCGAGCACGAGCCGACTGCGCGCGGGCCGTATGCCGGCGCGGTCGGATACCTCACGTTCGCGGGCGACCTCGATTTCTGCATCACGATTCGGACGGCGGTGATCAGCGACGGAACGGCGTACGTCCAGACGGGGGCGGGCGTCGTTGCCGACAGCGACCCGGAGGCGGAGCTTCGGGAGACGAAGGCGAAGGCGGCGGCACTGCTCCCGGCGGTTGCACCCGGCCGCCCGCTGCGAGGCGCCGTTCCGGAGGCGACCGCCGCGCCGACGGGAGGAGAGGAGACCCCGCGATGATCCTCGTCGTCGACCACTACGACTCGTTCACATACAACCTCGTGCAGCTCGTGGAGCGCCTCGGCTACGAGACCGTGGTCGTGAAGAGTGACGCCGAGCGGGCGGAGACGCTCGTCGCGCGCAAACCCGCCGGGGTGATCCTTTCCCCCGGGCCGGGTCGCCCCGAGGATGCCGGCTGCTTCACGGCGCTGCTGGGGATCCTGCCCCGCTCCACCCCGGTACTCGGCGTCTGCCTGGGCCATCAGGCCATCGGGATCGCCTGCGGGGGTACGATCGAGCGCACGGCGCCGGTGCACGGCAAGGCGTCACTGGTGCATCACGAGGGCAAGGGCGTTCTCGAAGGACTGCCCAGCCCGTTCGAGGCCGGGCGCTATCACTCGCTCGTCGTCGAGCGCGACGACCTGCCCGCGGAGCTCGAGCTCACTGCGTGGACGGATGACGGCCTCGTGATGGCGGCCCAACAGCGGGAAGCGCCTCGGTTCGGCGTCCAGTTCCATCCCGAGAGCATCCTCACGCCCGAGGGACCGAAGATCGTGGAGAACTTCCTCCGGTTGACGGGGAAGGGAGGAGGGCAGCTCCG
>JALYLM010000059.1 GCA_030774235.1 Actinomycetota bacterium
CCCCGGCCGCGCGACGCTCCAGAACGAGGAGCAGGACCGGCAGGAACCCCCCGACCCAGATGCCCACGGACAGGAAGTGGAGCCACTGCACCGCGACCTGGATCCACTCGGTGCCCGCGGCGGCGGCGTGACCTCCGATCACGCGCACGAGCATGGCCGCCGCCGCGACCCCCCCCGCGACGACCAGCGTCGCGCTCGAGGGACGCCTCGCCGCGACGGCCGCGACCACGGCCGCGAGGAGCGTCACGCCGACCAGCCAGATGTATGCGTGTCCCGCGGAGGAGGAGAGCAGCGTCGACATGGACACACCGACCGTCGCGCGCTCGGCCAGGAGCATCCCGATCGACCCGACGAACGAGGCGCCGCCGGCGGAGATGAGCAGCACCTGCCGACGGGGGACATCTCCGCCGAACGCGAGGCTCCCGGTGGCGGCGGCGCCGACCAGCAGTGAGAGACCGGCGTACAGCAGGATCTTGCCGACGACGCTCAGCGGCGACGGTCCGGGGGTCGTCGGCACCGAGGTCGATGCCCGTACGGGACCGGCCGGCACGCCGACGCCGAAGGCGAACGCGCCGGCAGTCACGTGGCCGTCCACCTGCGACACGACCCTCCAGGCGACCGTGTACACGCCGTCTGGCAGGTTCGGCTTCACGCCGATCCGCAGCTGCTTCGCGTTGCCGGGGACGCTCGTGACGCCTCCGGCCTCGACGTCGCGGCCGCTCGAATCGAGCATGTGCACGACGGAGAGCTTCGGATCCGGCGTCTCCGAGAACGTCATGGTCACGGTCGCGGGCGACGTGCTCAGCTGGTCCCCGTCGCTCGGGCTCGACGAGACGAGCGCTGCATGCGCGGACGCGGCTGGGATCAGCGCCCCCATCCAGACGATCGCGCAGGCGCTCGCGATCGCGATCGCGACGACCCGTCTCATCCCGCGCCCTTCACGAACGTCACCGCGGCGGTCACGCGCGGGTCGAAGGGCCCGTGGTCCGCCGCAACGAACTCGGCCTCGAGCGTGTGAGGCCCGGGGGGCACTCCCTGCAGCGGAAGGACCTGCACCAACCCGTACGTCATCGACACGAGCTTCCCGTCGAGCGAGAGGTGGATGTGGCCCGTGTCGGGCGCGAGAGACGTCGAGGTCGTATCGACGATCCGGCCGCCGGGCAGCGTCATCACGACCTCGAGCTGATCGCCGTCGATGCGCTGCCCGTCGACGGGTCGCGAGAAGGCGATCGTCGCCGTCGAGCGGGGACGGGGGCCGGACGCGGGCGGGCGTGGCGCCGGGGCGCCGCTCGGGCCCCAGATCGCCTGCGGCACGAAGCCCGCCGCGACCGCGAACACGGCGGCGAGTCCGAGCAGGGCGTACGCGACTCGGAGGGGCAGACGAGGGAACCCCGAGCCCTTCAGCCGAGACCATCCGGCCCACCCGATCCAGAGTCCCCCGAACAGCAGGACGACCGAGATCGTCTCGGGCGCGCCACCTCCGTGGGCGAGCACTACGCGCGCTTCCTCGCCTTCATGAGGGCGCCGATCGCCGCGGTCATGCCGATCGCGCCGAGGACGACGCCGATCAGCCCGACGGTCCGCGCGGTGTCGGCCGCGCTCCGCGCATCGGCGGCCGCCGCCTGCAACCGTCCGGTCTGCGCGGCGATGAGGTCGGAGAGTTGTTGGTTCGTCGGGGCGGTGACCTTTGGGAACGACGCGCTGTTGGGATCCTGCACGGCGTCGAAGGTGCTCGGCGACGACGTCGCGGTCCAATCGACCTTCGTGCCGTCCACCGTTCCGAAGACGTGGAAGGTGTACTTGCCGGGCTGCGACGGGACGAACCAGGCACGGTAGTCGCCCGGCGTGCCGTCGCCGCCGACCTCGAAGTCCGGGACGACCGGGAGGTCGACGTGCACCTGCCCGTACGAGACCGTGACCTTCAGGGTATCGGTGAGGTCGGTCACGGGCTTGCCGTTGCGCTCGATCCCCAGGAACACACTGTTGGGCTGTCCGGCGTAGGTCGGCTCGTCACCGAAGCCCATCTCGATGTGAACCGGGCCGAAGGACTTCGCGACGTGGGCGAACGCGGCGGTCGCGGGCGCCACCACGAGCACGGCGGCGACCCCGAGCACGGCGAGCACGCGCGCTTGAAACGGAATCTTCATGGTCCCTCCAGGTGGGTGCGCACGGTGGCACCGCAACCGGCCGAGGGCTCGGTGCGATGCGGGCTACGGCGTGGAGGGGGGGCCGCGTCCGCCGCGAACCGGGACGGCGATCCCGTCCGGGCGACGCGACGCCAGAATGGGGAGCCACTCCGAGGCGCCGCGCCGCAGCGGCGGCGTCGCTCCGAGCGCGGCCGCCGCGAGGTCGGCGACCCGGCAGAGCGAGCGGATCGCGAGCGCGCCGAAGAGGGCGACGACGGCCTGGACGACGACGCCGAGCGGCAGGACCGGTCCGTGGGCGAGCTGGCCGATCGGCGCCCCGACGGTGATGCGCTCGGTGACCTCCATCGCGACGAAGGCCGCGACCTGGAAGCCCGCGAGGCGCACACCGACGTCCGCCACTCGGAGGTCGAGGTCGCGCCCGCGGGTCATTCGTCCGAGGAAGACGGTGGCGAAGGCCGCGAGGGCGACCGCGAGGCCCAGACCGTCGGCGGCGCGCAGGTAGGCGTGGCCGGTCTCGGCAAGCAGGGCGCCGCGGGCGGCCGGGGCGCGACTGACGATGAGATAGACGAGCCAGTGTCCGACCAGCACGCCGCCGGATGCGACTCCCATCGTCACCGCGCGGTTCGACGGTCGTGCCGACATGGAGTGCATTGTAGGCTCCCCTCCGGACAACGAGCCGCCGGTCGGGCGCCGTCGTGGCTGAGCGGCGTGGAGGAAGCGTGGAGCCCAAGGACGTGCATCTCGTCGGTGTCGTCGGCGCCGGCGTCATGGGGTCCGGCATCGTCGAGGTCGTCGTGCGCGCCGGCGCCGAGGTCGTCTTCGTCGAGGCGTCTTCGGAGCTCGTGCGACGTGGCCGCGAGAGGATCGAACGCTCGCTCGGCACGGCCGTCGACCGGGGGAAGGTCGAGGGGGCGGAGGCGCAGGCGGCGCTGGGCCGCGTGCGCGGGGAGGTCGGCCTGGGGGCGTTGGCCGACTCGGATCTCGTGATC
>JALYLM010000060.1 GCA_030774235.1 Actinomycetota bacterium
CAACCTCGGGGATCGCACCGACCGAGTCCTCGAGGTTGGGTCCGTTCCCCTGACCCAAGCTCACGCACCCATCGGGTGCCAGACCGTCTTCATCTCCATCAGCGCCGTGACCTCGTACGGGGTCTGAGATTCGGTGCTGAAGGGGTCGGCGTGGGGCGAGTGGTGCACGCGCTTGACGTTCTCGGCCGCCAGCGTTTCCACATCGGCGATCAGATCGTCGGGTACGCCGGTGACGTCGATCGCGTTCACGTCCATGTGCCCGGCCAGCCACGGCACGAGCTCGCGCACCTGCCCGGTCAGGATGTTCACGACCCCGCCGGGTACGTCCGACGTCGCCAGGACCTCGGCAAGGGAAACGGCCGGAAGGGGTGCCGTCTCGCTCGCGAGGACGACCGCCGTGTTGCCTCCAACGATCGCCGGGGCCAGCCGCGAGACGAGCCCCAACAGCGATTGTTCCTTCGGCGCCACGATCCCCACCACCCCGGTCGGCTCGGGGACCGTGAAGTTGAAGTACGGGCCGGCGACCGGGTTCGAGGCCCCCGACACCTGGTGGATCTTGTCGGCCCAGCCCGCGTACCACACCCAGCGATCGATGGCCGCGCTCACCCCTCGAACCGGATCGGTCGCGCCGGCGTCACCGAGCTCGGCCTCGAACTGCGCGCGCCGACCCTCCATCAGCTCGGCCACCCGGTAGAGGATCTGACCGCGGTTGAACGCCGTCAGCGAGGCCCAGCCGAGCTGGGCGGTCCGGGCCGCGGCAACCGCATCGCGCAGATCCTTGCGAGAAGCGCGAGCCGCCCGGCCGAGCGGTCGCCCGTCTGCGCCGGCCACTTCGTAGGAGCGACCCGACTCGCTGCGGGGGAACGCTCCGCCGATGAACAGCTTCGCGGTGCGCTTGACCGGGACGCGCCCGCTCATCGGCCGTCTCCGCCGAAGGTCACGTACGGCTCGAGGCCGTGCAGCCCGCCCTCCCGACCGAAGCCGCTCTCCTTGTACCCGCCGAAGGGCGACGACGGGTCGAACCGGTTGAACGTGTTTGCCCAGACGACCCCGGCGCGAAGGCGCTGGGCCATCCAGAGGATGCGTGAGCCCTTCTCGGTCCAGACCCCTGCCGAGAGCCCGTACGGTGTGTTGTTCGCCTTCTCGACCGCCTCCTCCGGGGTGCGGAACGTCAGGATCGACAGCACCGGACCGAAGATCTCCTCCCGGGCGATCCGATGCGATTGCGAGACGCCCGTGAACAGCGTGGGGCGGAACCAGAAGCCCCTCTCGGGAAGGATGCACGCGGGCTGGTACATCTCGGCACCCTCCTCGATCCCGCTCTCGACCAGCTCCTCGATCTTCGTGAGCTGGGCGCGAGAGTTGATCGCGCCGACATCGGTGTTCTTGTCGAGGGGGTCGCCGACACGCAGCGTCTGCAGCCGTTCCTTCAGCTTCTCGATCAACGTCCCGAACAGGGGCTCCTGAACCAGCAGCCGCGATCCCGCGCAGCACACGTGTCCCTGGTTGAAGAAGATCCCATTGATCACGCCCTCGACCGCCTGGTCGAGCGGGGCATCCTCGAAGACGATGTTCGCGGCCTTGCCGCCGAGCTCGAGCGTGAGGCGCTTGCCCGTGCCGGCGGTCGCACGTCGGATCTGCTTGCCGACCTCCGTGGACCCGGTGAACGCGATCTTGTCGACGGGGGCGTGCACCAGAGCCGCACCGGTCTCCCCTGCGCCGGTGACGACGTTGACGACGCCCGGAGGGACCTCCGCATCGCGGATCACCTCGGCCAGCAGCAACGCGGTGAGCGGGGTCGTCTCCGCCGGCTTCAGCACGGCGGTGTTCCCCGTGGCGAGGGCCGGCGCGAGCTTCCACGCCGCCATCAGCATCGGGAAGTTCCACGGGATGATCTGGCCGGCCACGCCGATCGGTCGAGGCGAACGGCCGGGGAACGCGTACTCCAGCTTGTCGGCCCAGCCGGCGTAGTAGAAGAAATGCGCAGCGGCCAGCGGAAGGTCGACGTCGCGCGATTCCTTGATCGGCTTCCCGCCGTTCATCGACTCCAGCACCGCGAACTCGCGCGTCCGCTCCTGCAGCTGTCGCGCGATGCGGTACAGGTACTTCGCGCGCTCGGAGCCCGGCAGCCCCTGCCACCCACCGGCAGCGTCCCGGGCCGCATCCACGGCCAGGGCGACGTCCTCGGGACCGGCCTCCGCGACCTCCGCCAGCGGCTCCTCGGTCGCGGGCGAGATCGTCGTGAACGTCCGCCCTGACTTCGCGTCGACGAACGCTCCTCCGATGAACAGGCCGTAGCGGTCTCGAAGGCGAACGATCTCGGTTGACTCCGGAGCCGGCGCGTACTCCCACGGCGCGCCGGCCGTCGGCTCGATCGACGTCATCCTCAGTCCACCGTGAAGTAGTCGGGACCGGCGTAGCGGCCGGTCCGTTCCTTCTCGAGCTGCATCAGCACGTCGTTGAGCAACGTCGACGCGCCGATCCGGAACAGCCCCGGCACGAGCCACTCGACGCCGAGCGTCTCGTGCAGCATCACGAGATACTGGATGGCCTGCTTCGACTTCCGGACGCCGCCGGCGACCTTCACGCCGACACGGCGCCCCGTCTGCCGGTGAAAGTCCCGCGCGGCCTCCATCATGCAGAGCGCGACCGGCAGCGTCGCCCCGGACCCGATCTTGCCGGTCGAGGTCTTGATGAAGTCGGCGCCGGCGGCCATCGCCAGCACGCTTGCCTGCCGGACGCGATCGTACGAGCCGAGCTCTCCCGTCTCGAGGATCACCTTCAGGTGCACCTCGGCTGCGACGTCGCGGGCTGCCACGAGCTCTTCGAAGGACTCCCGGTACCGCCCGCCCAGGAACAACGACCGGTTGAGGACGATGTCGACCTCCGTCGCGCCGAGATCGACGGCTTCGGAGATCTCGCGAAGACGAGCGTCGAGCGGCCCGAGCCCGCTCGGGAACCCCCCGGCGACGCTCGCCACCTGAACTCCCGTCCCAGCGAGCTGCTCTGCGGCGACGGGAACGAGCTGCGGATAGAGGCACACGGCCGCAACCGAAGGCACGGACGGGTCGAGCGGGTCCGGACGCACGGCCTTCGCGCAGATCGCCACGATCTTGCCGGTCGTGTCGGCGCCCTCGAGCGTCGTGAGGTCCATGCATCGGATCGCCAGGTAGAGCGCGCGGCGCTTGGACTCCCGTTTGATCGAGCGCGTGGCCAGCGACGCCGCGCGACCCTCCAGGCCGACGGCGTCCACGGCGACCGTCCGGGCGACCATGCGTGCCGCCTCGCTCGGTGAGGCGACGGGCGTTCCGTGCGCGCTCGGCTGGATATCGGCTGGCTGGGACACGGCGTTGCGGCTCCCGCTCGGAAGCAGCCATCGTAGCGGTCAACGTGAAGCTCGACGCGGCTAGAACCCGAGGCGGTTGAGGGCCTTCGGGTCCCGCTGCCATTCCTTCATCACCTTGACCCGAAGATCCAGAAAGATCTTCGTGCCCACGAGCGGTTCCATCTGGGCGCGCGCCCTCGTCCCGATCGTCTTCAGCGTCTCTCCTCCCCTGCCGATCAGGATCCCCTTCTGCGAGTCGCGCTCCACGACGATCGCCGCCGTGATGCGCGTGAGGCCGTCCACACGCTCGATCTCGTCGACGACGACCGCCACCGAGTGCGGGACCTCCTCGCGGGTCACCGCGAGCGCCTGCTCGCGGACGAGCTCCGCGAGGTGCGACTCGAGCGGCTGGTCGCTCACCTGTTCCGCCGGGTAGAGCGCCGGACCCTCGGGCAGCCGCTCCAGGATCAGGTCTCGGAGCTCACCGAGGCCGTCCCCGGCTCGCGCGGACACGGGCACGACCTCGTCGAACGCTCCGAGGTCGGCAGCCGCTGCGAGTTGCGGCACGACGGCGTGGTGCCGCAGCGCGTCGATCTTGTTGACGGCACAGAAGCGCGCGCCGTCGGCCCGAGCCACCTGCCGCTCGTACACGAACGCGTCGCCGCGCCCGACGCCCGCGGCCGCATCCACCACCTGGACCACCACGTCGACCCCGTTCACCGCGTCGGCGATCAGATCGTTCAGCCGGGCCCCGAGCTGCGTCCGCGGCCGGTGGAACCCGGGCGTGTCGGTGAACACGACCTGGGCGTCCTCGATCGTGAGGATCCCTCTGATATCGGCCCTCGTCGTCTGAGGCTTGTCGGAGACGATCGCTACCTTCTGCCCCACGAGCGCGTTCACGAGCGTGGACTTCCCGACGTTCGGGCGGCCGACGATCGCGGCGATCCCCGACCGGAACGCGGTCATCCGCCGAGCCCGAGGTCGGCGGGGCCGAAGGCATCGGGGAGGAGATCCTCCAACGCCCACATGAGCCGGGTGCCGTCCAACGACTCGGCGATCACGGTGAGCCCAGGCCCGCCGAACTCGTACAGGACCTGGCGACACCCCCCGCACGGGGGGGTTGGCCTCCCGCCCGAGCCCACAACCGCCACCGCGTCGATGCGCCGGTGACCTGCGGCCACGGCGACGGCGACGGCGTTCCGCTCGGCGCACACCGACAGCGGATAGCTGGCGACCTCGACGTTCGGCGCGGCGAACGTCTGGCCGTCGGCAATGACGGCCGCGCCGACCAGGAACCGGCTGTACGGGGCGTATGCGCGGTCGCGGACCTCGCGGGCGGCGTCGACCAGGGCATCCGCCATCCCCGCCTGGGCCTCGTTCACTCCCCCGACTCCTCGGCCTCCGCCGGGACGGGCTGGCGCGCAATCAGGACCTTCGCGATTCGTCGTCCCTGCACCTCCTCGGCGGTGAACCGGAGCCCCTGGAACTCGACACCCTCACCCTTCTTGGGAATCCTGCCGAACAGGTCGAGCACGAGACCCGCCACCGTGTCCCACTCCTCGTCGGGCAGATCGGTCCCGAGCAGCTCGTTCACGTCGTCGATCGACGCCTTGCCCGAGACCCGGTAGAGCCCGTCGCTCACCCTCTCGAGCTCCGGCTCCTCCTGGTCGTACTCGTCCGTGATCTCGCCGACGAGCTCTTCCAGCAGGTCCTCGAGGGTCACGAGGCCGCTGACGGACCCGTACTCGTCCGTCACGAGGGCGACGTGGAACTTCTCGCGCTGCATCTCGCGGAGCAGGTCGGCGACCTTCTTCGACTCGGGCACGAAGTGCGCCTCGCGGACGACGTCCTCGAGCGGCATGTCGTGCTTGCCCTGGTGTAGCGCCTTCAGCACGTCCTTCGCGAACACGATGCCCACGACGTCGTCGAGATTCTCGCGGAACACGGGGATCCGTGAATAGCCCTCTGTCAGAACGAGCTCCTGGACGTCACGCAGGGTCTTGTCGTGCTCGATCGCGACGATGTCGGGCCGCGGCACCATCACCTCGCGCGCGATCGTGTCGCCGAACTCGAAGATCGAGTGGATCAGCTCCTTCTCGCCCTCCTCGATCTCGGATTCCTCCGAGGCGACCTCCGCATAGGCGCGGATCTCCTGCTCGGTCACGAACGGCCCCTCGGGCAGGCCCCGGCCCGGCATGATCACGTTCGCGAACCTCAGCAGGAAGGTCGCGACGGGGCCGAGGCCGCGGCGGAGCCACAGGACGATCGGCGCGACCCGCAGCGCGACCCTGTCGGTCTGCTGGATCGCGAACGTCTTCGGCGTCACCTCCGCGAACACGAACAGCAGCACGGTCATCACGGCCGTCGAGACGACCTCGCCCGCGCGGTGGAAGTGGCGGACGGCGAGCGACGTCGCAAGCGTCGTCCCGCCGATCGTCGACAACAGCGTGAGCAGGAGGATCACGTTCACGTACGGGGCGGGATCGTCGACGATCCGGACCAACGCCGAGGCGCCCCGCCGCTTCTCCTCCTGCAGACGGAGCGCCCGGACACGGTTCGAGCGGGTGATCGCGCTCTCGGCGGCGGCGCAGAACCCGTTGCCGACGATCAGCAGGAACACGACGAAGACCTCGAACCACTCCGTGCCGGTCACGACGTCCTCATTCCACTGTATCCCTCCTGGCGCGCCCACATCTCTGCGCGCCCGGCGTCCTCCTCGTGGTCGTAGCCCAGGAGGTGGAGGATGCCGTGGACCAGCAGCAGTCGCAGCTCGCCGCCCGGGTCCTCCGGGTTGTTGCGGGCGGCGACCGACGGCGCGATCACGACGTCGCCGAGCAGTCGAGGGTCCTCGCCCCCACCCAAGGGATCGAGCGGGAACGACAGGACGTCGGTGGGACCCGGTTCCCCCAGATATCGGAGATGAAGCTCCTCCATCTCGGCGTCGTCGATGAAGGACACGGACAGCTCGGCGTCGACGATCCCTTCGCCGCGGAGCGTCGTTGAGGCGAGCTCGACGAGCGCCGTCTCGTCGACCGGCACGGGCTGCCGGTTGGAGACGAGGATGACGGGCCGGGCCCCCGGATGTTCGGCGTCGTCGCTCATCGTGGCGTCGTCAACCATCGGCGCGCGCGAGGCGGTCGCCGTGGCGCCCGTACGCCTCGACGATGTCCTGCACGATCTTGTGGCGCACGACGTCGCGTCCGCCGAGATGACAGAACGAGATGCCGTCGATATCGGTCAGGATCTCCTCCATCATCGCCAGACCCGACCGCTGCCCGTTCGGAAGGTCCACCTGGGTGACGTCGCCGTTCACGACGGCCTTCGACCCGAACCCGATCCGAGTCAGGAACATCTTCATCTGCTCGGGGGTCGTGTTCTGGGCCTCGTCCAGGATGATGAACGCGTCGTTCAACGTGCGGCCCCGCATGAACGCGAGCGGCGCAACCTCCACGGTTCCGCGCTCCATCAGTCTCGGGAGCGTGTCGGCCCCCGTCATCTCGAACAGCGCGTCGTAGAGGGGGCGCATGTACGGATCGATCTTCTCGTAGAGCGTTCCCGGCAGGAAGCCGAGGCGCTCGCCCGCCTCGACGGCCGGCCTCGTCAGGATCAGGCGCGTGACGTGGTGCTCCTGGAGTGCACGCACGGCCGTGGCGACGGCCAGGTAGGTCTTGCCCGTGCCGGCCGGCCCGATCGCGAACGTCACCGTCGACGAACGGATCGCGTCGACGTACCGCTTCTGCCCGACCGTCTTCGGCGCGATGCCCTTGCCTCGCGCCGTGAGCAACCGGTCGCCCAGGACGTCGCTCGGGCGGATCGGTGCCTCACCGGGAAGGAGCTCCTCGCCGTCGCCCTTGATCAGCGCGATCGTCTGACCGACCGCCGCATCGGTCAGGTCGTGGCCTCGTTCGAGCAGCGTCAGCAGCTCCTCGAAGATCCGAGCGACGCGCTCGGCCTCCTCGGGCGGACCGGAGATCGTGATCTCGTTACCCCGCACCAGGATCTGCGAGTCGAACGCGGACTCGATCAGCTTGAGGAAGACGTCTCGCTGGCCCAAGAGGGCGACCATCGGCTGGTTGCCGGGGACGAGGATCTTCACTTGATTGGTGGCGCCTGCCACGTGTCCGTCGATCTCGGGGCGGAGCCCCGTTCCCTCCCGTATCGGAACGGCCGCCGAATCGGCGGCCTCGGAACATGATTCTAGCCGCTCCCGGGGGGCCCGACGCCAGCGATCAGCCCGGCGGCCATGCCATTTGGCGCCCTCCCAACAGGTGGAAGTGCAGATGGAAGACCGACTGGCCGGCGTCGGGGCCCACGTTCGCGACCAGCCGCCAGCCCGATGCGTCGATCCCGTCGGCCTTCGCGAGGTGAGCGGCGGTCTGCATGATCTCGGCAAGGAGACCGCCGTGCTCTTCGCGCAGGTCCGTGACGGACTCGATGTGGTCTTTGGGGATCAGCAGGACGTGCGTCGGCGCCTTCGGGTTCGTGTCGCGGAACGCGACGACGTGGTCGGACTCGTGGAGGATCTCCGACGGGATCTCGCGGGCCGCGATCCGGCAGAAGATGCAGCTGCTGTCGTCCATGACCAGAACCCTATCGCTTGATCCTGCGCTACCGCTTCGCTGCTTGAGCGCTGATCGATCCGCGCTACCGCTTCGCTGCTTGAGCGCTGTTAGAACTCGGGGCGACGCAGCTCGCCTCGGGAGGGTGTGCGCGGTGCCGCTTCTCCTCGGAGCTCGGCGAGGCGTTCGAGCAGTGTTCGTTCTTCCCGAGCGAGCGCGCTCGGCGTCACCACGTGGAGGGTCACGAACAGGTCGCCCCGGCCACGCCTGTTGAGGTTCGGCACGCCCTTCCCCTTGAGACGAACGACCGTGCCGGAGTCGGTGGCGGGCTCCACGTGGATCCGCTCGCCCCCGTCGAGAGTCTCGATGTCGACCTCGGCTCCCAGGGCGGCCTGCGTCATCGAGATGTCGAGCACGGTGAACAGATCCTGCCCCCGCCGCTCGAACCCGGTCGACGGCTCCACGGAGAGCGCCACGTACAGGTCCCCGTCCGGACCCCCGGCGATCCCTGCGTGACCGTTGCCGCCCACCCGCAGCTCCATGCCCTCCGAGACCCCGGCTGGGATCTCGACGGTCACGGTCGCACGGGCCCGCACCCTTCCCTCCCCCCGGCACTTCGTGCATCTGTCGGGGATCTCCTGGCCGGTGCCTCGACAGGTCCCGCAGGCCGAGGACGTCATCACCGTGCCGAAGATGCTGCGCCGCACGCTCTGAATCTCTCCAGTCCCCCCGCACGTCCTGCACGCGACGGGCGCGGTGCCGGGCTCCGCGCCGTTGCCGAGGCAGCGATCGCAGACGACGAGTCGTTCGACGTCGAGCTCGCGGCGCGCCCCGAACACCGATTCATGGAACGACAGCGATACCCGAACCCCCGCATCCTCGCCACGCTGGGCCCGCGATCGCGGACCGCGCGATCTCCCCCCGACGTTGAACCCGCCGCCGAAGAACAGATCGAAGATGTCCTGGATGTCGGCGAACGGTTGGCCCTGCGGCCCGCCGGTCGTGCCGAACGCGTCGTAGCGCTGTCGCTTCTGCGGATCGGACAGGATCTCGTATGCCCCGGTGACCTCCTTGAACCGTTCCTCGGTCGCCGGGTCGGCGCTGACATCGGGGTGCAGCTCTCTCGCGAGCTTCCGGTAGGCACGTCTGATGTCGTCCGAAGAGGCGTCGCGGGAGACACCGAGCACGTCGTAGAGGTCGCGGACGGTCGCCATCGATTACTTCTCGAGCTCCGTCGCCAGCTCGGAAAGCCGGTGCGCGACCGCCCGAACCGATGCCATCGCGCTCAGGTAGTCCATGCGGGTGGGACCGACCACCCCGATCGTGCCGACCGTCTGGTCTCCCGCATGGAACGGGGCCGTGATCAGCGACGCCTCCCACTCACCCGTGGTCGGATGCTCGCCCCCGATCGTGACCGCGGGGTCGTCGCTCGACGACGAGACGTCTTGAAGCACGCGGAGCATCTCCGTTTCCCGCTCCAGGGTCTCGAACAGCATCCGCAGCGTCTCTCGCCGCATCTGCTGGGCCTCGTCGGTCAGGTTCGAGACGCCTCCCACGACGACGTGGGCGGCGCCCTGTCCCTGCGACGCGGTGCGCAGCGTCTCCGCCACGTGGAGCATGAGGTCGTGCTCCGCCAACGGTCCCTCGACGGCCAGCTTGAGGAGCGTCGCCTGCGCGGCAGCGTACGTCGACCCTCGCAACGGCTGGAGCCGTCCGGCGGCGTTCTGCAACAGCTCCGGCGTGATCCCCTCCGGCCGGTCGACGACCCGCTTGTCGACCCGCCCGTGCTGCCCGATCGCGAGGATGAGCAGCGTCGGCCCCATGTCGACGAGCTCGAGCTGCACGATCGGCTCCTCGCTCGCGCCCGGCGGGACCGCGAGTCCCGCGTACTGAGTGAGCCGGGACAACAGCTGGACCGAGCCCTTCAGGACCTCCTCGAGGTCCATGATCGCCTCTGCGAAGAAGCCGACGATCGCACGCCGCTGAGCATCGCGAAGCCGGCCGCCCACCGGGAGCGAGTCGACGTAATGCCGGTACCCGAGATCGGTCGGGATCCGCCCCGCACTCGTGTGCGGGTGGGTGAGGTAACCGAGCTCCT
Source organism: Actinomycetota bacterium (assembly GCA_030774235.1). Lineage (GTDB taxonomy): Bacteria > Actinomycetota > UBA4738 > UBA4738 > HRBIN12 > JALYLM01. The sequence continues at coordinate 9,983 of JALYLM010000060.1, forward strand.
CGAGCGCGGCCATCTCGTTGCGGATCGTCGCGCTGGAGACGCCGATCCCGGCGTGCTCGGCGATCGTCTCGGATCCGACCGGCTCACCGCTGCGTACGTAGTCCTCCACCACGGCGCGCAGGACCGCAGACTTGCGAGGACCCAGCTCCGCACGCTCGGACATGCGTCCATGATACGGAGCACTCACCCTCGGGAGTGCTACGGCGCGCCCGGTTCAGGTGGTGAGCCCGATCACGAGCTCGTTCAGCAGCAGCATGCCGCGCTCGGTCGGCACCAGCGAGCCGAGGTCGTCGGTCAGCAGGCCGCTTTCCAGGAAGGGCGCCGCGCGCTCGTCCTCGACCCAGCTCGACGGGATCCCTTCCAGTGTTCGAAGGCGGAGGAAGACCTCCTCCAGGTAGGCGTCTTGGGGGTCGAGCGACTCGGAACCGCCGATCGGGAGCTCGCCGCGCTCGACGGTCGCCATGTATTCCTCGGGAGGGCGAACGTTCCACCAGCGGACGTCGTCCCGGTACGAGTGCGCGCCGGCGCCGAGCCCCACGTACGGCCGGCGCTCCCAGTACCCGAGATTGTGGCGGCACTCGAATCCCGGCTTCGCCCAGTTGCTGACCTCGTAGTGGCGGTACCCGGCCTCACCGAGGACCTCGCATGCGAGGCCGAACATATCGGCCTGCACATCCGGGTCGGGGGCAGGGATCTCACCGGCCGCGACCATGCGCCCCAGCGGCGTCGCGGGCTCGATCGTCAGTGCGTACGCGCTCAGGTGCTCGGGCGCCAGATCGACCGCTTCTCGCAGCGTCCGCTCCCACGACTCGACGGTCTCGCCGTCGGCGCCGTAGATCAGATCGAGGTTGACGTTCGCGTAGCCGGCTGCCCTCGAGGCCGAGAACGCGCGGCGAACCGCCTCCGGCGAGTGCACGCGCTCGAGGGCTCGCAGCACCGCCGGGTCGAACGACTGCGCGCCCATCGAGAGCCGATGGAACCCGGCCGCCAACAGGGCTCGCAGCGATGCCTCCTCCACGGTGTCGGGGTTCGCCTCGGTCGTGATCTCGGCGTCGGGAGCGACGTCGAAGAGCGATCGAAGCGTGTCGGTTAACGCCCCAAGCTCCGGCGGGGCCATCGTCGTCGGCGTCCCGCCGCCGAGGAACACGCTCACGATCTCCACCCCCGCCCACGACGGCGCTGCGAGCGACGCCTCGGCGAGCAGGGCCCGCAGGTATCGAGGCTTCATCGCGTCGAGACCCGCGTACGCGTTGAAGTCGCAGTACCCGCAGCGGGTCAGGCAGAAGGGAACGTGGACGTAGATGCCGGCCGGCGCGACGGCGCTCACCTCTTCTCCTTCTTCCCGCCGTCGTCGACGCGGAGCGCGGCGATGAAGGCGCCCTGCGGGACGTCGACGCGGCCGACCCGGCGCATGCGCGCCTTCCCCCGCTTCTGTTCCTCCAGCAGCTTGCGCTTGCGGGTGATGTCGCCGCCGTAGCACTTCGCCAGCACGTCCTTGCGCTTGGCCTTCACGGTCTCGCGGGCGATGATCCGCGAGCCGATCGCAGCCTGGATCGCGACGTCGAACATCTGGCGCGGGATGAGCTCTCGGAGCCGGTCGACCATCTGTTTGCCGTAGGCGTACGCCTTCTCGCGGTGAACGACGCTGGAGAACGCGTCGACCGGCTCGCCGTGCAGCAGGACGTCCACGCGGACGAGGTCGCTCGGCTGATATCCCGACGGCTCGTAGTCGAGGGAGGCGTAGCCCCTCGTCCGAGACTTCAGCTGATCGAAGAAGTCGAATACGATCTCCGCCAGCGGCAGCGCGTAGTGGACCTCCGCCCGCTCCGGCGTGAGGTAGCCGATGTCCACCATCTCGCCCCGACGCGACTGGCAGAGCTCGAGCACCGCGCCCAGGTAGTCCGCGGGCGTGATGATCGTCGCGAGCACGACCGGCTCCTCGATCCGGTCGTACGAGCCCGGCGTCGGCATCTCGGCTGGGTTGTGGACGATCGTCATCTCGTCGCCGCGGATGACCCTGAACTCGACGTTCGGCGCCGTCGCGATGAGCTCGAGGCCGAACTCGCGCTCCAATCGCTCCTTCACGATGTCCATGTGCAGCAGCCCGAGGAACCCGCACCGGAACCCGAACCCGAGCGCCATCGACGACTCCGGCTCGTACTGCAGCGCCGAGTCGGACAGCTTCAGCCGGTCGAGCGCCTCGCGCAGCTCCGAGTAGTCGCCCCCCTCGGCCGGGAACAGCCCCGACCACACCATCGGCTTCGGCTCGCGATAGCCGTGGAGCGGCTCGGCGGCCCCGAGCTTGCCCGCGAGCGTGATCGTGTCACCGACCTTCGCCTGATGGACGTCCTTCAGCCCGGTGACCAGGTACCCCACCTCGCCGGGGCCGAGGCGTTCGATCGGTGTCGCTTCCGGCGACATGACCCCAGCCTCCTCGGCCTCAGACTCCACCTTCGTTGCCATGAAGCGGATCCGAGAGCGGCTCGGCAGCTCTCCCTCCTGGACGCGGACGTAGCTGATGACCCCGCGGTAGGGATCGAACATCGAGTCGAAGATCAAGGCTTGGAGTGGATGTGTCGCGTCGCCCGTCGGGGCGGGCACGAGGCGGATCACGGCCTCGAGGAGACCGAGCACCCCCTCCCCCGTCTTCGCGCTGACCCGAAGGATCTCGTCGGGATCGCGGCCGAGCAGCGCCGCGAGCTCCTTCGCCCGCTGGTCCGGCTCGGCTGCGGGCAGGTCGATCTTGTTCAGCGCGGGGACGATGACGAGGCCCGCGTCTCGCGCCAGGTGGTAGTTCGCGAGGGTTTGAGCCTCGAGGCCCTGCGCGGCGTCGACCAGCAGGACGGCTCCCTCGCACGCCGCCAGCGACCGCGAGACTTCGTACGTGAAGTCGACGTGGCCGGGCGTGTCGATCAGGTTGAGGATGTGGTCGACCCCGTCCGCTCGGTGGCGGAGACGGACGGCCTGAGCCTTGATCGTGATGCCTCGTTCGCGCTCCAGGTCCATCTTGTCGAGGTACTGCGCGCGCATGTCGCGGCCCTCGACCGTGTGCGTGACCTCCAGCAGCCGGTCGGCGAGGGTCGACTTCCCGTGGTCGATGTGGGCCACGATGCAGAAGTTGCGGATGCGCGAGATCTCGGCGGTCACGGTCGCACCATCGTACGGGCCCGGGCGGAGCCGAGGCCGCTGGTAGACTCCCCGCCCGATGGCCAACATCAAGTCGCAGATCAAACGGAACAAGCAGAACAAGGTGCGAGCCGAGCGCAACAGGTCCGCTCGGACCTCGCTGAAGACCGCGACGAAGAAAGTGCATGCCGCCGTGGCCGACGGCGATGCCGAGACCGCGCTCGCGCAGAGCCGGGAGGCCGCCCGCGCGCTCGACAAGGCCGCGAGCAAGGGCATCGTTCACAAGCGCACCGCCGCGCGACGCAAGAGCCGACTGTCCAGGGCTGCGAACCGCCTGGGCCCGGCCGCCCAGTAGCGTTCTCGCTCGAGATCCTTACGCAGTTGCGATGGCGGCGATCAACGTGGGCATGATCACATCGCCGTCGCTGCCCGACTTCATCGCTCGATCGGCCTCGGCGATGCGCTCGTGCAGCTCCACGAGCTCGTGCATCGAGAAGTTCCTCGCTTGCTGCTGGTAGCGGCGTGCCTGCCAATCGAAGCGTAGGCCGGCCGCCTTCGCCGCCTGGGCCGGGGGCAAGCGCTCGGGAAGTGCCCGGACCCGGATCAGGTCTCGCAGCCGCGACGAGACACCGCCCAGGACCTTCAGCGGATCGTCACCTCCGGACTCGATCGACCGCAACGAACGGATCGCGCCCGGGAGATCCTTGCCGAACGCCTTGTCGCACAGGTCCCACACCCTCTGCTCTCCCAGTCCACGGAACTGGCGGGCCACGAGCTGGGGCGTGATGCGCTCGCCGGCGAACGCGGATGCGAGCTGGCCGAGCGCTTCGAGCAGGCGGCCCGGCTCCTGCCCCAGCGTGTCCACGAGCGCCCGCGATGCCTGCGGCGCCAGGTCCACGCCCGCCTTCCTGGCACGCTGGACGAGCCACGGCTCGAGATCCTTGCGTGCGATCGTGACCTGCGTGACCTGGCCCGCCGCCCTCACGAGCTTCTCGAGAGCGGCCGGGACCTTGCCGCGCTCGGCCACCTGGCAGCAGATCACGAGCACGGCGTTCGGGTCCGGTGCGGCGAGATAAGCGGCGAGCTCGCCCATCGCGTCCTTCGTCAGGGCGCGCGCGTCGGTGATCAGGAGCGCTCGGGGCTCTCCGAAGAGCGATGGCGTGGCGAGGTCCTGCAGCTCGCCGCCCTGCCACTGCGTCGCGTCGACCTCGGTGACGCGCAGGTGACCGATGGAGGAGAACGCGGCCTCGCGGAGCAGATAGGCGTCCTCGCCCCAGAGCAGGCTGATCGTCGCGCCTTTCGAGCCGGTCACGGGCGGATCCTATCGGGATCAACCGACGCGCCGATACGCCCCCGACGCCCCGGTGAGCTCAGCTGTCCCCCGTGACGACGGGGCTCGAGCCGTCGAAGGTCACGACCACGTCTCCGTGCTGGTCGGTGCGCCATATCTCTGAGCCCGCGGCCGCGATCGCCTGCAGCGTCGAGGGCACGGGGTGCCCGTAGGAGTTGGGCCCGACGCTCACCACCGCGACCTGGGCGTCGACCGCCTGGAAGAACTCGGGCAGCGATGTCGCCGCGCCGTGATGGGGAACCTTCACGACCTCGGCGCGCACGGGCTCGCCCTCGTCGAGCAGTTGCTTCTGGGCGGGCTGCTCGGGCTCGCCCCCGAAGAGCACGGTGTCCTCGCGATAGCTGAGCAGGATCACGATGGAGTCGTTGTTCGGATCGGAGTTCGTATCGATCCAGCACCGGTCGGGAGAGAGCACGTCGAGCCGCACGTCGCCGACCGTAAACGTCTGGCGGACCCGCGGATACCGGACCGGGACGTGTTCATCGGCGATCGACGCATCCAGGTCGGCCTGGATCGACGACGAGTCGGGGCATCCGGGCTCGAGCACGAGCCCGACCGGGAACCGCGCGAGCACCGTGGGGAGCCCGACGATGTGGTCCGCGTGCGGATGCGTGGCGACCACGACGTCGAGCCGTTTGACTCCCAGCGCCTCGAGCCGGGTCGCGACCTGATCGGGGTCCGGCCCCCCGTTGATCAGGATGTGCGCACCGTTCGGCGTCGTGACGAGCGCTGCGTCACCCTGCCCGACGTCGATGAAACGGACCGTGAGCCCGCTCGGCGGTCCCGTTCCGAGGGCCGTCGACCAGACGACGACCGGGAAGAGGGCCACCGCGACGACGACGACCGTTCGCGGCGGCCGCCATTCCGTGCGGAGCCACCAGGCGAGGCCGAGCGCCACTCCTGCGCCGACGACCAGGACCAGGGACCCTCCACCGCTCGTGACGTGGCCGACCGGCGCTTTGCCGAGCCGGTCGGCAACGAGCTCCAGGTATCGCATCGGAATCGTGGCCAGCGCCGCCAACGGATGGCCAAGCGTGGGGCTGACGAGCCCGACCGCCCCGGCCGCCAACCCGAGCAGCAGCGCCGGCGAGACCGACGGGAACGCCAGCAGGTTCGCGAGGACGGTGACGCCCGGGACCTCGTGGAAATGGAACAGGAGCAGCGGGCTGACCCCGAGCTGCGCGGCGAGGGTGGTCCCGGCCCCGAGCGCGATCGGCTTCGGGACGTGGCGCGCGAGCCGCTCGGCGATGGGCGAGGCGAGCATGACCATCCCCACCGTGGCGGCGACCGAGAGCTGGAACCCGATCGACCACACGAGCCATGGATCGAGCACGAGCAGCCCGAGAACGGCCGCCGACAGGATCGTTCCCGTGCTGCGCGGGCGGCCGATCAGGACCCCGACCAGCGTCAGCGTGGCCATCACCCCCGCGCGCATCACCGACGGCTCCGCGCCCGTCAGCACGACGAAGAACACCACCGTGCCGGACCCGAGCAGGAACCGCGGCCACCGGGTCAGCCGCAGCGCGAGCGCGAGCGCCATCATCGGCGCCAGCACCATGGCCACGTTCTCGCCGCTCACGACGAGGAGATGCCCGAGCCCGGTCGCCTGGAAGTCGCGGGCAACCCCCGGGTCCAGCCGGGACGCATCGCCGAGCGCCAGACCCATCAACAACCCCGCCTCCCGAGGTGGGAACAGCCGCGCGATCGACCGGCCGACGAACGTTCGGAACACCTG
>JALYLM010000061.1 GCA_030774235.1 Actinomycetota bacterium
CTGGTTCCAGACTTGGCGCCGGCGTGCGTCAGCAATAGGAGAGGCTGTCGCGCGAAGGCCTTCACCCTTCCTTCGTTCGCACGGAACTCATCGATGACCCCGCTATTCCAGTCCGACACCTCGCCCCCCATTCACGAACCCTTGTGCGTGACGAAAACGTCTCGATCCTCAGGAATCAGCTCGGCTACTCCCAGCGCCGGGAGGGAAACGGACCGGCCCCGGATCGGGGCCGGTCCGCCCATGGTGCCTGTCGCCTCGCAAGCCCGTCGGTTTCCCGACGGTACCTCACCGGCCGACCAGCCGGAGCCTGCGAGGGTCGGTGAGCTGGTTGGATTCTGCCGGTCTCCCGGCATGCGGGCGGGGCGGCGCCCCGGCCGCGGAGGGTGGCTCAGCAGCCAGTCACCTCGAGGGTCTCAGACTGTTCGCTCAGTTGGACCACCTCCTTCCTCTCGTGCCCGCCATGCTCCCGCAGACTCGGCCGAAAGACAACGAACCCAGCTGTTCGCGGCTCGAAGGGTGGTTCAGGACCGGCGCCCACCGAGCGACATCCGCAGCATCACCATGTCGTGTGCGCGGACGCCCTCCTCGACGACCGGTTCCGGGTATGCGTTGAAGAATCCGCGGCGCACGCCCGCCGATTCGAAGCCACAGGTACGGTAGAAGGCGATCGTGCCGAGGCTGCTGTCCGCGGTACCGACGATGAGTGACGTCGCGTCCCCATCGCGGGCGAGCCGTGCGATGGCATCGATGGCCGCGCGACCGAGCCCCTTCCTCCGTTCCTGCTCCGCGAGCGCGATGTTCTTGATCTCGATCTCTTCACCATCGGTAAGCAACAGCACGACCCCGACCGAACGACCCTGGTGCCGAATCTCGAAGAGTCGGCCATCCAGGAGATAGGACCGAAGAACGGGTTCGGACTCGTCGGCTTCCAAGAGCAACGGTACGAACGGTTCGCGGTCCCCGGCGACTTCGACGAGTTCCATGATCTCAACCATCAGGTCCGCTCAGCCAGCTCGTTGACCCATGAACGGATGAAGTCGACCGATCGGTAGTTGAGGATCCGTTCGCGCGGGATCCCGGCGAGGGCGGCGGTCGCCATCCCGAACGGCAGGAACTCGAGCTCGAGAGCCGAGTGGGCGTCGCTTCCGATCGAGAACCATTCCACCCCTTCCGCACGGGCGAGCGCGGCCATCTCGACGTTGAGGTCTTGCCGCCACACGGTGGCGTCCAGCTCGAGTGCCTTTCCGAGCCGCGCCGCCTCGGCGAACACGCGGCGCCAGTCGGCGACCAGGCCGACGCGCCGCCCGTACATCCGCGCCTTCGGGTGGGCGAGCACGTGCAACCGCGGTTGCCGGAGCGCGGCGAGGTAGCGGTCGGTCTCGTCCTCGGTCGATCTGAGCTTGGAATGGAACGCACCGAGCACGAGATCCAGGGTCGCGAGCGATGCCTCGTCCATGTCGAGCGAGCCGTCGGAGAACACGTCGAGCTCGATCGAGCGAAGGACGTGGAACGGATCCCCTTCATCCTCGAACCTCCGATTCATCGCGTCGATCCCGCGACCCTGTTCGGCCAGCTCGTCCGGCGTCATGCCGTTTGCGATCTTCAGCGACTGGGAGTGGTCCGTCACGGCCACGTACGGTCGCCCCAGGGATCTCGCCACATCGACCATGTCCTCGAGCGACAGACTGCCGTCGCTGAACGTGGTGTGCATCTGAAGGTCGGCGCACGGGCTCGACTCCCACAGCGGGTCGGCTTGGAGCGCCCGCCGGACCTCGGCATAGGTGAGGAATCCGCGTCGCGCCTCGTCGGGCTCGGGCAACCACGGAGGATCGTCGAACCATCCGTGGATCCTCTCCGCGACCCATGGGCCGACAGCGCGGAGCTCGGTGAGGGGACGGCCGGCGTCGACGAGCTCCTGCGCTTCCTCGGTCCAGAATCGCGTCGCCCTCGAGGCTCGCTCCAGTGCGCGGCGACGATGGTCGGTCTCGTCGCGGCAAGCACGCCACAGCAACTCGCCGAGATCGGAATTGGTCAACATGTGCTCCAAGCGTCCCATCAACCGAGGGGTGGAGGCGACGCGTTTGACGCGGATAGGTTTCAGGCCGGATGCTGAACTCGAGCGGACGACGTCAGGGAGGTCTGGCATGGCAAACGCTGTGACGCATTTCGAGATCCACGGCCGAGACGGCAGGAAGGCCCAGGACTTCTACGCCTCCCTGTTCGGTTGGAAGATCGACGCCGACAACCCGATGAACTACGGGATCGTGTCGGCGCCGGACGGGGAGGGGATCGGCGGCGGCATCTCGCGGGCGATGGGTGGCGAGCCGATGGTCACGATCTACGTCGAGGTCGAAGATCTCGAGGCGACCCTCAAGACGGCCGAGTCCCTCGGCGGAAAGACGGTCCTGCCTCCCTCGGACGTGCCGGGCGGTCCGAAGCTCGCGCAGTTCGCCGACCCCGACGGCAACGTCATCGGACTCACCCAAGCCGGAACGATGTAGGCAAACGAAACCAGCCCGCCCCAGCGATTCGTCCTGGGGGGTGATGGACCTCAGTTGGTCTCGCGCACGCTCCGTTCGCGCGATCCCGGCGGCCTGAGGATGAGCCGATCGTGCGGCTCGACCACGTCGACGATCCCCTCCAGGCCGTCCTCGACGAGGAGCTCGAAGCTGTCACCGCGAACGAGCAGGTCCCCCGAAGCACGCTCGTCGGTGAGGGCGAACTCGACGCGGCCGCCCCTGCGGCCCAGTCGGACCGTTGCGTCGGGGTTCAGGCGGCGGGCCGCCTCGTGCGTGCGTTGGAGGATCTCGCTCGCCCACTCGGTGAATTCGATCGTCACGGCCGCAGGGTACGCGAACCGAAGACTGACCCTCGACGTGTGTCTCAGCACGTTGGGGCGTGGCGCGCTACCGTGCGGGTGCGATGGTCTGGCTCCGGTGTCTCATCGGATCGCCCAATAGGAGGAGGACGAAGGAGTACGGGAGCCAAAGGGGGCGGTTGAGGTGAGCGAATCTGAACGCGAGCGTCGCCTGCGCGAGTTGATCGACATCGAAAGCACCCTGGGGACGACGAACGAGGAGTTCGTCAGGCTCGCCCTGTGGGCGATCAACCTGCTCGCCGTGACCCGAGCACGGCTGGGTGACACGCAGGAGAACCTGGCGAAATCCAGCCTCGCATGCGAGAAGGCCGAGAAGTTACTGAGCGAGGAGAGCGCCGTGATCTGGCTGATGCGATCAGAGCACGACAGTCTGGTCGCCGAGCACGCGAGCGCGTTGGAGCGTACCGTCGCCGAACTCGCCAGCGCTCGGACGGAGATCGTGATGGCTCGCTCCGTGATTGCGGATCTCGAGGAGGAGCTGGCGGCGGCGCACCAGGTCGTTCAGACGAAGGTTGACGGTATCGGCGCCGACGACGACACACCCCCGCCGGATCCGGGACAGGGAGGCGACGATCTACCCGGGCTTCAGCCCTTTTCGCCCTGAGCCGGGTCGCCCCCGCCATTGCGCCGCCGATCTTCGTAGGGCGGAAGTACCGACCGGTCAGACGCTAGTGGGCATGCCCTCGAAGAAGGCGAGGTCGCCGACCTTGTTCGAGCGCAGCTCGACCCTGTCCGCGAGGTGCTCGCTCACCCAGGTGGCGGCCACTGGTGCAGCCGCCTCGGCCTCGGCGTGGGTCTCCCACAGGCTGATCGTCAGGCAGGTGCCCTGGCCGGTGTCGGCGAGTCCGTAGCGGATGAACCCCGGCTGGGCCTTGAAGCTGCTGAGCATGCCCTTGGCCTCATCGGCGAGCTCGGGGAAGGTGCCCTTGGTGACCTTGTAGTTCGCGATGCGTAATGCTTGCATCGGTGTGTGTTCCTTGCGGCTCGGTGTCCCGAAGCCGCGCACAACCTCGTCGAGCTTTGCGTCGAGCCCGGCGGCGA
>JALYLM010000062.1 GCA_030774235.1 Actinomycetota bacterium
CTTCGGGGCCCCGTCGGCGCGTTCCACCGATTGACCGGTCGCGGACCAGCCGACAGAATCAGGCTCGCAGTGGCGACCCTTCGCGAGACGATCGGAACGTTCGCCGCCGTTGCCCGCAACCGGGCCATCCGCCGCGTCCTCGGCGCGTTCATGGTGTTCAACGCCTCGGAGTGGGCGACGTGGATCGCCATGCTCGTCTTCGCGTACGAGCGCGGAGGAGCCGCCGAGGCGGGTCTCGTGGCGCTGATCCAACTCGCGCCCTCGATCCTCGTCGCGCCCCTCGGATCGGTGCTCGGCGACCGGATGCCTCGTGATCGAGCGCTGGGGGTCGGCTATCTGCTCCAGGCCCTGTGGATGGGCGCCACCGCCGCGGCCCTAGCGCTGAACGCGCCGATCGCGGTCACCTACGGGTGCGCGGCCGTCGCCGCGGCGAGCGTGACCTTGACGCGGCCCGTCCATCATTCGATCTTGCCCGAGCTCGCCGACACGCCGCGGGAGCTGGTCGCGGCGAACTCGGTCTCCGGCACGCTCGAGGGACTGTCGGTCTTCCTCGGACCCGTCGCGGCCGGAGTGTTGCTGGCCGTTTCCCAGCCCTGGGTCGTCTACGCCGCGGCGGCCGGCCTGCTCGTGATCTCGGGGGCCGGGACGATCCATCTGCCTCGTCACGACGTCTTCGCTCCGGATCCCGAACGCGAGGGGATCGTCGCCGGCGCCTTTCGGGGCTTGCGCGCGATGCGGGAAGAGCCCGGCGCCTCCATGCTCACGTTGCTGATCGGCGCGACGAACGTGGTGGTCGGGATGTTCGACGTGCTGGCCGTGGTCCTGGCGTTCCGTGTCTTCTCGATGGGACCGTCCGGACCCGGGGCGCTGTCCGCGGCGGCAGGCGCTGGAGCGTTGGTCGGGGGAGCCGGTACGGCGATGCTGGTCGGACGCCGACGCCTGGCGCCGTCGGTCCTGTGGGGAGTCCTCGGGACGGGGATCCCGATCGCGGCGATCGCCATCTCCCCGTCTGCGGCTATCGCCATGCTCCTGCTCGTCGGGTCCGGAGCGGCGAAGGCCTTCTCGGACGTCGCGGGCAGGACCCTGCTGCAGCGGTGCGTCCGCGACGACGTGCTGGCGCGCGTGTTCGGGCTTCAGGAGGCGATCATGATGCTCGGCCTGGCGATCGGTTCGATCTCGGCTCCGGGCATCGTGTCGTTGTTCGGGCCGCGTGGATCGCTCGTGGTGGCGGGGCTGCTGCTCCCGGCGATCGCCCTGCTGGCGCTCCCGGCGCTTCGGCGCATGGACATGATCGCCGGCCCCGGGCGGGCGCTGGAGCTGCTCCGCGCGATCCCCCTGTTCAGACCCTTGGCCCCACAGATCATCGAGCGCCTCTCACGAGACCTCGTCCCGCTCGAGGCCAAGGAGGGGGACGTGATCATCCGGCAGGGCGACGAGGGTGACCGCTTCTACGTCATCGAGGATGGCAGCGTGGGGATCGAGATCGACGGTCGGCGCATCGCCGATCGCGGGCCCGGGGCCTTCTTCGGTGAGATCGCCCTGCTCCGCGACATCCCTCGAACGGCCAGCGTCAACGCCCTCACCGACGTCCGGCTGTCCACGCTATCGCGTGAGCAGTTCCTGGCCGCGATCACGGGATCACGGCGAGCGAGGCACGTAGCGGATGTCGTGATCGACGAGCGACTCCAGGAGAACAGGAGCCGGGAGATCTAGGCCGCCGGAGGGTCCCCGGCGTTCACAGAACCGCAACAACTTCATCGCCCTCCACGCGAACCCCGCATCGCCGCAGATCGAAGAACACGTGGAGCCCCTCTCTCCGAGCGGAAGGTCCGGACCCCCCGGTCCGGGCCTTCCGCACGTTCGGGCTTCTCCCGATGGGACAATCCAGACCATGGTCGACACCGATGTCGGGAGGAACTCACGCGCGGCTCGGCGCCGTCGAGGTTCGAGGTGATCCACGAGGTTCGCGTGCAGATCCGGTGGCGTGACCTCGACGCCTATGGCCACGTGAACAACGCCGTGTACCTGAACTACCTGGAGGAATGCCGGGACCGGATGGTCGAGGACCTGTTCGGCGACCGCGTCGCGTGGGACTTCGTCCTCGCGCACGTCGAGATCGACTTCCGCAGCGAGCTGACCCAGATCGATCGCGAGGCGATCGTGCGTTGCTCGGTTGCGTCGGTGGGGCGCTCCAGCGTGCGAACGCGCGAAGAGATCCGCAAGCGCGACGGGACCCTCGCGGCACGGGCCGGCTCCGTGATCGTTCCGCGCGACCCCGGCGGGCACGGCTCGCGGCCGCTCACCGAGGCCGAACGATCGGTGCTTCTCGCCGCGATCGAGGAGCTGCCGGCGGACGCTCCGGCCTCGTCGTGATCAGACCACGTGGCGACCGTGCACGAAGTGGTCGCGGTACCAACCGTCCCCGACCCACATCACGGTGACGCCGCCCACGCTGCTCGAGGAATCGATCGCCCAGCCGTTTCCCACATAGGTGTCGACGTGATCGACCGTATGGTCCCCGTCCCCGTCGTAGAACATGATGTCGTCGGGTTTCAGATCCGCGTACGAGAGATTCCCGACGGTGGCCATGTCGTACGAGGCTCGCTGGGGGAGGCTCCATCCCCTGTACGGACGCGGGGGAGCCACGTTCCAGGCTCCGCCGTCGTTGGCTCGCAACAGCCACCAGGTGAGGCCGGAGCAGTCGAACCCGGGGATCGGTTGGCCCCCCAGCGCGCCGGGCTCCGGAGACTTGAACCCCCATTCGCCTCCCCACACATACGGGTAGCCCACGTATCTGAGGCCCCATTCGACGATCGCCTCCCGCCCGGGCCCCATGTTCGGCAGCGTCATGTCCGCGTACTGTGCCTGCAGGTAGGAGACATCCCAGCTGTCAAGGGTCGTCGCCCGGTAGAGGGAGTAGGCGACCTGGGCCCGAGGCAGTTTCGTCCGCGGCAGGACGTCCATGGCCTCGTTCGTGTTGTTGTACCGAAGACCCAGTCGCATCCCGAGCATCGTGGAACCGAGGTTCTTCGGAGTGCGGAACGGGGTGCCGTCGGCCATGTGCATCGCGTCGATCGAAGCCGCCGTGTCCGTCAGGCCGAGAGCGCGAACCAGCACCCGATGGACGTACACCATGGACACCGGCTCTGTCCCTCCGAAGTCGCCGTTGCGATCGATGCCCATCCACCCCAGCTTCACCGCGACGTTCGCGAACGGGTAGAAGCGAGACGACGGATCGAGATCGCCGAAGGTGATCGATGGGTCCACGGCCTCATCCGGCGCGAACGCCTCGACGACGGCTCGGGCGAAGAACTTCCGTGTCTCGAGCCGCGCGGGCCTGAACCGGTAGGTGCCGTCGGCGTCGGGCCGGTAGTCCCGCATCCAGTCGTTCGTCCCGGCGACGTAGTCGATCGCGGCCTTCGCCCATGCGTCGGCCGACGTGAGGTCGTTCCACCTGATCGTGGTCTCCCTGGCGACGGTCTTCATGGGTAGCCCGCCGAGAGGCGGGGGACCCGATCCGTTCTCGCCGTCGGTCGTGGCCGCGACGGCCCGGAGCGCGCCGACCGGGATCAGCGCCATTCCGAGGACGGCCCCCAAAGCGAACGTGGCGAGCCGGCGGCGAAGCCCGGTTCCCCCCGTGTCCATGGATGCTGGGTCGGCACTGCGGGTCAAGGACTTGAGGATAGCGACCCTCGCTCAGGGTCGGATCGGCCGATGTGGGAGCCGAGGGACCGGATCAGTCGCGCGGACCCTCGGCTCGAACCTGTTCGACCTCCTGCAAGGCGGTGCGCAGGTCCTTCAACCAGTCGTCCTGACGCTCTGCCACCAACCGGACGCACCAGGCCAGCGCGTGGCTGCGACTGCGAGCGACGCCCGCGTCCACGAGCGTGTCGAGCACGCGGCGCTCGGGCATCCGAAGCCGCGTCATGGCCGGCAACGCAACCGTCGTGAACAGGACCCGGCGATCCCCGCAGGCTGCCCCCCACGAAACCCTGCGGCCGAAGCGGTGTTGCGCCTCGTCGGCGATCCGCATCCGCTGGCCTCGGGTGTCCTCGCGGAATCCGGCGATCCGAGACTCGAGGGCGGCCGCGCGAGTCTCCGGGGAGGCGTCGGTCGGGAGCTCCGGCTCGGACAGCGTTCCGACCACGAGGATCTCGTCGCGGTCGGTCTGAACATCGGGCGCCTCGGTGAACCAGTCGCCGGGCAGCCGCCCCGCGAACCAGCCCCGAAGCTCATCGGGTGAGGTAGTTCCTTTCTCGGTCATGCAATGATAATTACACAATTACACCTCTTCGTCAATGCACCATGCGAGGCCAGCCGCTTCGACGCGGGGTGTACCTTCCGTCCGTGATCTGGTGGCTGCTCGCCCTCGTCGTCCTGATCGCGGCCGCGAAGCTCGCGGTCCGTGGGATCCAGACCGTTCACGACACCACCCGCGGGAGCACCGCGGAGGCGGACCCAAGGACGACTCAACAGTCCGGTCCCGCCCTGGTCGTGCACACGAAGCCGCTCCGAGGCATGCCCGAGATCCGTCAGTTCTTTCGCACGAACGAGGTCCCGGTCTACTTCGTGAGCGCCACCGCGTTCAACCTGCTGGGGATCGACCGCTGGGTCCGCAACTTCCGGTTCGTGAACTACTTCGACTCGTTCGACGGCTGGCATCCGAACGTCTTCGTTCCGAAGGAGCAGGCGCCGCGGGCCTTCGGATCGATCGAGGAGATCTGCAACTACCTCCTCGGCCACAAGGAGGTCGCCGACTACGTGGCGGCGCGCGGACCCGGCGGCAAGGTCGCGTTCCTCATGTTCGACGAGGAGACCGAGCAGCTGGCGAAGGAGCTCGGCCTCCGTGTCGCGTTCCCCTCCGCGGCGCTGCGTCATCGGATGGACTCGAAGATCGTCACGACGGAGCTCGGGAACGAGGCCGGCGTGCCGAGCGTTCCGAACACGATCGGACGGGCGAACTCATACCGCGAGGCGTGTGCGCTCGCCGAGGGCGCGGGCCTCGGCGTCGACCTCGTGATCCAGACGCCGTACGGCGATTCGGGCCAGACGACGTTCTTCGTCGCCGACGAGGGCGACTGGAAGGAGCACGAGACCGAGATCGTCGGCCAAGAGTTGAAGGTGATGAGGCGGATCGAGCCTCGCGAGTGTGCGATCGAGGGCGTGATCACGCGGTACGGGACGCTGGTGGGTCCGCTGATGGCCGAGTTGACCGGGTTTCCCGAGCTGACGCCCTACGACGGAGGATGGTGCGGCAACGATGTGTCCCCCGACGTCTTCACCGAGAAGCAGCGCACCTTCGCCCGAGCGCGAACGGTTGCCATGGGCGAGCGTCTTCGACGCGAGGGCTACCTCGGCTACTTCGAGCTGGACTTCCTGGCCGACGCGAAGAGCGGAGAGATGTATCTGGGGGAGCTCAATCCGCGCGTAACGGGCGCGAGCAGCATCACGAACGTCACCGCGGTCGCCTACGGGGACATGCCGTTGTTCCTGTTCCACCTGCTGGAGTTCATGGACGTCGACTACGAGATCGACGTGGACGAGCTGAACGATCGATGGGCGCAGGCCGGCAACGTCGACGAGTGGACGCAGTTCATCCTCAAGCAGACCGAGGAGGCGGTCGAGCTCATCACCGATGCCCCCGCGTCGGGGATCTGGCGCGTCGGCGAGGACGCGCGGATCGACTACACCCGACGGGACACCGACTGGCACACCGTGCGCGACGAGAGCGAGGCCTTCTACCTGCGGATCGCGGGCGCCGGGCAGTACCGTTACCCGGGCGCCGACCTCGGCATCCTCGTGACCCGGGGCCGGTTCATGGATCAGGAGCACGAGTTGCTCGACCGCGCCCGAGCCTGGATCGCGGGGATCAAGTCGGAGTTCACGAGCGTTGCCCCAGGGCCGGCCGCAACGCAGGTTCGACCGGAACCCTTCGGCTTCAAGATGCTCTGATGCGGACGGTGCCGGTCACCTTCCGCTCCCTCGAGGAGCTCGAGATCGGCCCGAGGTGGCAGGCCGTCTTCCGCGAGCGCTGGCCCCACTACCGGGCCTGGTTCCTTCGGGAGGGTGAGGGCGCGCGCCCCTCCTACGCCACCAGCGTTCGGATGCTGCGAGCCCACATGCCCGAGATCGTGCCCGCCTACGAACGGGTGGTCGACCTGGCCGGCGGCGGGGACCTGGCCGCCCGGATGCTCTCGCTCTACCGGCCCCCGCCCTACCTGGCGGCGTGTTCCCAGGGAGCGTGGCGGAGGGAGGCCGGACCGCTGCTCGTGCGCAACTACGACTACTCGCCGTCGCGGTTCGAGGGAGTGATCTGGTCGACGCGGTTGCTTGAGCGCCGCGTGATCGGCATGAGCGACTGCCTGTGGGGGCTGCTCGACGGCATGAATGACGCCGGGCTCGGCGTATCGTTGACGTTCGGCGGCCGGCGCGTTCTCGGCGACGGCTTCGGAATCCCGATCGTGGTGCGATATCTCCTGGAGACCTGCGACGACGTTGCGGGCGCGCGCGAGACGCTCGCTCGCCTCCCGTACTCGCTCAGCCACAACCTCACGCTCGTCGATCGTCGCGGGGGCGTTCTGACCGCGTACCTTGCGCCGGACCGCGAGCCCATCTTCCGGGAGTTCCCCGTGGCCACGAACCATCAGGGGGTCGTGGAGTGGCCCGAGCAGGCGAGGGCCTCGCGCACGATCGAGCGCGAGCGCGCCATCCTGGAGTCGCTGGATGACCCCGATCTCGACGCCGACGGTTTCGTCGGATCGTTCCTCCGGGCACCCCTGTTCAGCACCGCGTATGCGAGCGGGTTCGGCACCCTCTACACGGCCGCCTACCGGGTTACGGAGGGCACCGCCGCATACATGTGGCCCACGCACACATGGCGCCTCGGCTTCGCCTCCTTCCTCGAAGCCGAGCACACCGAGCAGCTTCCCGAGGCGGAGTCCGGATCCGAGGCGCAGGAGCCCCTCCCGGTCCGGCCCGACGACGACGGCGTGGCGACGGACTGATGCAGACGACCCAGCTCCAGATCGACACGCACGACCGTCGCACCGTCGACATCACCGACGACGTCCGCGCCTTCGCGAACAGCGCCGGTGCCGACGGGCTGCTCCACGTCTTCGTGCCGCACGCGACGGCCGGCCTGGCGCTGATGGAGACGGGATCGGGATCCGAGCAGGACCTGGTCGACCTGTTCGAACGCCTGCTTCCTCGCACGGACCTCTATCACCACCGCCACGGACCGGTCGGACACGGGGGAGACCACCTCCTTCCCGTGTTCGTGTCGCCCTCGCTCGTCGTTCCGGTCGTGGACGGCGACCTCGCGCTCGGCGTGTGGCAGCGGGTGGTCGTGGTCGATCCCAACCGGCAGAACGATCGACGATCGGTCCGACTGAGCTTCATTCCCGGCTGATCGGGAGCGCCGAGGGCGCGAGGCGTCGGTCAGAGGTACTGGCCGGGAACGCGATCGGATCTAGATGCGGGCGCCGGCGAGACGGCCTGCACGTCACGCTCCCTCAGCAGCACCAGGTCCTCACCTTGGAGCTCCACCTCCAGGCCCGACGAGGGGAGGAACAGCACCTGATCGCCCCGCTTCGCGACGCGGACGTCCGGCCCGACGAGGGTGACGTCGCCCCACTGCAGCCGCTTCGGGGCCGGCATGGCCGTCGCGGGGATCAGCAGGCCGCCCGAGGACTTGCGTTCGCCGTTCTCCGGCACTCGAACGACGAGCCGGTCGCCGGTGAGACGCACCTCCGGTTCCCCGGTCGGACGACGCGAGCGCGGTTTCCTCGACCTCGTGGGCGTCGGCTTCGCGTCCGACGACGGTCCTCGGGCCATGGCCCGAGTTTAGCGAGCGGCAGGGCGGAACGCGCCGGCGGGGTAGCATGCGTCGCCATGAACGCGGAGAAGCTCATCGCTCGCGCTGCGAAGGCGATGAAGGCGTCACCGGCCATCGACCACTGGCAGAGGGGGCGCGAGCGCATCGAGGCGGAGGATCTCCTCGCCCACGTCCTCGGCCGGGAGCCCAAGCCGCGTCAGGAGATCTCCGGGAACGCGAAGCGTCGGTTCGAGGAATTGGTCGAGCGACGCACCGAAGGGGAGCCGATCCCGCTCATCAAGGGGTACACGGAGTTCCTGGGTCTGGAGCTGGTGGTCAAGCCCGGCGTCTTCGTGCCGCGCGACTCATCGGAGTTCCTGGCCACACAGGCGATGAGACGGCTGCGGGGCCGGAGACGGCCCGTCCACGTCGACCTGGCGACGGGGATCGGCACGATCGCGCTCGCGGTCGCCGACGCCCTCCCGAAGGCGTCGGTGTACGGCACCGACGTGTCCGCTGATGCCGTCAGGCTCGCCAGAAGGAACGCGAAGCGCCTGGGGCTGAGCGTCCGGTTCGCGACCGGCGATCTGTTCGCGGGGCTCCCGAAGAAGCTTGCCGGTGCCGTAGACGTGATCACCGTGCACCCCCCCTACGTCCCCCGCGGCGAGATCGACGACCTGCCCGACGAGATCAAGGCGTGGGAGCCCGTACACACGCTCACCGACCAGAGCGACGACGGTCTGGGGTTGGTTCGGCGGGCGGTCCGGGGGTCGTCTACGTGGCTGCGTCCGGGCGGATGGTTGTTGATGGAGGTCGATCCGGACCACGCCCGGATCGTGATGCCGGTGTATCGGCACGGCGGGCTCCGCGAGGTCAGGAGCACGAAGGGCGGTCCTCTCAAGGTCACGCGCGTCGTCGTCGGCAGGCGGCCCGGGTGAGCCAGCCTCTCGTCGCTCCCTACGGATCCTGGTCCTCCCCCATCAGCGGGAGTGTGGTTGCGACCGGCGGCGTCTGGCTCACGCAGACAGCGTTCGTCGACGGCGTTCCCCACTGGCTCGAGATGCGCCCGGCTGAGGACGGCCGCTGCGTCGTCGTCATGGGCGATCCGTGGTCCTCCGCGACGGACGTGACGCCGCCGGGCTTCAGCGCTCGAACGAAGGTCCACGAGTACGGCGGCGGCAGCTTCTGGGCGCACGGAAAGGTGCTGTTCTTCGCGAACTTCGATGACCAACGGCTCTACCGGCAGGTCGCCTCCGGAGACCCCGTTCCGATCACGCCCGAGACCGCCGGACGGCACCGGTACGCCGATGGCCGGGTGACCGCGGACGGCTCCCTCGTGCTGTGCGTGCGTGAGCGCCATGACGGAGGCGACGTCGTCAACGAGCTCGTGGCGATCCCTTCGGACGGGACCGGGACCTCCCGCATCGTCGCGAGCGGGCGTGATTTCTACTCCACCCCGCGGATCTCGCCCGACGGAAGCCGTCTTACGTGGTTGACCTGGGATCTGCCGTGGATGCCATGGGACGGTTGTGAGCTCTGGGTCGCCGACCTTGCGGCCGACGGATCCGTCTCGGGCGAGCGGCTCGTCGCAGGCGCGTTGGACGAGGAGTCGATCTTCCAACCCGAGTGGAGTCCGGCAGGGGAGCTGCATTTCGTCAGCGACCGCACGGGGTGGTGGAACCTCTATCGCGAGCGCGACGGAGCATCCGAGGCGCTGTGTCCGAAGGAGGCCGAGTTCGGCTGGCCGCAATGGGTGTTCGGCGGCGCATCGTACGCATTCCTCGACGACGGGCACATCGCGTGCATCTACGGCAGCGGCGGGGTGCAACACGTGGCGATGCTCGACCCCGAGACCACAGAGCTGCTCGACCTGGACCTGCCGTATACGGCGATCGACTACCCCTTCCTTGCCACTCACGGATCGCAGATCCTGTTCGTGGGTGGGGGCCCGACGATCGCGCCCCAGATCGTCCTGATCGACTTCACGTCGCGGGCGGTCGAGGTCCTGCGCAGGACCGACGACGGGGAGCCGGACCCCGGCTTCCTGTCGGTGCCACGCGCGATCGAGTTCCCCACGGAGGGCGGACTCAGCGCCTACGCTCACTTCTACCCTCCGGCCAACGAGCGCTTCACGGGGCCCGAAGATGAGCGCCCACCACTCGTCGTGATGAGCCACGGCGGCCCGACATCCGAGGCGTCCGCCGAGCTCGATCTTCACAAGCAGTTCTTCACGAGCCGAGGTTTCGCCGTCGTCGACGTGAACTACGGAGGCAGCACGGGATACGGGCGGGCGTATCGCCGCCGCCTCAACGGCAACTGGGGCGTGGTCGACACGATGGACTGCATCAACGCAGCGCGCTTCCTGGCGGCGCGCGGCGAGGTCGACGGGGCGCGTCTCGTGATCCGCGGAGGAAGCGCCGGCGGCTACACGACGCTTTGCGCGCTGACCTTCCATGACGTGTTCGCCGCAGGAGCGAGCTATTACGGGGTCTCGGATCTGGAATCGTTCGCCACCGGCCAGACCCATAAGTTCGAGCGCCAGTACGAGCACACGCTCGTCGGCCCCTATCCCGAGGACGTCGACGTCTATCGCGCCCGGTCTCCGATCCACTTCGTCGACCGGATCTCGTGTCCGATGATCCTGTTTCAAGGAGACGAGGACGAGGTCGTGCCGCGGTCTCAGTCCGAGACCATGGTCGAGGCGCTGCGTCTCAACGGGCTGCCGTACGCCTACATCCTGTTCGAGGGAGAACAGCACGGCTTCCGACGGTCCACGACGATCGAGCGGACCCTCGAGGCGGAGGTGTCGTTCTACGCGCAGATCCTCGGGTTCGATCTGGGCGACCCGATCCGGCCCGTCCGGATCGAGAAAACGGCGCCCCGTACCTAGAAGGCCAACGGCCGGCTCAGCCGCCGATCATCGACATGCTTCGGGCGGGCTGGACGAAGTCAGCGTGATCGATCCTGTGCCCCGACCACTTGCGCCAGACGGCGCCGCGGATCAGCGTCGCGAGCTCGTCGTCGTCCGCACCGGCTCGCATGGGCCCGCGCAGGTCTGTCTCCTCCAGTGCGAACAGGCACGACCGGAACTCACCCTCCGCCGTCACCCGCAGTCGGTTGCACGTGTCGCAGAACGGCTCGGTGACGCTCGCGATCACGCCGATGGCCCCGGGGACGCCGTCGGCGAACCGGTAGAGGGTTGCGGGCTCGGCGCCGTTCCCGGTCGGCACGAGCGGGAACACAGCGTCGATCGCCTCGAGGATCCGGGCGGACGGCACGACCTTCGCCCGCTCCCAGGCGTGCTGAGCGTCGAGGGGCATGTACTCGATGAACCGGACCTCATACCCGGTCTCGCGCGCCCACCTCGCGAAGTCGACCACCTCGTCGTCGTTGGTGCCGCCGATCACGACGCAATTGATCTTGATCGGCACCAGGCCCGCCACCTCGGCGGCGCGCAGGCCGGCGAGGACCCTGTCGAGCGCGTCCCTCCGCGTCATCTCGGCGAAGCGGTGACGAAGCAGCGAGTCGCAGCTCACGGTCGCGCGGTCCACGCCGGCTTCGGCGAGCGGCTTCGCCAGAGAGTCCAGAAGCACGCCGTTCGTCGTGATCGAGATGTCGAGACCCGGGCCGACCTCGCGGAACATCCGGACCAGCCGCGGCAGGTCCGCACGCACGGTCGGCTCACCGCCCGTGACCTTCAGCGATCGCACGCCGAGCCCCACGAAGATCGCGAGCAACCGCGTGAGCTCTTCGAAGGTCAGGATCTCGCTCTTCGGAAGCCACGCGACGCCTTCGGCCGGCATGCAATAGGTGCAGCGGAAGTTGCAGCGATCGGTGACCGAGATCCGCAGGTCGTCGGCGACGCGACCGAACGTGTCCAGGAGCGGTCCCTCGGTGGGGGCTGACGATGAGGAAGGGGTGTTCATGGCTTCAGACTACTCTCGGCCCGCGTTCGGGGGCGAGTCCGGGTCCATCTGTGCGTCGTCGGTGCTCGGCGGCGCCTCGGGCAGCCTGCGCAGCAGCGAGTCGAGGGCCTCGTCGAACGCCGTTTCCCGGGAGGCGCCCTGCGACGTCCGAGTCGCCACCGCGAGGCCGAGCACGAACGTCGCCAGGGGCGTGATCCGGCGCTCCACCCGGTGAGCGACCTCGCGTGAGGCCCGCAACAAGCGGTCTGCTTCCGCGGCGCTGACAGCCTGGACGCCCATGCCGTCGGCCAGCCGGTCGATCCAGTCCGTCATCGGTCGTCCCCCTTCGCGTCGACGGCGCCACGGTACCGGACCCGGGCGTTCGCGACGGTGGGGCGGATCGCGGGTCGGGGTCTCGCGATCGACTGGGTCTGGCAGGATAGGTCCATGGGCGCCCGGTCCGCGGCGGTGGTGACGGTCTCCGACGGGGTGTCTCGCGGCACCCGGCAGGATGCGTCGGGAGATCTTGCCGCGACGATGCTGGAGGGCGCCGGCTTCTCGGTTCGCGCTCGGATCGTCGTCCCCGACGACCGAGCGGAGATCGAGGCCGTCCTGCGTGGGCTGACTTCGGAGGGCGGATTGATCGTCACGACCGGAGGGACCGGCTTTGGGCCGCGCGACGTGACGCCCGAGGCCACGCGCGCCGTGATCGATCGGGAGGCTCCCGGCCTGTCGGAGCTGATGCGGGCCGCGGGCCTGGGACACACCCCGATGGCGGCATTGTCTCGCGCCGTCGCCGGCAGCCTGGACGGTGCCCTGATCGTGAACCTGCCGGGGAGTCCATCGGGGGTGAGCGAAAGCCTCGAGGCGATCCTGCCGGTGGTGCCCCACGCTCTGGAGCTGCTCGCGGGCGCGACCGGCCCGCATCCCACCGGGCACGAGAGCGGGGTGCGCGGCCGGCTCGCCCCGGCCGGGGCCACCCGGGAACCATCCACGCCGGCCGCCGCGGATCGGCGGACCGACTCGTCGCCGCCCGGCACCGTGACGATCACCGCCGTCCGGCGGATCGGTGAGCCGCCCTGTCCGCTCGGGGCGAAGATCGTGGTCGGGCCGAGCGGGCCGCTCGAGGGCACGCTGGGGTGCGCCGAGTTCGACTCGGCAGCCACCGACGCCGGCGCCGCCGCTCTCGCGGGGGAGGCGGAGCCCTCGACCGCGGTGTTCCATCACGACCTCGGCGACCTCGAGGTCTTCATCGATCCGCATCCCGAGCGGCCCCTCCTGCTGGTCGTCGCCGCGACCCCCGTGGCCCTGGAGCTGATGCGCCTCGGCCGCCGCCTCGGATACCGAACCGCTCTGGTCGAGTCACGGCAGGGGCGCGTGAGTCCGGCGCACGACGCGACCGCCGACGCCGTTCACGCGTCGGTGGATGAGCTGCCGATCGACGCTTCAACGGCCGCGGTCCATACCGACCACGACGCGCCCGACGTGGCGACGTCGATCGCCGCCTTGCTCCGGTCACCGGCCTCGTTCATCGGCGTCATGGGCAGCCGCCGGCACGTGGGGCCGCACGTCGATACCTTGAGGTCGATGGGCTTCACCGACGACGACCTGGCCCGGGTGCGATCGCCCGTCGGGATCGACCTCGGCGCACGCACCGCGCCCGAGATCGCCCTGTCGATCGCGGCCGGCATCGTCGCCGCGCGCGCCGGCCGCGACGGCGGCTGGCTGGATCGATAGCGGTCGGGTGGCGGGCGGAGTCAGACCCCGCTCAACTCGTTGTCGCGCCCCGCAACCTGCTCACGCCACCACCGCTGGCCGTCTTCCGGAAGTGTGTAGATCGGGTCGTAGTACGCGTGGCGGCGGGTGAGTGCTTCGGGATCCTCGGCTTCGATGCCGGTCCGGTAGTTCTTCGTCCAGTACGAGATCCCCTTCACGCGGTCGTACTCGGTCAGCATGTGGACCCACCGCTTCCCGACGAGCGGCACATCGCACACGACCCGAGGCGTGGCGAAACCGGGCAGATAGCCGAGCAGCCCGTACTGCAGATCCTGCCCCTCGGCGACCGACGTCCTCCAGTGCTCGGCGTTGGGGATCATGTCGCACATGTAGAAGTAGTAAGGCATGATCTTCGCGTGATCGAGGAGCATGAAGCAGAGCTCCAGCAGGTCGTTCGGCGCGGTGTTCACGCCTCGTAGCAGGACCCCCTGGTTGCGCACGTCCCGGAAGCCCGACTCCAGGACCATCGCGGCCGCGTCGCCCACGAGCGGCGTCACCTGCTGGGCGCAGTTCACGTGCGTGTGGACCGCGATGTCGACGCCGCGATCCGCGGCTCGCCGCCCCATCGCCGCGAAGCCCGCCCGCACCTCGTCCTGAAGGAAGTGCTGGGGCAGCCCCATGAGCCCCTTCGTGGCGAGCCGGATGTCGCGGATGCTCTCGATGTCGAGGAGCTTCATCACGAAGTCCTCCAGCCGCTTGATCGGAACGTTGGCCATGTCGCCGCCGCTCACGACCACGTCGCGCACCGAAGGCGTCCGGCGCAGGTAGTCGAGCATCTGCTCCCAGCGCTCGCCCTGCTTGATCTCGAACTTGTACTTCAGGACCTGAACCGTGTCGTTGCCGACCAGGTCCATCCGCGTGCAATGACCGCAGTACTGCGGGCACGTCGGGATCAGCTCGGCGAGGACCTTCGTCGGATACCGGTGCGTGAGCCCTTCGACGGCCCACATCTCCGCCTCGTGGAGGGAATCACGGCCGGCCATCGGATGAGAGGGCCATTCGAGGTGCCGCTCGCTGAAGGCCGGCGCCATGTACCGGCGGACCCGGTCCCCTCGCAGGTCGTGTTCCTCCATCGTGTTGATCATCTGGGGCGGGAGCAGCATCGACATCGTCGCGCGCTCCTGCTGGTCTCGCTCGATGTCGGCGAGAAGGTCGTCGGTCAGGAAGCCGCCGAGGGCGGCCTTGAACTCCTTGAGGTTCTTCACCGTATGGGCACGTTGCCACTGCGCGGATTCCCATTGCTCCTTCGTGACGTCGCGGTACGCCGGCAGCCGCGTCCAGTCGGGTTCGGCGTACTCGCGCTGCAGGGGGTAGCGGAAGGGCTGGTCGGCCGCGTGGGCGTGCGGGTCCCGGTGACCCGGTCGCACGTTCGACGGTTGCGGGTGGAACTCGACGCTCACGGTTGCGCACCCCCTTCGAAGGCGGCGACGAGCGTGAGTCGGCGGGGCGCCGAACGGACGTTCGTCGGGAACACCCCATGATACCCGGAGGATATCCGGTGAGACCAGCGTTTTGCCGGAAGATGTTCGGCGTTGCGCGGCGGGCACCGACCGTCACGCGCCGCCTAGCGGCGACCGCGTCCGCGTCCCCCGCCGCCCTGGTTCGAGTCCCGTCGCGGCCGACGCTCGATCCGCACCTCAGGTCCCTTCTTCGGAAGGCGCGCCTTCATCGGCGCGTGTCCCGTCCGCTCGAAGCGGACCATGACGTGGTCGGGCTCCCGCCGTCGCTCGGTCTCGCGCCATCCGTTGGCGAGGAGGTGCTTGAGCCGGTTCTGGGCGGTCCGCCTCAGCTTGTCGCTGCCGGGAACCCGAACGAAGAGCCGTTCGTGCAGGACTTCCTTGTAGTCGGCCATCGCCGGCACAGGGTAACAGGGCGCCCACGATCCTCTCGGCGCCTGCTCGGAGAGCCTGGGGAGCCGGGCTCCTTCAGCCCACAGCGGGCCCCGCCGATAGCCAGTGAGGATGGCCGGACGGGCTGACGACGTCGCGGCCGCAGCCGCCTTTGCCACGGAGCAGCTGGCCAGTGGTGAGAGCTGGGCGGACCGCATAGACGAGGTGCTGGAGCGCCTCGGCGCCGCCGCGGACGCAGACCGCGCGTACCTGTATCAGAACCTCCGCGACCCCACCGGGCGCCTGTGGATGGACCTGTGCGCGGAGTGGGACGCGCCCGGGGTCCGGAGGATCTTCGAGAGCCCGGGCAACCACCTTCACCCGTATGCGCCGGGATTCGCCCGGTGGCTCGAGGTCCTCGGGGAAGGGGGGATCGTTCAGGGTGCCGTGTCGCTCCTGCCGGAGAGCGAGCGACGGGTGCTCGCCGAAGAGGGCGTCGTCTCCACCCTCATCGTGCCGGTGCTGTCACGCGGCGAATGGTGGGGTTTCGTCGGGCTCGATGATTGTCGGAGGCCGCGAGTGTGGTCGGTGCCACAGGTCGACGCTCTCGGGGCGACGGCCGCAGCGATGGGCTCGGCCGCGGCCGGCGAGCTTGCAGCGGAGGTTCGTCGGTTCAGCGAGGAGCAGTTCCGTTCGATGGTTGAAGTCGGCCCGGCGATCACGTACATCGACGCCGCCGACGAATCGGCGTCCACGCTGTACATGAGTCCGCAGATCGAAACGCTGCTCGGGTATCCGCCGCAGGAGTGGCTCGCCGACCCGAACATGTGGGAGCGGGTCATGCACCCCGACGACCGCACTCGCGCGTTGTCGGAGAACGCGCGCCACAACGTCACTGGTGAGCCCTTCCGTTTGGAGTACCGGATGTTCGCGAAGAACGGGCGGGTCGTATGGGTGCACGACGAAGCGACGATGGTGCGCGACGAACAGGGCCAGTCCCGCTTCTCCCACGGCGTGATGATGGACGTCACCGAGCGCAAGCGCGGCGAGGAGCAGGTGGCGTTCCACGCGTATCACGACGAGCTCACCGGACTGCCGAGCCGCGCGATGTTCGAGGAGCTGTTGGAGCTCTCCGTGGCTCGCGCGCGCCGCCACGACGGATCGGTCGCCGTTGTGTGTGTCGACCTGGACGACTTCCGGCTCGCCAACGACAGCCTCGGGCATTCGGACGGAGATCGGCTCCTTCGTTCGGTCGCCGAGCGGCTGCGCGAGGCCACGCGCGAGACGGACCTCGTGGCACGGCGCGGAGGGGACCAGTTCCTCCTGCTGCTCGCCGACCTGGAGCACGAGAACACGGGCGACATGGACGCGGCGGTCGTCCGCGCGGAGTCCGCCGTTCAGCGCGTGCACGAGGTGCTCGCCCCACCATTCTTCATCGCCGGAACCGAGCTCTACCTGTCTGCGAGCGTCGGGGTCAGCCTGTTCCCGCAGGACGCGCAGGATGCCGGCGACCTCCAGCGGAACGCCGAGACGGCGATGTACGACAGCAAGAAGGCCGGACCGGGCGGGTTCGTCGTGTCGTCGCGCGGCGCGCTCGACTCCTCGTCGAAACTGCAGTTCGTCACGCGGCTCCGGAAGGCGGTCGAGAGTCAGCGTTGGACGCTGTTCTACCAACCGGTCCTGGAGCTCGAGACCGGGCGCATGCTGGGCGTCGAAGCGCTGATCCGGTGGATCGAGCCCGACGGCACGATGATCGCGCCCGGCGAGTTCATCCCCCTCGCCGAAGAGCTCGGGCTGATCGAGCTGATCGGCGATTGGGTCGTGCGGGAGCTCGTGTTCCAGGCGAACGCCTGGCGCGAGCTCGACATCGACCTGGAGATCGGGTTCAACCTGTCGCCTCGGCAGTTCTGGCAGCCGGATCTCGCATCTCGGATCCTGGCGAGGATCCGCGAAGGGGGGATCGCGCCCGACCGCGTGCTCGTCGAGATCACCGAGACCTCGGCCATGATCGACCCCGACCGCGCGCAGGAGATCCTGTGGGAGCTGCACCGCGGCGGCCTGCGCATCGCGATCGACGACTTCGGCACCGGGTACTCATCGCTGTCTCGGCTTCGGGAGATGCCGGTCAGCGTGCTGAAGATCGACCGGTCGTTCGTGAGCCACGTCGACGAGGATCCCCAGGCGGCCAGCATCGTGACGGCGTTCGTGGAGCTCGCGAGGGGTCTCGGGATGACGACGCTGGCCGAGGGCATCGAAACGGAAGGGGAGCTCGCGTTCCTGAAGGAGCTGGGGTGCCAGCTCGGTCAGGGGTTCTTGTTCTCCCGGCCGGTGCCACCGGAGGAGATCATCGCGTACGCGCTCGGGGGCATCCCCCGAACGCGGTCGGTTTCGACGGCTTCGTAGCCCACACGCCTCATCCGAGGGCGTTCGTGACGGCGGCGGCGATCGAAGCGGCGTCGATCCCGGCCCACGCTCGGAGCTCGGCCGGCGTGCCGGAGCCGGGCATCCGGGTGACGGCCAGCTTCACGACCCTGCCGGAGAGTGGCCCGGTGGCCGCGAGCGCGTCGAGCACCGAGTCACCGAGACCACCCTCGGCGCGGTGATCCTCGGCCACGAGGATCACGCCCGTTTCATCGAGCGCACGTCGCATGGTGGCCGCGTCGATCGGCTTCACGGAGTAGGCGTCGATCACTCGGACCGCGATCCCCTCCGCGCCGAGCGCATCCGCGGCCTTCAGCGCTTCGTGAACGGTGATGCCCGCCCCCACGATCGCCGCTCGGTCGGCGTCGGATGCGCGAAGGGTCTTCGAGCCTCCGACGGGGAAGTCGTCGTCGGGCCCGTAGAGGGTGGGGGTGCTCTCGCGCGTCGTGCGGAGGTAGGAGATCCCGGGCAGGTCGAGCATCGTCTCCACGAGCCGAACGGTCGCGGGGCCGTCCGCGGGATACAGCACCGTCGATCCGTCGATCGCGCGGACCGCCGAGAGGTCCTCCAGCGCCATCTGGGACGGGCCGTCCTCGCCGATCGACACGCCCGCGTGCGATCCGCACAGCCGCAGGTTCGCACGGCTGATCGCGGCCATGCGGATCTGGTCCATGGCCCTGCTCAGGAAGGCTCCGAAGGTCGCGGCGAAGGCGGTCTTGCCGAGGGCTTGCAGCCCGGTCGCCGCCCCCAGCATGCACTGCTCCGAGATGAACATCTCGAAGAACCGCCCGGGGGCGACGGCCTCGAAGTCGTCGGTGTGGGTGGAGTTCCCGACCTCACCGTCGAGCACGACGAGGTCGGGGCGGCGTCCGGCGAGCCACGCGAGCGACTCCCCGAAGGCCTTGCGCGTCGCGATGCCGTTCGGGTACGTGGGAGCGGGGGTCGACGTGATCTCTCCGGTAGGCGCGGGCAGGAACGACTCGGGCTTGGGTGGCTGGACGACGATCGACCGGATCCCGCCGAGCTCCTCGATCGCCTCGCCCTCGCGGTCGGCGGGCACCGGCTTGCCGTGCCATCCCAGTTGGTTGGAAAGGAAGGACACACCGTGGCCCTTCTCCGTTCGAGCCACGATCAGCGTCGGTCGGTCGGTGGAGCTGGCCTCGGTGTAGGCCGCGTCGATCGCGGCGACGTCGTGGCCGTCGATCGCCAGACCGTGCCATCCGTAGGCCTGCGCCCGCCGCACGAACACATCGGCGCGCCACCCGTGCATCGTGGGCCCGCGCTGACCCAGGCGATTCAGATCCAGGATCGCGACGAGGTTTCCGATCTCGTGGAAGGCGGCGGCCTCCATGGCCTCCCAGACCGATCCCTCGGCCATCTCGGAGTCGCCGAGCAGGACCCACGCTCGAGCGGGCGCCCCGTCGAGCCGCATCGCGAAGGCCATGCCGAGCCCGGCCGCGAGCCCCTGTCCGAGAGAACCGCTCGCGACGTCGATCAACGGAAGCTCCGGCGTCGGCACCGGGTGACCCTGGATCGGCGAGCCCATCTTGCGCAGCGAGAGCAACGTGTCGTCGTCGATCGCGCCGATCGCCTTCAGCACCGAGTACAGCGCCGGCGCCGCGTGTCCCTTCGACAGGATGAAGCGGTCGTTCGCGGGTGACTTCGGCTCGGTGAGGTCGGTGCGCAGGTGCTCGGAGAACAGCACGGCCAGCAGGTGCGCGCACGACATCGACGAGGTGGGGTGCCCGGATCCGGCAGCGGTCGTGCAGCGGATGCTGTCGACCGCGATCTGAGCGGCGAGGTCGTTCCACACCTGGTGGCGGTCGTCCATCGGTCCTCCATGGGTCGTGGTCGCAGGCCAGACTACCGCCGGCTGTGGGAACTGGCGGAGCTTTCGGCGTCTGCCTCTCGCCGCCGAGGTACGCTTGCCCGTAGATGTCTTCGGAAGTCCTTTCGTTCCGCGACCTCGGGGTGTCCGAGCCCGTCGTCCAGGTCCTCGTGGCCCGCGGAATCGTCGTTCCATTCCCGATCCAGGTGATGGTGATCGAGGACGCGACCGCGGGACGCGACACGCTCGCGAAGTCGAAGACCGGGTCGGGCAAGACCCTCGGCTTCGCGATCCCCATCGTCGAGCAGCTCGACCCCAAGGCCGATCGGCACCCCGAGGCGCTCGTCCTCGTGCCGACGCGCGAGCTGGCCGTACAGGTGCGCGACGACTTTCAGGACATCGCGAAGGCCAAGCGGTTGAAGGTGAAGGCCGTCTACGGGGGAACGAACGTCAAGGAACAGGCGCGCGGCGCCGACCAGGCCCACATCCTGATCGCCACGCCTGGTCGGTTGGACGACCTCGTCCAGCGCAAGCTCGTCCATCTCGGCGCCGTTCGGATCTTCGTGTTGGACGAGGCGGACCGGATGCTCGACATGGGCTTCCAGCCCCAGGTCGACCGGATCGTCCGCCACCTGCCGAAGGATCGCCAGACGATGTTCTTCTCGGCCACGCTCGACGGGGCGGTGGGGCGGATCGCCGAGGTCTATACGAGGAAGCCGATCCGTCACGAGATCGAGTCGGAGGGCAAGACGGTCGAGGAGGCCGACCACCGATTCATCGCGGCCGGCTCCCACGAGAAGCTCGACAAGCTCATCGCCCTCGCCAGGGCCGCGGAGCCCGGACTCACGCTCGTCTTCGTGAACACGAAGCGCAAGGTGGACTCGCTGGCCCGCCAGCTACGGACCCAGGGCCTCCCCGCCTCGACGATGCACGGAGACATGACGCAGCAGGCGCGCGAGCGCGCCTTGAAACGGTTCGAGGACAAGCACGGCGGGGTGCTGATCGCCACCGACGTGGCCGCGCGGGGGCTCGACCTGGACGACATCACGCTCGTCGTCAACTACGATCCCCCGCAGGACGACAAGGGCTACGTGCACCGGGTCGGACGGACCGCCCGCGCCGGGCGCAGCGGCACCAGCGTCACGTTCGTCACGCCCGATCAGCACGGCGACGTCAGCCGGATGGCCGCGCGCCTGGACCTCCACGAGGAGTTCCAGCAGGATGGGATGACGATCGCGCCGCCGCGGACCGTCTTCAGCGGCAGTGCCCGCGGGCGGCGCAGCGGCCTGAAGAGGCCGAAGCGCCGATAGCCAAGTCCCCGTTCACGTCCGTGCTCCGCCCTCGACCACATGCAGGCTGGTCCGGCGCCACGTGGCGAGGATCTCGTCGGCGGGAACCGGCCGAGAGAACCAGAACCCCTGGCCGAGCGTGCAGCCGCGATCCGCGAGGAAGTTCCATTCGCTCTCGGTCTCGATGCCCTCCGCGAGCGAGGTCATCCCGAGGTTCGAGGCGAGGGCGATCATGGCCGAGACCATGCTCGCGTTCTGCGGGTCCATGTCGACGTCGCGAACGAAGATCCGGTCGATCTTCAGGACGTCGACCGGCATGTGCCGCAGCCGAGCGAGCGATGAGTACCCCGTTCCGAAGTCGTCGAGTGCCAGACGGACGCCACTGTCGTGGATGGCTGTCAGGATCCCCAGGGTTCGGTCGGGGTCGGTCATCGCGGTCGACTCCGTGATCTCGACCGTGACCCGGGTCGGGTCGATGCCGGATGCGATGAGCGGCTCGACGATCTTCGCCACGAGGTCCGCCTGCCAGAGCTGTCTCGGCGACAGGTTGAATCCGATGTCGATCGTGAGTCCCGCGGCCCGCCAGATGGCGTCCTGCCGGCAGATCTCCTCGATCACCCAGTCGCCGATCGCCTCGATCAGGCCCATCTCCTCTGCCAGCGGGATGAACTCGCCGGGCGGCACGAGCCCTCCCTTGGGGTCGGGCCACCTGATCAGTGCTTCCACGCCGACCATCCGTCCGGTGTCGAGCTCGATCACGGGTTGGTAGTGGAGCGTCCAGCTCCGCTGGTCGACGGCCTTGCGCAGGCGGGTCGAGAGCGACAGCCGCACGAGGGCGTCGGCTCCCTTGGCGGCGTGCATGACGAATCCGCCGGGCCCCGCCTTCTTGCTCTGGAACATCGCCATGTCGGCGTTCTTCAGCAGCTCGCCGCCGGTCTCGGCGTCGCGCGGGAAGACGCTGATGCCCATGCTCGCCGTCAGGTAGAGCTCCGTCCCGACGATCTCGAACGGCGCGGCGAGGGACTGCTGAACGCGCACCGCGACAGCCTCCGCGGCGGTCGAGGCGCCGTCCCCCGCCCCCGGCATGGGGTTCTGGTCGAGGTCGGCGAGCAGGAGCAGGAACTCATCCCCGCCCGTCCGCGCCACCAGATCGGTCTCGCGCGTCGCCTCGCGGAGGCGTTCGGTGAGCGCCACGATCAACGCGTCGCCGGCCTCGTAACCGAGCGATTCGTTCACGAGCTTGAAGTCGTCGATGTCCACCGCGATCACGGCGACTCCCACGTCGTTGCGGCGAGCCCGGGCGAGCGACAGTTCCAGCAGCTCGTCGAACATCGCCCGGTTCGGCAGTCCCGTGAGCTTGTCGTGGTACGCGAGGAACGCGATCCGAGCCTCGGCATCCTTGCGCTCCGTGATATCGAGCATCACGCCCTGGATCAGGTGCGGGCGGCCTTCGGCGTCCGGTAGCACGATCGCGGAGTCGCTGAACCACACGATCCGCCCGTCCCGCGCCATCAGCCGGTACTCGAACACGAACGGCTCCCCGGATTGACGTCCCCGCAGGTATGCCTCGAGCGCCTCGTCGCGGTCGTCCGGATGCAGGATCGTCGCCCAGAGCTCGGGATCGTCGATGTACTCCTGTTGCGTGTAGCCGATCAACGACTCGATCTGAGGGCTCACGTAGGTCGTCGACATGTGTTCGTCGGCCACGTCGACGTACACGATGGCCGGGATCTGCTCGACGAGGGTGCCGTACATCGTCTGCGCCTCGTCGAGGTTCCGCTGCGTCTGGACGAGCTCCGTGATGTCGAGCATGAGGCCGAGCCAAAAGAGCGCGCCGCCGTCCTCACCGCGGACGAGCACCGCGTCCTCGCGGATCGAGATCTCCCGCCCGTCGGTGCGGATCGCGCGGTACTCGACGCTGAACGGCTCGCCCGTCTCGACGCACCGCCGGCTCTCCGCCGTCACGCGCTCGCGATCGATGGGGTGGATGCAGCGCTCCCACCCGAGGTAGGTCTCCAACCACTCCTCGCGGCTCACGCCGAGGAGATCAGCGATGGCGGGGCTGACGTCGACCATCGGGTCGCCCTCGCCGACTCCGTCGATGTAGATGACGGCGGGCAATCGGTCGACGAGCCTGCGGTAGCGATGCTCGACCTCCCGCAACCGCCGCTCGAGCTCACCCTTGGAGTCGGCGGAAGCCTGATCGATCGACGTGAAGAAGCCCTCGCGCGCGATGAGCGCATCCGTGGCGTCGGCATCCGCCCCGTTCGGCTTCACGGGGTCTACTGAAAAAGGGGTAGGCATCCCAGGTCATCATCGGTAGGCCGGTCGCATTGCTTGAACCGCCCCCGCGGTACCCTTCGCGAATGACCGAGACGATGCTCGCGGTCCGCAAGATGGAACGGGCTCCCGGCGCATCGCTCGTCGAGGTGCAGATCCCCTCACCCCGCGAGGACGAGGTCCTCGTGCGGGTCCACGGCGCCTCGATCTGTGGCACGGATCTTCACATCTATGAATGGAACGAATGGGCGGACAAGCGCATCCCCCACCTGCCGATGACGTTCGGCCATGAGGTGGCCGGCACCGTCGAGGCGGTCGGTGAGGAGGTCCACCACCTGAAGCCGGGCGAATTCGTCGCGGCGGAGACCCACATCGCGTGCGGCCATTGCTCGACGTGTCAGACAGGGC
Organism: Actinomycetota bacterium; assembly: GCA_030774235.1. Classification (GTDB taxonomy): domain Bacteria; phylum Actinomycetota; class UBA4738; order UBA4738; family HRBIN12; genus JALYLM01. The sequence goes on from JALYLM010000062.1 coordinate 23,550, forward strand.
GCGCCCACATCTGCGAGAACCTGCGCATCCTCGGCGTCGACACCGAAGGTGCCTTCGCGGAGTACGTCGTGCTCCCGGCGCAGAACGCGTGGGTGGTGGGCGAGGGGATCGAGCCCGACGTGGCGTCGATCATGGAGCCGTTCGGCAACGCCGTGCACGCCGCCTTCGGGACCGGCGGCGGCGAGGACATCGCGACGAACGCCGTGGCCGTCATCGGATGCGGCCCGATCGGCCTGTTCGCGGTCGGCATCGCGCGTTCCCTCGGCGCCTGGAAGGTGGTCGCGGTGGAGCCCAACGACTACCGGCGTGAGCTGGCGGCCACGATGGGCGCCGACGTCCTGCTCGACCCGGCACGAACGGATCCCGTGGACGCGGTGCTGGGGCTGACGAAAGGCTCGGGCGCCGAGGTGGTGCTCGAGATGAGCGGCAACGCGCGAGCCATCGACCAGGGAACGAGGATGCTCGCCCGCGGCGGCCGGATGTCGCTGCTCGGGCTACCGGACTCCGCGGTCACGTTGGATCTCAACGACCAGGTGATCTTCAAGGAGGCGAGGCTGCAGGGCATTACCGGGCGCGAGATGTTCCGCACCTGGCAGCAGACGACGACGTTGCTCTCGACCGGACGGGTCGACGTGGGACCGGTGATCACGCACCGGTTCCCGCTGGACGACTTCGAGGAGGCGTTCGCAACGACGGCGTCGGCCCGCTCCGGCAAGGTGATCCTTCTGCCGGCAGGATCCGGCTGAGACCTCACCGCAACGCCTAGAGGTAGACGCCGCCCTGGTAGCCCTCGGACGCCGGTGCGGGCGTGGTCTGCACCCCGAACGGCAGGCGCTTCAGGTCGCTCCCGTCTACCGCGAGTACGAACGTGTACGTGCCGGCCGTCTCGAAGACCAGGCCGTCGACGTTCAGCGCGATCGCCACCGTTCCCTCGAGCTCTCCGGGTGGGCCGACGCCGAACTGCGCCTCGAGCGTGCGCACCTCCGAGCCGTCCGGGGCCGTGCCGAAGGACCGATCGTTGCCGTCTGCGCCGAGCAACCGCAGCCCCAGCGTGTGCGGTCGGCCCGCCTGCGACGTCGGAACGCGGATCAGCACGCCGATGCCGATCCGGTCGTGCCGGGCTGGGAATCCGCCCGCGTTCAACGCGTTCCATCCCGCTCCGAGCACGTACAGCTTGCCGCCGGCCGAGGTCACGGAGTCGGCGAGGAAGGCCTCGATCTCCACGGCGCCATCCTCCCACAGGGACGGTAGGGTGGCGCCGTGATGCCGGGGTGAGAGGGATGCGATGGGTCGTGCGCTCGACCACCTGAAGGACGAGCTCGCGAAGCTCGAACGCGACGGCCTTCTTCTGCACCCGCGCACGCTGGAGGGACCCACCGGCGCCCGGGCCCGCTTCGACGGGCGGGACGTGATCAACCTGGCGTCGAACAACTACCTCGGGCTGGCGAATCACCCACGGTTGAACGATGCCGCGTCGACGGCGGCCAGGGACTTCGGCGCCGGCAGCGGGGCCGTCCGGACGATCGCCGGCACGATGACGATGCACGAGGAGCTGGAGCGTCGCTTCGCCGACTTCAAGCATGCGGACGCCGCCCTGATGTTTCAGTCGGGGTTCGTGTCGAACGCCGGCACGGTGGCCGCGATCTTGAGCAAGGAGGACGTGATCGTCAGCGATCAGCTGAACCACGCATCGATCATCGACGGCGCGAGGCTCTCGCGCGCGGAGATCAAGGTCTTCCCGCACAAGGACGTCGAAGCGGCGGACGCGTCGCTGGCCGAGACGGCACGCCCCGGCCGCCGCCAACTCTTGATCACCGACGGCGTGTTCTCGATGGACGGCGACATCACGCCCCTGCCCGAGCTCGTCGAGATCGCCGAGCGGCGCGGGGCGATCATGATGATCGACGACGCGCACGCGTCGGGCGTGCTGGGAACGGGCGGCGCCGGCACCGTGGACCACTTCGGCCTCCACGGGCGCGTCGACATCCAGGTGGGAACCCTGTCGAAGGCGATCGGCGTGCTCGGCGGGTTCATCGCCGGCCCGCGGCACCTGATCGAGTGGCTCCAGAATCGCGGGCGTCCCTTCCTGTTCTCTACGAGCGCGCCGCCAGCCGTCGTGGCCGCCTGCCTCGCGGCGCTCGACGTGATCCGAGACGAGCCGGACCGGCTCGCACGGTTGTGGTCGAACACCGAGCTGTTCAAGGCCGGCCTCCACGACCTTGGCTTCGATACCGGCGAGAGCCAGACCCCGATCACCCCCGTGATCACAGGCGACGAGGAGAGGACCCAGGCGTTCGCCCGTCGCTTGTTCGAGGAGGGGGTGTTCTGCCCGGCGATCGTCTTCCCAACCGTCGGTCGTGGAAGGGCGCGGGTACGCACGATCGTGACCGCGGATCACACCAGCGAGGACCTGCGCGAGGCGCTCGAGATCTTCGGCCGGACGGCCGCGGAGCTGTCGTTCCTCTAGACGCGGCCCTGTTCCTGCCGTACCTTCGCGAGCAAGCCCTGGATCAGCAGATCGAGGCCGAACTCGAACTGCTCGTCGGGGCTGCAATCGGCGAAATACGGCGAAACGGCCCGCAGCGCCTCGAATTCCTCCGGGTCGAGCGACTCGGCGAGCGCCTGGTGAGCCGTGACGTGCGCGGCGTCCGTTCCGCCGGTCATCGAGCCTCGCTCCATCTCCACGAAGCCCTGGATGTAGCCGCCGATCGCGTGGAAGGCCTGGGCGACGTCACGGTCCGGAAGGCCGGACTCGCGGAGGAGCCGAAGCGCGAATTCGCTCGGGCGCATAGACTCGACGGAGCTGACCGGACCGCGCCGGCGCGCGAAGAGCTCGATCACCTCTGGGTGTCTCTGCATCAACCGCCGCCACGCCCGCGCGCCCGCGCGGCAGTTCTCCGCCCAGTCACCGGTCGGGATGGGGAACTCGAAGTCGGCCATGACCTGCTCGCAGATCCCGTCGAGCAGCTCATCCTTGTCGCCGACGTGGTGATAGAGCGACATCGCCTCGACGCCCAACTCGTGTGCGACGCGGCGCATCGTCACGGCCTCGAGACCCTCGTCGTCCATGATCCGAAGGGCCGCCGTCACGATCCGTTCCCGAGACAGCCGCTCCCGATTCTTGGGATCTTTTTCGTCGATCGCCATCGTTTTCTCGTACCCTCGGTTGACGTCTTACGTCGTATATCCGATACTGCCGTACGCCGTAAGCATACACCGTACGTCTTCGAGGCCGGCGATCGATCGGTCCGATCCGCAGGAAGGAGTTCTCCCGTGAGGATGAGTCCCGAATCGATCGCCAAGGCGAGCAGCCACCACCCTTGGCGCACGCTCGGAGTTTGGATCGTCCTGATCGTGACGATGGGCGCCGTTTCTTCGGCGCTGCTCGGCGATGCACTCAGCCAGGACATCGCCTTCACCAACCACCCGGAGTCCGTTCGCGCCCAGGACCTGATCGACCAGAAGTTCCCGACGAAGGGCAGTCAGAGCGACAACACCGTCTTCTTCATCGTCCAGTCGTCGTCGGCGACGATCGACGACCCGGCGTTCCACCAGGTCGTGACCGGCCTCCAGGGCAAGATCGGAGCGCTGGGCAACGACCTCATCGTCGGCAAGCCGGCGACGTACTACGACATCGTGGCGCAGCAGCCGGATCAGGCGGCCGGGCTCCTGTCGAAGGATCGGCACGCGACGCTGATCCCGGTGCAACTGCAGGACAACACCGACGCGATCGTCTCGAAGGTGCGAGTGGTCGCCGACGGACCGCAGACCCCGGGCTTCACCGTGCAGGTCGCCGGCGGCCCCGTCCTGAACGCCGACTTCTCGAAGATCGCTGAGGAGGACCTTCGCAAGGGCGAGTCGATCGGCATCTTGGTCGCCCTGCTCGTGCTGATCGTCGTGTTCGGCGCCATCGTGGCGGCCCTGCTCCCGGTCGTGATGGCGATCTTCGCGATCGCCGTGGCCCTGGGCCTCGTCGCCCTCATCGGCCTGCTGTTCGACTTCAACCTGTTCGTGACGAACATGGTGACGATGATCGGCCTGGCGGTCGGCATCGACTACTCGCTGTTCATCGTCTCCCGGTACCGCGAGGAACGGAAGAAGGGCTTCGACAAGCTCGGCGCGATCGGCGCGGCCGGCGCGACCGCGAACCGCGCGGTGTTCTTCAGCGGCGCGACCGTCGTACTCGCGCTCCTGGGGATGCTGATCATCCCGACGACGATCTTCCGGGCACTAGCGGGCGGCGCGATCCTGGTGACCATCGCCGCGATCGCCGCCTCGATGACGCTGCTTCCGGCGATCCTGGCCCTGGTGGGCGACCGGATCAACTGGCCGCGACTGTCGAAGCGGGCACGCATCGACTCCGAGTACGATCCGAAGGGCGGCTTCTGGGATCGGCTCACTCGGGGCGTCATGGCTCACCCGGTCGTGTACCTCGTGGTGAGCGTGCTCATCCTCGGGACGCTGGGCTCGTTCTACTTCCAGTTGAACCGCGGGACCTCACAGACCGTCAGCCAACTGTCGGACGACTTCCCCTCGAAGCAGGGTTTCATCACACTCGAGAAGGAGTTCTCCGGTGGCGTGACCGACCCCGCCAAGATCGTCGTGACCGGTGACGTCTCCGCCAGCGCCACCCAGGCCGCCATCGCGACCCTCAAGCAGGAGATCGCGCAGGATCCCAGGTTCGCACCGACGACGGTCGCAACGCAGAGCAAGGACGGAACGACGATCGAGTTGGACGCCTACCTGAAGGGAGACCCGTCGGGCAACGCCTCCTTCCAGGCGATCCGGGACCTGCGAAGCGACATGGTGCCGCAGGCCTTCAAGGACGCGCCGGGCGTGGATGTCCTCGTCGGTGGGAACACCGCGTTCTTCACGGACTTCCTCGACGTCGCCAACAAGTACCAATGGATCGTCCTCGCCTTCGTGCTCGGGCTGTCCTTCATCCTGCTGACGGTGGTGTTCCGCTCCGTCGTGCTGCCGCTGAAGGCGATCCTCATGAACCTGCTGTCGGTGGGCGCCGCCTACGGTGCCGTCACGCTCGTCTTCCAGAAGGGCGTGGGGATCGGGTTCTTCAACGCGATCGGGTTCCAGTTCAAGCAGACAGACGCGATCGAGGCCTGGCTCCCGCTGTTCCTGTTCTCGGTCCTGTTCGGGCTGTCGATGGACTATCACGTCTTCCTCCTGACGCGGATCCGCGAGCACTACGACAAGACCCACAACAACCGGGAGTCCGTGGCGTACGGGCTGCGGACCACGGCCGGCATCATTACCGGCGCCGCGCTGATCATGGTGGCCGTGTTCACGGGATTCGCGGCGGGCCGCCTCGGGCCGCTCCAGCAGATGGGGTTCGGGCTCGCCGTTGCCGTGTTCATGGACGCAACGATCGTCCGAACCCTGCTCGTGCCCGCGGGGATGCGGCTGCTGGGCGACCTGAACTGGTACCTGCCGACGTGGCTGGAGTGGCTCCCGAAGGTGAACGTGGAGGGGCACGAACCAGAGGCCGCGGAGCTGCCGGTTGGCATCCCCGAGCTGGTCGAGGCCCGCGACCAATAACCCCCCCGCTTTCGGCGCGACGGATGGGGGGCCCTGCGACCCCTCTTTCCGTTGCGCCCGGCCGTGCTCGCCGAGACCGCCTACCCGGCGGTCGAGCGGAGCCTGGCCTGCACGCCGGGGCTTCGGAGCTCCCGCAGCGCATCGCGCGCGATCCAGGTCTCGCTCCTCGAGTCGAGCTCGAGCAAGCGCTCGGCCGCGGTCATCGCCGCCGCGTTGAGGGCGAGGTTCCGCTTTCCGATCTGACGAAGCGCCCAGTTCACCGCCTTCTTCACGGAGTTGCGCTCGTCGCGGGAGCCCCGGTGGATCACCGGCAGGAATCGTTCGAAAACATCGTCCGGGGCGAGCTTGTCGTGGACGGCTCGTTCGGCGATCAGGGTGAACCCGGCGCGTTTCACGAACTCCTCGGGGCTGCGCGTCCACGTCCGCGCCGCCGAATACGCGTATCGCGTGGCCCCGAAGAGGTTGCTGCACACCTGGTCGCAGACGTCCCACGAGCCGAAGTCGTGGGCCCAACCCTGCATTTGCTCGCGGGTGACGAGCGCGGGGTCGTCGACCATCGAAGCGAGGATGCGTGCCTCGTGGATGCCCGATCGCCACAGGGCGAGCGCCAGGCCATGGTCACGGCCGAGGCGCTTCGCCATCGACCGAAGCTGCGGGATCGACACGCCGAGCGCACGCTTTACGTCGATCCCGACCCGCGCCATCCCCGGCGTTCGCGATGGGTCGGCGATCGTTCGAAGCTCCCGCACGACGTCCGGGGCCGAGGCCATCGAGAGGGTCAGCGACGTGACCGAGAGGGACCCGCCGCGCACGCTCGGACGCCGATCAGCCGGCCGAGACGGCCGCGGTTCGCGGCGAGGATCCGGTAGGTCCGGTCCGTCGTGCGCGGCATGAGGCGGGCGGCGGCGGCCGGGACACGGCCGCCGGGCAGCCGGCGCAGCAGCTCCGGGACCGCGGCACCGCGCGAGTAGACACGGCCGTCGCTCGTCGCGAGATGCCACGAGCCGAGCCGCGTCTCACGGTCGAGGTTGTCCAGGATCGCGCCGGCCGCGTCGGAGCCGAGGGGCTCGAACCCGAGATGCCCGCGGCGATCCCAGGTCCGAAGCTTGGCGGCCAACCACCGGCAGAAGCCGCATGCTTCGTCGTACAGGACGGTGGCCCGCTCGATGCCACCGATGCTCACGCGGCGGCCTCAGTAGCGGTCGTCGTGCGTGCGCGGCAGCTCCGGACCCCCGCCCGGGCTCTCACCGCGGTACCGTCCCCGACCCCCGCCGGACCGCGTGTCGATCTCGCGAACGAACCGCCGCGCCTTTCGTTTCACCAGCCACCACGCGAGCATCGACAGGAACACGACGGTGAGGACGATCGTCAGCACGACGAACACGACGGCCTTGAGCACCGCCCCGAGGATGCCGAACGCCGCCGCCAGCAGGACGAGGAAGAGCAGGAGCCAACCCACGGTGCCTATCGTACGGCGCCGGCCGAGAAACGGCGGATCCGGCCGGCCAGCGCTTCGGGATGCTGAAGCGGAAGGTCGTGGATGCCCTGCATCCACGAGATCGTCACCGGACGGCCCCGCGCAGCCCGGCGGACCTTCGCGGCGGCGTCCCGTCTGGCCGACTCCTGGGCCTCGTCACGCGCGTCGCCCGGACCAGGCCGCGCGAGGATGGCAAGGGTCGGCACCTGCAGGAGGCGATAAAGCGCGACCGGATCCTGCTCCCAGATCGCGCGAAGGATCCGGAAGTGGTTCGCGCGCGCGAGGTTCGGCCGGATCGTTCCGTCGCGCCCGACGCGCATCACGGACAGCGCCACCCGCTCGACATCGGACGTGACCTCCAACGAGTCCGGAAGGAAGCTGCGAAGCATCCCGAGGAACTCCTCGACCGGCGTGCCCTCCAGGTGCGGTGGCGCCAGTCGCTCCTTCGCGGTCTTCCAGTCCATCGACGCGCCCAGGGATCCGACCCCGCCGTCGACGAGGACCGCGGCGCCGAGAGATCGCGGGTGCCGCGCCGCGAGTTCGAGCGTCACCGACGCCCCCCAGGAGTGGCCCGCCATCACCGGGCGATCGAGCCCGGTGGCCCGCATGACGGCGAGCGCGTCGGCCACGACGTGGTCGAACCCGTAGCCCCGAGACGGCTTCGAGCTCAGTCCGTGGCCCCGGGCGTCGAACGCGACGACCCGGAAGTGCCGGGTCAAGTGCGGCAGCATGAGGTCCCAGATGTGCGCCGAGGACGCGAGTCCATGGTGGAGCAGGAGCCCGGGCGCGCCGGAGGCCGGCTCGGCGAATGCCCGGACCGCGAGCTTCACGTCGCCGTCGCCGGCGACGACGGTCATCGTCTCCTGCATGCTCGGCGGCGATGGTAGACGACTCCTCGCTATAGTGCGGCCGGAGCCGGACGAGGGAGGACAGCATGTACGGAACGGTTGCTCGCACCAGGGTGAAGCCCGAGAACCGCGACAAGCTCCGCAAGGTCTTCGAGAAGCAGGCCTACGTGAAGGTGCCGGGATACGTCACCTCGCACATCCTGTGGGAGAACGGCAACGACAACGCGTGGCTGTTCGTCGTGTTCGAGGACGAGGCCTCGTACGACAAGAATGCGGACGATCCCGCGCAGGACGAGCGCTACCAGGAGTATCGGGCGCTGTTGGAGGACGACCCCGAGTGGCACGACGGGCAGATCGAGTCGGCGTGAGCCCGGGGGTGTAGCGGACGACCCGCGTGATCACCGACCGGCGCGCCGGTCTTTCACGAGGAGCCCGGTCCCCGCGATCCCGAACGTCGCCACCACGACGACGCCCATCGCCGCTCGCAGACTGACCGTCTGCGCGATCCATCCGAGCAGCGGCGGGCTCCAGATGAACCCCGTATACCCCACGGTCGTCACGGCGGCGATGGCGTTCGCCGCATCCTCGCCGCTGCCTTCGACGAGCCCAAACGCGGCCGGCGCCGCCGCGCTGATCATGAACCCGAGCAACAGGAACGCGATCCCGACCACCCACGGGTTGCTCGTGGCCACGGCGATCGAGCCCCCGACCGCGGAGCCGATCCCGGCGACGAGGATCGTCGTTCGGGCCCCCAGCCCGAAGAGGACGCGCCCGGCGAACAGACGTCCGAAGAAGACCGCGCCGGCGAAGGCGATGAAGGCGATCGCCGCCGTGGCCGCCGAAGCTCCCAGCTCGTCGCGGAGGTAGAGGCCAGACCACGTGTCCATGGATCCCTCGACGAGGAACGCGAACAGGACCGTGACGGCGGGGACCCAGAGCGCGGGGGCTCGAAAGAGCGCCGAGATCGAGAACGTCGTGTCGGTTCCCTCGGGCGCGCGGTCCCGCGGAGCGGTGCGCACGTTCCACACTCCCATGGCCGTCAGGAACGCCGCGGCGTACGTCAGGCCGATCCGGAAGTCGAGGCCGGCCGCCAGGATCAAGGCGGCCGAGGCAGCCCCCGTCACGCCCCCGAGCGCATAGCTGGCGTGGAGCCACTGGAGCACGGGCCGTCGCGCCACCACCTCGGCTCGGTGGGCGGCGACGTTCAGGTACACGTCGATCAATCCGTTGCCGACCCCCACGAGCACGAAGCCGAGCCAGATCCCGGACGTCGGGAGGAACGCGATCGCGACGGCACCGACGGCAAGCGACAGCAGAGATATCGGAACGCTCGCTCGGAGTGGGAGCGGCTGGAGCCGGGGGGCGACGACCAGCATGACCGCGACGGCAACGACGGAGAGCAGCGTGTATCCGATCCCGAGCCGGCTGTCCGACAGACCGTGATCGCGCTGGAACTCGAAGACGAGGATGACCCAGACGCCCCAGAACTGGCCGAACGACCAGTAGCCAGCCAGCAGGGGAACGATGGACGGCCGCCCGTCGCGGTCCGCCCGATGTGCGGCGAGCTCCCCCGGCCGCGGTTGCGGCCCGAGTTCGTCCATCGCGGCATCATCCCACGGCGATTGAACGCCGGTACAAGCTTGACCTGGAACCCTCCGATTGGACTAGACTCCGCGCACGATGGCAGGGGGAGAGGTCAAGCTCGTCGACCTCGTCAAACGGTTCGGCGACTTCATGGCCGTCGCCGGCCTGAATCTGGACATGCCATCGGGCGAGTTCTTCTCGCTGCTCGGTCCCTCGGGCTGCGGCAAGACGACGACGTTGCGGATGATCGCCGGCTTCGAGAAGCCGAGCGAGGGTCAGATCCTGCTCGACGGCGTCGACATGGCGCAGACCCCGCCGCACAAGCGCAACGTCAACACCGTGTTCCAGAGCTACGCACTGTTCCCCCACCTGTCGGTCGAGGAGAACGTCGCGTTCGGCCTCCGCTACAAGAACGCGACGAAAGCCGAGACGAAGGAGCGCGTCGGAAACGCGCTCGAGCTCGTGGCGCTGACCGGGTTCGGGAAGCGGCGGCCCAACCAGCTCTCCGGTGGTCAGCAGCAGCGCGTCGCCCTGGCCAGAGCGCTCATCTTGAACCCGGCCGTGCTCCTGCTCGACGAGCCGCTCGGGGCCCTCGACGCGAAACTGCGCAAGCGCCTGCAGATCGAGCTGAAAGCGCTCCAGGAGGAGGTCGGCATCACGTTCATCTACGTGACGCACGACCAGGAGGAAGCCCTCACGATGTCCGACCGCATCGCGGTGATGTCGCAAGGTCGGGTCGAACAGGTCGGCCCTCCCAAGGAGATCTACGAGGAGCCGGCGACCGCCTACGTCGCGGACTTCCTCGGCGTGTCGAACCTGATGGACGCCACGGCCGACGGGATGGGCGAGCAGAACCGATGCAAGGTGCGCCTGGGCGAGGCCCTGCTCGTCGCGGGTGCCGGCGAGCCCGACGCTCGCGGCCCGGTGAAGATGACGATCCGGCCCGAGCGAGTTCGTCTCGAGGCCCAGGGCACCACGGGCGAGAACCGGGTGCCCGGCATGGTCGAGCGCGTCGTCTACGTGGGCTCGGTCATGCAGGTCATCGTCCACCTCGCGTCGGGACAGACCCTGCAGGCGTGGGTGCAGAACCAGGGCGAGGGGTTCGCGTTCCAGCAGGGGACCGCGGTCGCGGTCCATCTGCCCGCCGAGGCCCTCCGGGTCCTCGTCGACTCCACGCCGATCGCCGACATCTCCGAGATGGAGGAGGAGACGGCGACCCGCTAGGTCTGACTCTTCCTCCGGGGCTCAGATCTGCGCAGCGAACTCCGTCGCCGTCGCACGCTGGCCCCGGCCGAACCACTTGAACACGACGTAGCCGACCGCGATGCCCATCACGGTCGCCACGAGCAGGAACGTCGCGGCGGCGTTGTAGACCGGGGTCGCCGACCCTCGAACCGCCGAATAGATCTTCACCGATAGGGTCTCCGTCGTCGATTTGCCGGAGAGGTAGCGAACGGTCACGAAGTCGTCGACGACATCGGCGAACACGAGAGCGAAACTCGCGAAGATGGCCGGGTAGAGCAGTGGCAGCAGCACGCGGCGGATCGCCTGCCGAGGAGGGGCCCCGAGGTCCATCGCCGCTTCCTCGAACTCCTTGCCGATCGAGAGCAGCCGTGCGCGCACGATGATGACGGGGTACGAGACTTGGAACGCGACGAGCCCGATGACCTGTGCGGTCGTGCCCAGCTTGATCGTCAGGTGCAGCGTCTGCTGGAGGAGGTACGTGAAGAACAGGAACATCGCGACGCCGATGATGATCTCGGGCACCACGAAGGAGACCAGCATCACGAAGTTCGCCGTCGCGGCTGGACGCCCGCGCCATCGATCCAGGCCGATCGCGAACGATACGCCGAGCGGCACGGCGATGAGCATGGAGATGATCGACAGGCGGAGGGTCTGGAAGATCGCGGCGTGCAGGTCGGGATCGGTGAACAGCGATCCCTGCGGGTCCCCCACCGGCGCCCCGTTCCACCACTGCAGGGAGAACCCTTGGAGGCTGCCGTTCGACCGGCCGCTGTTGAACGAGATCAGGATCGCGATCGCCACCGGCACCAGCGACCACGCCAGATAGCCCCATGTCACCAGCTGGAGTGCGCGGGGCTTCCGCCATGGGTCGCGGAACCAGCCCGAGGGCGTCCTCATGTGCTCCTCAGCTCTCGCGAGGTGCTCCTCAAGTAGTAGATCATCGGGATCAGCAGGATCGCCATCAGGATCAGCACGAGCACGGCGGCTTGCGGTCCCTGGCCCGTCGAGTTCACGGCGCTGTCGAGCAGGTTGCCCACCATGGATGTTTTCGGAGACGGCGAAAGCAGGTCGTGGGTGTAGTAGTCGCCGAACATCGGCAGCGTCACGATGACGATCCCGGCCAGGATCGCCTGCTTCGAGAGGGGAAGCGTGACGCGGAAGAACGTCCTGATCGGGCTCGCTCCGAGATCGCGACCGCACTCCAGCAGGTTCTGGGGGATCCTGTCGAGGAACCCATAGAAGGGCAGGATCATGTACGGCACGTAGCCGTACACGAGCCCGAGCACCAGCGTCACCGGGTTCCCGGCGAGCCAGTTCACGTTGTGCGGGACGAGCGGGAGCGCGTTCATCAGTTTGTTCATGTAGCCGTCGGGCTCGAGCAGGTTGATCCATGCCAGCATCCGCATCAGATAGCTGATGAAGAACGGGGCGATCAGGAGCGCGAGGTACAGGCCTTTTCGCCGCCCGCCGAAGCGCGCGACGTAGTACGCGACCGCGTAGCCGATCAACACGCACAGGACGCTGGCGACGACCACGAACAGGAAGGTCCGGATGTAGACCGGCCGGGAGAACCCGGTTGCCTGCCCGACCACCTTGTCGACGTAGTGGGTGCTCCAGTACCACGGTTGGTAGACGGGCAGCGGGGCCTGGAAGATCGGGTCGACCGTGCCGAGGGCGACGGAGACGATCACGTAGAACGGCAACACGAAGAAGATCGCGAGGTAGAGGGTCGCCGGCGCCGCGAACGACGGCCAGAACCAGCGGGGGTACCAGACCCCTTCGTCGGGTCGTTCTCGTCGTTTCCGCTTCGTGCGGGGTTCGGCGACGCTAGCCACTCTGGAACTGGGACCAGGCGTCGTGCCACAAGGAGTCGACGTCGGGCGCAAGCTCCAGCTCGAGCTTGCCCGTCGTGAAGTCGGTCTCCCGCACGACCGCGTCGGACAGCCACGGGAAGACGTACGGCTCGCCCTGCGCGCTGATGTCCTTGGTCAAGGTGTCCGGGTTCGCCTTCTGTTGCGGCACCTGATAGCCCACCCAGGAGAAGTTATCCATCGCATGCTTGTACTGCAGCATGAAGTTCAGGAACTGATGCGCGAGAACGGGGCTCTGCGCGCTCTTCGGGATCGCGATCAAGTCGTTGTTCACGGCACCGACGCGATCCTGAGGGAACCAGTACCCGTTGTTCTGGTACTCGGCCATGGTGAACTTCGGCACGTAGAACCACGCGGCGGCCATGTCGCCGGACCAGGCCTGGTGGACCGTGTACTGGTCCTTCGGGATGCCGTTGTAGGCGCCGTTGATCGATGTTCGAACGTTCACGGCGTTCAGGCAGTCGATCAGGTCCTGACCCGCTTGCTGGATCTGGGCGGGGTCCGTCGTGTTGAGGTCCAGGATCCCCTTGCGGAGCAGGGTCACCGAGATCGCCTCGCGGTAGTCGTCGTAGAGGCCGACCCTGCCCTTGTATTTCGTGTCCCAGAACAGGTCGTACGGGTTCGTCATCGACCGGATCTGTTCGTCGGAGATCACGTCACGCCGGTACCCGATCCCCGTCGTGTAGACCGTGTACGGGACCGTGTAGCGCCACTGCTTGTCGTAGAAGGGGTCCTGGTAGACGCTCCACACGTCCGCCGGCAGGTTCGGGATGTAGTCGTGGTTCAGGGGCTGGAGCAGCTTGGCCGTCACCATCTTCCCGAGGATGTCGATCGTGGGGAAGAAGACGTCGAACTGAAGCTGTCCGGTGCGCATCTTCGCGAGCGCCTCGTCCATGTTGTTGAAGGTCGTGATCTTGTAGTCGCACTTGTACTGGTCGCAGAACTGCTGGACGACCTTCTTCCAGATGTACTGGTCCCAGTTGTAGATCTGGAGCGTCGCGTTCGTCTCGGTCGGCAGGTTGCTCGCGATCGGCTGGTTGTCGTCGAAGATCGTCCATGTCACCGGCTTGTCCTGCCGGGCCAGCGGGTAGGGGCTGCCGGCGACGACCAAGCCGCCGGTGCCCACCGCCTGGGCGCTGCTGCCGCCGACAGGGGTCTGTCCGGGTTTCGAGCACGCCTCGAGGATCGCGGCGAGCGTCGGGAGGGCGACGGCCGTTCCCGCAGTCCGCTTGAGGAACTCCCGACGGTCGAGCCGGGTCCCCGGACGACGCTCTCGTGGGTGTGGCATCGCAACCCTCCCTGTCTCGTCGGACGCCTCGTGGACGCCTCGAGGACGATGTTTGACCGCTCGTTCAAGGCTGTGAGTACCATAGTCCAAACGGACTATGCAAGCCTGACCAAATGGCCGACCCCTCACCCGGGAATACGAACGGCGAGGCCCTCGTGGTGGGGGCGGGCTTCGCCGGCCTCGCCGCGGCAGTGTCATTACAGGACGCGGGTCTTCACGTTACCGTCCTCGAGGCTCGCGACCGGGTCGGGGGTCGCGTGTGGTCCCCCGAGCTCGACAACGGCGAGGTCGTCGAGCTTGGTGGGGAGTGGGTGATGCCGGGCGACGACGAGCTCATGGGCATGGCCGATCGTTTCGGCCTCCCGCTCTCGCCGGCGGGGATCGACTACCTCCGGCGGGAGGGCTACGGGCCACTCGGCGCGAGCGTCGCGGACCAAGAGGCGTTCCTCGCGGCCTCAGAGCCGCTTCGCGAGGCGATGGCCCTCGACGAGATCGCCGTCGCCAGGGTGGGACCGTTCCTGGACCGCGTGCCGGGAACCGATGCTCAGCGGCGCACGGTCCGCATGCGCCTGCAGGGGACCTCGGCATGGGATCTGGACCGGATCGCGCTGAGGGTGATCGAAGGGGACGGAGCGTTCTCGGCCGGCGGAGAGCGGGGCAGTTACGCCCGCCTGGGTGGCGGCAACCAACGCCTCGCCGAGGCGATGGCCGCCTCCATCTCGGACGTGAGGCTCGGCACGGTCGTCGAAGCGGTTGTGCACGACGACACCGGAGTGGGGGCGCGGGTCCGCGCGGGCGGGGTGATCCGGGCGACCGGTGCCGTCATCGCCGTCCCGGCGCCGATCGCCGCACGGTTGGGCTTCGAGCCGAAGCTACCGGGCGATCTCTCTGCCGCGCTCGGCGAGCTGCCGATGGGGACGGCCGCCAAGCTCGCGGTGGCGACGCGGGACCGGCCCGCGCTCCGGGCGATCCAGTCGACCGAGCTCCCGTTCTGGTGCTGGGCCGCGAACGGCGTTGGGCGGGTAGCTCGGAGGGCGGTCGCATCCTTTGCCGGCTCGCCTCTCGCGCAGGAGGGGCTCGGGACCGAAGACGGTCGCGTGGGTCCCTGGCTGGACCGGCTCCGGCCGATGAATCCGGACGTCGCGTTCGTCGGCGAGCCGCTCTCCTACGCCTGGGCGGCCGATCCGTTCGCGCGCGGCTGCTACAGCGCGTGGGACAACGCGTCGTGGGACCGGCACCCAGTCTTCTCCCGAGCCGTCGGACGACTGACGTTCGCGGGGGAGCACACCGCGGGTCCGGCCGACCACGGAACGATGAACGGTGCGCTGAAGAGCGGTCGCCGCGCCGCGGTGCAACTCGCGGCGTTGCTAGCATCCGGGGACCCATCGACCCGAAGGTAGGAGAGCCGTGAGCGACGAGCCCGCCGAGCCCGTGTTGCTGATCGACGACATCGGACCGATCCGTCGCCTGACGATGAACCGGCCGGGGGCCCTCAACGCTCTTTCGGGCGAGCTGATCGATGCGCTCTCGCGGGCGCTCGATCTGGCCGCCGCCAACGAGACGGTGCGGGTGCTGATCCTGGCAGGCGCCGGACGCGCGTTCTGCGCGGGTTACGACCTGAACGAGGACGCCGGCGCAGGAGCGCAGGACTCGGTTCGGTGGTACGGCGAGCTGAAGCACTCGGCCGAGGAGATGCTCAAGCTCTTCGACCACCCGAAGCCGATCGTGGCCCAGGTTCATTCCTACTGCCTCGCCGGAGGCTGCGATCTGATGATGGTCTGCGACCTGTGCGTCTGCGCGGAGGACGCGAAGTTCGGGGAGCCCGAGATCCGGTTCGGTTCGGGAGTGGTCACGATGGTCATGCCCTGGCTCCTCGGGGCCCGCAAGGCAAAGGAGCTGCTGTTCACCGGCGAGGACCGGATCGACGCGCGGGAGGCGCTGCGGATCGGTCTGGTGAACCGGGTCGTCCCGCGCGACCGTCTCGACGACGAGACGCTCGCGCTCGCCCGGGAGATCGCGAAGAACGACCCGTTCGCGGTGTCGATGCAGAAGCGCGCGATCAACCGGATGTGGGAGGTCCAGGGGTTCCGCGACGCGATCCACGCGAACGTCGAGATCGACGCCTTGCTCGAAGCCGCCGACCTGCCCGAGCGGGAGGAATTCCGCTCCATCACGCTCGATCAGGGCTTGAAGAAGGCGATCGAATGGCGGGACGCTCGATTCCGCGATCACCGGTGAACGCCTCCGCTTCGAAGATCCGATCGCTCCTGGCGCCTCGGTCGATCGCGGTCGTCGGCGCGTCCGAATCGCCGGATTCGTGGGCGCCCGAGATCGAACGGTCGCTCCGTCATGTCGGCTACACGGGTGAGCTCTACCCGATCAATCCGAAGTACGAGGAGGTCTGGGGTCGGCCCAGTCTCAGGTCGATCCTGGAGTTGCCCCACGGCGTCGACCTCGTCGTGTTCGTCGTGCCGGCGCGGGTCGTGGTCGGCATGATCGACGACTGCGGGGCGGCGGGTGTGCGCGGGATCATGGTCGTCTCGTCCGGGTTCGCGGAGGCCGGCGACGAAGGCCGGGCGCTCCAGGAGGAGCTTCGCACCGCCGCGAAGCGGACCGGGATCCCCGTCCTCGGTCCGAATGTGGAGGGCTTCGTTAACTACATCGACCGCGTCGCCCCGTACGGCACGACGCCGCCGGCGAACCCCGTGCCCGGTGGGATCAGCGTGATCTCGCAGAGCGGGACCGTGGCGTGGACCATGAACCAGATGGCGTCGGACCGGGGCGTGGGACTTCGGATCATCCTCGGCGTCGGAAACGAAGCCGTGCTCGGCCTCGGCGATCTCTACCGGTGGGCGGCCTCCGACCCTCACACGAAGGTCGTCGCCAGCTACATCGAGACGATGCGCGACGTCGAGGGGATCGCCGCCGGGCTCGACGCGTTGCGCGCCGCCCGCACGCCCGTGTTGATCTGCGCGCCCGAGGGGCGCAGCGAGGCCGCGCGCCGCTCGATCGTCGCACACACCGGGGCCTTGGCCGGCGACACGGCGTTGCGCGACGCGTGGCTCCGAGGCCGCGGCGTCGTCCTCGTCGAGGATCCGGTCACCATGTTCGAGTCCGCGGTCCTGCTCTCGCACGCCAAGAGGCTGCGCACGGCCGGAGTCGCCGCCGCCCTGCAGTCCGGCGGTGCGTGCACGTTGTTCGCCGAGGCAGCGGGAGCGCAGGGGCTCACGCTTCCCGAGTTCGGTCCGAAGACGAGGACGAGGCTGCGGCGTGCGCTCCCGAGCTTCGCGTCGCAGAACAACCCACTCGACGTGACCGGGCAGGCGGCGGTGGAGACGGACATGTTCTGCGACGCCCTGGACGCGCTCGCCGACGACCCCGCCCTCGGGCTCGTCGCCTTCGACGCCTTCCCGCCGCGCCTGCCCGGGGAGACGCCGTGGGCCGGCCCCGTCCTCTCGAAGGTCCGCCGGCTGAGGAGGGAGACCGGCGTGGTCTTCGCGAGCGTGTCGATGAGCCCGCTCGCCTATACGCCGGAAGCCGTGGCGTTCACGAAGGCCTGGAAGCTGCCCTTCCTGCAGGGCCACCGGGCGGCCGCGGGCGCGATCCGCGCGCTCGTCGATCTCCAGGCCGCGCCGGCCCTCGCTCTGTCCGAGTTGGCGCCGCACCCGAACCGCGCGAGGGCGATGCGGCTGCTGCGAGGTCGGCAGGGCCCGCTGGACGAATCTCGTGGTGCGGCGCTGCTCGAGCTGTACGGCGTTCGCCGTCCTGCGGAGGCGGTCGTGAAGACGCCGGCCGCCGCCGCCCTCGCGGCCCGCGATATCGGGTTCCCGATCGCCGTCAAGGCGCTGGCGCCGGAGGTACCGCACAAGGCGAAGCTCGGCGGCGTGCGTCTGGGGCTCACGACGCCGACCGACGTGGAGATCGCGGCGGCCGATGTCCTCCACGCTGCCGCTCGCGCCGGCGCGGGGGCTCCGAAGGTCCTCGTGCAGCGGATGGCGAGCGGTCACGAGGTGCTCGTCGGCGCCGTCGTCGACGAGCGGTTCGGCGCCTGCGTCACGATGCGACCCGGAGGGGCGCTTGCCGAAGCCGGCGACGCGGTGTTCGTCGCCGCTCCGCTGACTCCGAAGCAGGCCCTCGCCTATGTGACGTCCCAGGCCGCGCGCTGCGGGCTCGACCCGCAACAGCACGACCTGAAGGCGGCGGCGGCGGCCGTCGAGGCGATCGCGCGCGCGGCCCATGACCTTCGGATCCGGCTGACCTCGCTCGAGGCGAACCCGCTGCTGGTCGGGACCCGGGGAGCCGTCGCCGTCGACGCGCTGGCCGAAGTCGGACCCTCTGCGTGATCTTCGGGCTGGGCGCGGCGCTCGGCTGGGGCCTGGCCGACTTCGGCGGCGCCGTCGCGGGCCGGCGGATCGGCAGCCGGGCCGTCGCGATCGTCGCCCAGGGTCTGAGCGCCGTCGCGGTGACCCTCGTCTTCTTCCTCGGCGGCCATCATGCGGGCGAGACGGCGCCGATCGTGTGGTGGATGGTGCTGAACGGCGTGGTGTCGGCGGCCGCCTACACCACCCACTATCGAGCGCTGCAGCTGGGTCCGCTCGCGGTGGTCTCCCCGGTGAGCGCGATGTACGCGGTCGTGGGGGTCGGCCTCTCGATGATCGTGCTCGGCGAGCGCCCCGGCCCCGTCGCGCTCGCGGGGGCCGCGGTCACCGTGCTCGGCGTGATGCTCGCCTCGACGGACCTCAAGAAGCTGCGCGCGGGCACCCACGGCGTGCCGCCCGGCCTTCCCTGGGCGCTGGCCGCAGCCGTTCTGTTCGGCGTGGGGGGATTCATCCTCGGGTGGGGGTCGAAGCAGATCGGGTGGCTCCCGGCCTTGTGGGCCTCCAGGACGATGCAGTTCGCGGGCTTCGCGATCGTCGCGTCGGCACGACCCGGAGGGATCGGCCGGATCGGCGGGAACGCCGGCACGTGGG
>JALYLM010000063.1 GCA_030774235.1 Actinomycetota bacterium
GCTACGCGGGGTGGGAGGCGGGTCAGCTGGAGGCCGAGATGGCGGACGGTGGGTGGATCGTCGAGCCCGCTCTGCCCCGCGACGTGTTCCATCCCGAGCCGTCCCGACTCTGGGACGACGTTCTGCGTCGCAAGGGCCGTGACTTCGACCTCATCCGGCTCATGCCGGTCGACCCTCAGATGAACTGACGCCGTCGGCGGTCCCCGCGTGACGGTATCGTCCCGCTCGACGAGTCGCGGGAGGGCCAAAATGTCGTCGGAGACGTTCACGTTCTACGTGCAGCCGTGGTACCGCAAGTCCCCCTATTTCGAAGCGACGAAGCGGGCGGGCTGCAAGAGCTGGGGCCTGTACAACCACATGCTGTTGCCGACGCTGTACGACGACCCCGTGACGGAGTACTGGGCGCTCTTGCACGATGTGACGGTCTGGGACGTGGCGGTTGAGCGGATCGTGGAGATCAGCGGCCCCGACGCACTGGAGTTCACCAATCTCATGACCTGCCGGGATCTGACGGCATGCCAGGTGGGGCAATGCAGATACGTGCTGCTGATCAGCCGTCACGGCGGGCTCGTGAACGACCCGGTCCTGCTGTATCTCGAGGACGATCGCATCTGGCTCGCGCTCGCCGACAGCGACGCGGCGCTCTACGCGAAGGGTGTCGCGGCGTTCGCAGGGCTGGACGTCGACATCGACACGCCGGACGTCGCGCCGATGCAGGTCCAGGGCCCACGGTCCAGAGACGTGATCCGCGAGATCGCCGGCGACGACGTAGCCGATCTGCGCTACTACTGGTCGTGGCAGGGGGACATCGACGGCATCCCGGTTGTGGTTTCACGGACCGGCTGGACGGGCGAGGTCGGGTACGAGATCTACCTCTGCGACCCTTCGCGAGGAACCGACCTCTGGGAGCGCGTGATGGAGGCGGGGCGGCCGCACGGGATCCGGGCGATCGCGCCGTCGGAGGCGCGGCGGATCGAAGCCGGGATCTTCAACTACGGCTCGGACATGACGATGCACGACACGCCGATGCACGTGACCGGTCTCGAGAAGTACGTCGAATTCGATCAAGAACAGGACTTCATCGGTCGCCGCTGGCTGGAGCGCATCGCCGAGGAGGGCGTCGACCGAAAGCTCGTGGGGATCGACATCGGCGGCGATCCGCTGTCGGACGAGGGGGCCTTGAACGACTTCTGGCCGGTGCGCGCGCCCGGCGGCGAGAAGATCGGACGGGTGACGGCCGGCGCGTGGTCGCCGAGGCTGGAGCGAAACATCGGCTACGCCTGGGTCCCGGCGGCGCAGATGGCACCCGGGACGCCGTTGGAGATCGAGTCACCGCAAGCGATGCGAGCGGCGACCGTCGCTTCGCTTCCGTTCGTAGATCCGCGGAAAGAGATCCCGAAGTCGTAGCCTCGTCGTAGCCTTGGTCTCGTGACCGACTCGGTCAACTTCGACCGCGCCGCCGCCTACTACGACGCGACGCGAGGCATCGGCGAGGAGGCGATGGCCCGAACCGTCGACCTCCTGCTTCCCGAACTGGCGCACCGGGGTCGGGTGCTCGAGGTCGGGGTGGGGACCGGGCAGGTAGCCTTGCCGCTGCGCGCGGCCGGCGCGCGCGTGACGGGGATTGATCTGTCGGGCGCGATGCTCGAACGGCTGATCCGCAAGTCCGATGGTCGAGCCCGGATGGCCCTGGCCCGGGCGGACGCGACCCGACTGCCGTTTCGCGACGGGGCCTTCGGCGGCGCATACCTCCGCTGGGTGTTGCACCTCGTTCCCGCGTGGTCCACCGCGCTGGAGGAGATCATCCGGGTGGTTCGCTCCGGCGGTGTGGTGGTCGTGCAGCTCGGGAACGGGGCGGAGGGGCGACAGGGCGAGATCCGGCGAAGGTGCTGTGAGCTGGTCGGGGTCAGCGAGACGCCGCCGGGCCTCGATTGGGGTGACACCGAGAGCCTGGACGACGCGATGGCGGCGCTCGGATGCGAGCTTCGGCTGCTCGGACCGATCCGCGGCGAGTCCAGCGAGCGGCTGACCGACTACCTCGCCGAGGTCGAATCGGGCAAATATTCATGGACCTGGCGGATCGACGAGGAGGCCCGGCGGGGAGCCGTCGCGGCCATCCGCCCCTGGGCCCGAGAACGGTGGGGCCCGCTCGATCGGGAGATCTCGGTCTCGTACGAGACCTACTGGCGCGCCTACGACTCCCCGGGCGTCTGAGCGGACCGACCCTGGGCGAGGGCTCGTCCGAGCCGACCTCTGCCGGTATCCTGAAGCCCCGGCACGGGCGCCCGGCGCCCCCCACACAGGAGGTTCACGCGGTGCCGATCACCGAGGTCGAGAAGATCTGGATGGACGGCGAGCTCGTGGACTGGCGCGATGCCACGATCCACGTCCTTTCCCACGCCCTCCACTACGGGAGCGGCGTCT
>JALYLM010000064.1 GCA_030774235.1 Actinomycetota bacterium
AGGCCAGCAGCTGGAGCGGCACGGTCACGACGACGGGTGAGAGCAACTCGGGGGTGCGTGGCACGAACAGGGTGTGGTCGGCGAGCCTCGGGGTCTCGGCGTCGCCCTCGGTCGCGATCGCGATCACCTTGGCCCCGCGGGCTCGCACCTCCTGGATGTTCGAGAGCATCTTCGGGTGGACGTGGCACTCCGTCGCGACGGCGACGACCGGCACGCCTTCCTCGACCAGCGCGATCGGACCGTGCTTCAGCTCCCCGGCCGGAAACCCCTCGGCATGGATGTAGCTGAGCTCCTTCAGCTTCAGTGCGCCCTCGAGGGCCGCCGGGTACCCGGTGTGCCGTCCGATGAACAGCACGGTCGCTGCGTCCCGGTAGATGCCGGCGATCTCGCGCACCTGCTCCTCGAGGTCGATCGCGCGCCGGACCTGCCCCGAGAGCTCCCCCAGCCGAGCGAGCACCTCGGCGATCTCGTGAGGGAACTTCGCCCCCCGGATCTGCGCGAGGTAGAGCGCGACGAGATGCTGCGACACCATCTGTGTGGCGAAGGTCTTCGTCGCGGCCACCCCGATCTCGGGTCCGGCGTGCGTGTAGAACACGCCGTCGGCCTCGCGCGCCAGCGACGACCCGACCGTGTTCGTGACGGCAATCACTTGCGAGCCCTGCCGGCGGGCGTGCCGCGCGGCCTCGAGCGTGTCGATCGTCTCGCCCGACTGCGACACGGCGAGCGTCAACGTGTCGGGCCCCAGCACGGGATCGCGGTATCGGAACTCGCTTGCGATCTCGATCTCGACGGGGAGCCGGGTCCAGTGCTCGATCGCATACTTGGCGACGAGCCCCGAATGGAAGGCGGTTCCGCATGCGACGACGAAGACCTTGCTCACGTCGCGCAGCACGTCGTCGCTGACGCGCAGCTCGTCCAGCTGCAGGCGTCCGCCCACGACGCGCCCGACCAGCGTGTCGCGGATCGCCGCAGGCTGCTCGTCGATCTCCTTGCGCATGAACGAGTCGTAGCCGGACTTCTGCGCCTGCGAGATGTCCCAGTCGACGGTGATCGGCTCGGGATGCAGCGGGGCGCCGTCCAGATCGCTGAAGGCGACCCCGTCGCGACGGACCTCGACGATCTGGCCCTCCTCTACCGGGATCACGCTCGTGGTGCGACCCAGCACCGCCGGGATGTCCGACGCGAGGATGGTCTCGCCGTCACCGATCCCCACCACGAGCGGCGACGAGACCTTCACGCCGACCAGGACGTGCGGATCGTCGAGCGAGCACACGACCAGGGAGTACGCACCCTCGAGCTCCGGAACGGTGGCGCGCACGGCATCGACGAGCGCGGTCCCGCCCCCGGCGAGCCGCTCCTCGACCAGGTGCGCAACACACTCCGTGTCGGTTTCCGAGGCGAGGGAGTGGCCGGCCTTCTCCAGACGGGATCGCAGGTCCTGGAAGTTCTCGATGATCCCGTTGTGGATCACGGCCACCCGCCCTGTGCAGTCCAGGTGCGGATGGGCGTTCTGATCGGTCGGGGCGCCGTGCGTCGCCCACCGCGTGTGACCCATCCCGACGGAGCCCGGAAGAGAAGTCTCCTCGCCCAGCGCGGCTTCCAACTCGCCGAGCTTGCCGGCCCGCTTCACGACGCCGAGGCTGACACCGTCGATCACGGCGACGCCCGCCGAGTCGTAGCCGCGGTATTCGAGCCTGCGAAGACCCTCGAGGACGATCGGTAGTGCCTGGTCAGGCCCGACGTAGCCCATGATCCCGCACATGAGGCTCCGAGCCTAGCAGCACGTGTGTCGCCGGCCGCGCAGCGCGGAGGGCGCGGAACCTCAGGCGCCGATGGAGGCGCGGACCGCGGCCGCCACCGCGTCGGCATGGCTCGAGGCGCGGTCCTCGCTCTCGGCCTCCACCATCACGCGCACGAGCGGCTCGGTGCCCGACGCGCGGACGAGGATCCGTCCCTCCTCGCCGAGAACCGCTTCGGCGTCTCTGACGGCGGCCCAGACGTCGTCGGAACCCTCGAGGGCCTCGCGATCGCGGACCGGGACGTTGACGAGCACTTGCGGATACCGCCGCATCACCGACGCCAGCCCCTCGATCGTCGTGCCACGGGAGGCCGCGAGTGAAAGGAAAAGAGCTGCAGTGAGGAGCCCGTCGCCCGTGGTCGCGTGCTCGCGGAAGATCACGTGCCCGGACTGCTCGCCTCCGACGACGGCTCCGATCCGCATCATGTCCTCGAGGACGTACCGGTCGCCGACCTTCGAGGAGACCACGTCGATTCCCGCCTCCCGCATCGCGTGATGGAAGCCGAGGTTCGCCATGATGGTGGTGACCACGATGTTCCCATCGAGACGCCCCCGGTCGCGGAGATCGATCGCACTCGCGGCCAGCACCTGGTCCCCGTCGACGACGACGCCGTTCGCGTCGCAGAAGAGCGCCCGGTCCGCGTCCCCGTCGTGACAGACGCCGGCGTCCGCCCCGATGCGGACGACCTCCTCGCCGACAACCTCCGGATAGAGTGCCCCGCAGCCCTCGTTGATGTTCTTGCCATCGGGGTCTGCGTGGATCGCGTTCACGCGGGCGCCGAGACGACGAAGCATTTCGGGGGCAAGTGTCGACGCAGCCCCGTTCGCGCAATCCACGACCACCCTCATCCCGTCGAGGGAGGTTCGGGCGGCGCTGACCAGGTGGTCGAGATATCGGGCCACTGCTTCCCCGATCGGCCGTACCCTGCCGGGCTCCGGGGCATCTCGCGCCGGATCTCCGAGCGCGGCCTCGATCTCGTCCTCGATCTCGTCCGGCAGCTTCATGCCGTTGGAACCGAAGAACTTGATGCCGTTGTCCTCGGGGGGGTTGTGGGAGGCGCTGATCACGACGCCCGAGGTTGCACCGAGCTCCGTGGTGAGGAACGCGATCGCCGGCGTGGGTTCCACGCCGGCGAGGACCGCGTCTCCCCCCGCCCCTCGGATGCCTTCGACGAGCGCATCCTCGAGCCACTCCCCGGATTCACGGGGATCGCGGCCGACGACGAAGGACGGACGAGACGCTCCGTGGCGGCCGAGCACGACGACCGCCGCCCTCCCGAGCCGGGACGCGAGGTCCTCGGTGAGCTCCACGCCCGCGCGTCCGCGAACCCCGTCCGTGCCGAACAACCGTGTCATCGACCGCCCAGGCTACTCCGGAACCACTCCACGGTCCGACCCAATCCCTCTCGCATCCCCACGGTGGGGTGGTGGCCCAGGAGTGTCTCCGTCCGTGTCATATCGGCAGCCGTGTAACGGATGTCGCCCCGTCGCGGCGGCTCGTGGATCGGGTGCGGGTCCGCGCCGGTGAGCTCCGCGATCATCGCAAGCAGCTCGTTGATCGACGCGGGCGTCGCGCCCCCGCCCACGTTGAACGCCTCACCGAACGTCGCCGGCGGCGACTCCGCCGCGCGAAGGTTCGCCTCGACGACGTCGTCGACGAAGGTGAAGTCGCGCGCCTGCTCGCCGTCTCCGTGGATCACCGGACGCCCTCGCGTCAGGCACGTGGTGATGAAGCGCGGGACCACGGCAGCGTACTCGCTCCTGGGATCCTGCCTGGGGCCGTACACGTTGAAGTAGCGGAGGGAAACCGCGGCGACGTCCAGGGACGACGAGAACGCGTGCGCGTACGCCTCTCCGGCGAGCTTGCTGGCCGCGTACGGCGAGCGCGGCCTCGGCACCATCTGCTCGTGGAGCGGGAACGAGTCCTGGTCGCCGTACACGGCCGACGACGACGCCAGCACCGCTCGCGCGCCGACGGTCCGGGCCGCCAACAGCACGTTCAGCGTGCCCCCGACGTTCACGTCGGTCGTGAGGGCCGGCTCCATCAGCGACCGCGGTACCGATCGCTTCGCGCCCTGGTGGAAGATCACGTCGCAGCCGTCCGCCGCGTGCGTGAGACCCTCCGCGTCGCGCAGATCGACCTCGACGAAGGCCACCGACGGCGCGTCCTCGAGGTTCTCGAGCGATCCCTCCGACAGGTCGTCCAGGCCGACCACCTCGTGGCCGTCGGCCGCCAACCGTGCCGACAGACGCGACCCGATGAACCCCGCAGCACCGGTCACGAGAGCTCTCACCGCAATCCGCTCCTCTCGTCGGAGTGCCGAGGGTACCGAACGAGACGAACCCTGAGACCCACGACCTTCGGCACCTCGCCGGCCGGGCCAAGCCCACCAGCATGGGACAATCTGAGCGATGGCCGATCGCGCGGTTCGGGTCTATGCGTCGGGCGACTCGTTTGCGGGCGAGTTGATGAAGGGACGCCTGGAGTCCGAGGGCATCCCGGTGATGATCAAGGGCGAGGGCGAGGGCCCGTATCGGATGGGACCGGTATACCTCTGGGTTCCCGAGGCGTACCAGGCGCGAGCCAGGACCGTGATCGACGCGGTCGAGTCCGGGGCGTACGCGTTGGACGAAGACGCCGACCCCACCCCGGACGTGCCCGAAGGACTGCCGGCCGACTGATCCCTCAGCGCTTCGAGTACTGGGGAGCCTTGCGAGCCTTCTTCAGGCCGTACTTGCGACGCTCCTTCTCGCGTGCGTCGCGGGTGAGATATCCCTCGGCCTTGAACTGCGGGCGCAGCTCGGGCTCCATGTCGATGAGCGCCCGCGTGATCCCGAGCCGGACCGCGCCGGCCTGGCCGCTGATTCCGCCGCCGCGGATCGTGGCGACGATGTCGTAGTCCTTCTCTCGACCGATCATCCGAAGCGGCGACTGCGCGACCATCCTGTGCACCCTGGTCGGGAAGTAGTCGTCCAGCGGCCGGCCGTTCACGACGAAGGATCCCGAGCCGGAGACCAGGCGCACGCGCGCAACGGCTTCCTTGCGGCGTCCGGTGGTGATCTTTGCGGGGGTCGCGGCCACGGGCTACTCCTTGGTCTTCTTGACGGTCGACGTGCGAGCGGTGGTCTTCTTCGCGGTGGACTTCGCTGCGGACTTCGCGGTCGTCTTCGCGGCGGACGTGGCCGACGACGAGGGCTTCGCCCCCGCGCTCTTCGCCGTCGGCTTCCGGGCCGCGGGCTTCCGCGCCGTGGGCTTCCTCGCCGCGGGCTTCCTCGTCGCGGGCTTCTTCGCCGCGGGCTTCCGCGCTGTGGGCTTCCTGGCCTCCCCGGACGGCTCCTCGGACGTCTCCGGCTTGGCACCGCGCGCGGGCCGGGCCTCGGGTAGCCCCTCCCACTTCGGGGGTCGACCGAGTGTGTACGCGACCGGCTTCTGCGCCTGGTGCGGGTGATCGGGGCCGGGCACGACGTGGAGCTTCCTGAACATCGCCCGTCCCAGGCGATTCTTCGGCAGCATCCCCCTGATGGCCTTCTCGATCACGAACACAGGTCGCTCGGCCATCAACCGGCCGTACGAGGTGGCCGTCAGGCCGCCGGGGTAGCCGGAATGGCGGTAGGCGATCTTCTTTGACCCCTTGTCGCCGGTGAGCTCGACCTTGTCGGCGTTGATGATGATCACGTTGTCGCCGGTGTCCATATGAGGGGCGAAGATCGGTTTGTGCTTGCCACGCAACAGCGCGGCGGCGTCCGAGGCGACGCGCCCCAGCACCTGGCCGCCGGCGTCGATGACGAGCCAGCGGCGTTCGATGTGCTCGGGCTTGGGCGAATAGGTCTTCATGCGTGAAAAGGGTCGGCCTGCAGGGGCCGACGGCACAGCGTACCTGTGATAACGCGGGCCCGTCAAAGGTGCCCGGGCTCGAACGGAGCATCGTGTCGCGGAATGGATGAGCGAGGCCGACTGGCTCAGACCCCCGACGCGACGACGACGAGCTCGGTTGCGAGCCCGATCACGAACCCGACCAGGACTCCCCACAGCGTGATCTCCCACGACAGCTTGCGCCCGACGGAGAACAGCTCGCCCACGACGTAGAGGATGGCGCCGGCGGCCAGCGCCAGGAACCCGACGAAGACGTACGGGCTCGTCACCGCGTTCCCGACGAGTGTTCCGAGGAACGTCGGGCCGCCGCCGATCAACCCGGCGACGAAGAGCCAGCCCCAGCTCGGACGAACGTTCGCGGCCGCCAGCGGACCCACGATGCCGAATCCTTCGGTCGCGTTGTGCAGACCGAACCCGATGATCAGCAACAGCGCCAGCGAGACCTCTCCCGCGTGAGCCGCCTGTCCGATCGCGAGGCCTTCGGAGAAGTTGTGCAGGCCGATGCCCGCCGCGATCGACATCCCCAGCCGGAGGGCCTCCGTGCGCGTTCCCGACAGCGTTTCCGCGTAGGCCATCGCGCCCGGGCCAACGCCCGCACGGCGGCGGCGGGTCGCCTTCGCCACGTAGAGCAGGCCCATCAGGCCCACGCCGAATCCGGCGGCATACAGGGTCGCGACGCCGGAGAACGTTCCCCACGAACCCCCGGCCTGTGCCGTCGTGAGCGATTCCTCCAGGACGCGGCCCGCGTTCTCCAAGATGTCCACGAGGAGGAAGACGAGGATGCCGGCAGACAGACCGTTGAGGAAGATGCGAATCCGCGGGTTCCGGGTCTGGAGCCGCCCGATCGGAAGTCCGAGGAAGATCGCGAGACCGGCGATCGCGCCGAGGCTCACGACCTGGATGCTGCTCAATCCCTCGACCTCCCCGTTGTGTGGACGCGGCGAAATCCTACTCAGGGGGTCGGATTCGCGTCAATCGTTCGGCACCGAACTACCCGGCCCGCTCATCGCGCGCCCGCCGTACACGACGCGCTCCAGAACCAGACCGGCCGGAGGCGCCAGGTACTTGGCGGCAGACCGGCTCCTGGCGGCGAGGATCGTGCCCGTCGACTCGGGCTCGATCCGGCCGTCCGCCGCCGCCACCAAGGTTCCAACGAGCGACCGCACCATCTGGTGCAAGAACGCGTTCGCACGGAACACCAACGAGACGACATCGTGCTCACGTCGCACGGCCACGCGCTCCAGCCGTCGTACGGTCGACTTGCCGGAGCCAGGGTGCCGGCAGAACGAGGCGAAGTCGTGCTCGCCGATCAGCGGTCGCACCGCAGCTCGCATCGGCTCGAGTGAGAGCGGGCCGGGGCGATGCCAGACGAAGCGTCCGGTGAACGGGTCGGCCACGGGCGCCGTGTCGATGACGTATCGGTAGATCCGAGCCGACGCCGAGAACCTGGCGTCGAACCACGGCGCCGCATCGATGGCCTCGCGGACGACGACCTCGGGGGACAGCGTCGCGTTCACCGCTGCCTGGATCCGCGTCGTGGCGAGGCCGCTCGAAGTGAGGAACGACGCCACCTGCCCGGCGGCGTGGACGCCCGCGTCGGTCCGCCCCGCTACGGACATCGTGATCCGCTGGCCGAGGACGTCCTCCAGTCGATCCGTCAGCACACCTTCGACGGTCCGTACGGGCCGACCCGGCTGACGGGCCCAGCCGCGGAAGAACGTTCCGTCGTACGCGATCAGCAGCCGAACCACGCGCCCCGCGGAGGCGGGCGTATCCGTGGCTAGGACCCGCGTTCGACGAGCTCGATCCGCGCCATGGGGGCCCCATCACCCCGCCGCGGTCCCAGCTTGAGGATGCGTGTGTAGCCGCCGGGTCGTTCCTCGAAGCGGGGCGCGATGTCGTGGAAGAGCCGGGCGACGACATCGCGGTCGGGGATGTCCTTCAGGACCTCCCGGCGCGACGCCAGGTCGCCCCTCTTCGCGGCGGTGATCAACTTCTCGGCGTACGGTCGCAGCGCCTTGGCCTTGGCCTCCGTGGTGTTGATGGCCTCGTGGGTGAAC
The DNA here is from genome assembly GCA_030774235.1 of Actinomycetota bacterium. Lineage (GTDB taxonomy): Bacteria > Actinomycetota > UBA4738 > UBA4738 > HRBIN12 > JALYLM01. The sequence goes on from JALYLM010000064.1 coordinate 7,733, forward strand.
AGCTGCGACGCGAGGGTGGAGAGCATCAGCCGTTGATGCGCCGGTCCGGAGCCGAGGCGGGCGCCCTTCGTGGGCTTGGGCACCTGTCTACTCCTCCCGGAGGCCGAGGCCGAGCTCCTCGAGCTTGGCCTTCACCTCGTCGATCGACTTCTGGCCGAAGTTGCGGATGTCCATCAACTCGGACTCGCTCTTCAGCACCAGGTCGCCGACCGTATTGATGCCCTCGCGCTTCAGGCAGTTGTACGAGCGGACCGACAGGTTCAGCTCCTCGATCGTGATCGCGTAGTCGCCGGGGACCGCCTCGTCTTCGGCCGGTCCGACCGTGACGCTCGCGGCCTCAGCGAGCTCGGAGAAGAGATTCACGAGCTCGAGCAGGGTCCCCCCGGCGCTGGCCACCGCCTCCCGCGGACTGATCGACCCGTTGGTTTCGACGTCGAGGATGAGCCGGTCTCGGTCGGTCATCTGCTCCACTCGGGTGTTCTCGACCGCATAGCTCACCTTGCGAACCGGCGAGAAGATCGAGTCCACGGGGATCACGCCGATCGGGTCGCGCGGCTTCTTGTTCTTGTCGGCCATGCGGTAGCCGACGCCGCGCTCCACCGTCATCTCCATCTCGAGGGATGCGGACTTGCCGAGCGTCGCGATGTGGAGCTCGGGGTTCAAGATCTCGACCCCCGCGGGCGGCGCGACGTCGCCGGCCGTGACCTCGGCGGGCCCCTTAGCCTTCAGGTAGACGGTGGTCGGCTCCTCCAGCTCCGAGCGAACGACCAGCTCCTTGAGGTTCAAGATGATGTCGGTCACGTCCTCGGTCACCTTCGGGATCGTCGAGAACTCGTGCAACACCCCGTCGATCCGGACCGACGAGATCGCGGTGCCCGGGATCGACGACAACAAGGTGCGACGGAGCGAGTTTCCGACGGTGTAGCCGAATCCCGGCTCGAGCGGCTCGATCGTGAACTTCGAACGAATCGGCGAAACGACGTCCTCAGAGATCTGAGGCCTGGCAACGATGAACAACGTGACTCCTCCTTCGGCGGGGGATCATCCACTCCTGCCCCGCCCTCTTCGTCCCGTGCGTCGACGGTTGACGCCGGGTGCCGCTGCGCGTCAGACGCGGCGGCGTTTGCGCGGCCGGCAGCCGTTGTGCGGCACCGGCGTCACGTCCTGGATCCCCGAGATCTCGAGCCCGGCTGCGGCGAGCGATCGGATCGCCGTCTCGCGGCCCGAGCCCGGGCCCTTCACGAACACGTCGACCTTCTGGAGGCCGTGCTCCTGAGCACCGCGAGCGGCCTTCTCGGCTGCCAGCTGAGCGGCGAACGGCGTCGACTTCCGCGAGCCTTTGAACCCGACGTTGCCGGCGCTGGCCCACGAGATCGTGTTGCCCTGCAGGTCGGTGATCGTGACGATCGTGTTGTTGAACGTCGACTTGATGTGCGCCTGACCGTGCAGGACGTTCTTCTTCTCACGGCGCTTCGCCTTCTTGGCCTTTGGCTTCGCCATCGGTTCGAGACTCCCTTACTTCTTCGCCTTGGTCTTCTTCTTGCCGGCGATCGCCTTCTTCGGACCCTTGCGGGTGCGCGCGTTCGTGTGCGTGCGCTGCCCGCGGACGGGAAGGCTCCGGCGATGGCGGATACCCTGGTAACAGCCGATCTCGATCTTGCGTTTGATGTCCTGGGCGACCTCACGGCGGAGGTCACCTTCGACCTTGTAGTTCTGGTCGATGTAGGCGCGGATCTTCAGGACCTCGTCCTCGGCGAGGTCGCGGACCTTCGTGCCGCCCTCGACTCCGGAGCCTGCGACGATCTGGAAGGCGCGTGTCGGCCCGATGCCGTAGATGTAGCGCAGCGCGATGTCCAGCCGCTTGTCCCGGGGAAGATCGACACCGGCGATCCGTGCCATGTTGCGAAGCCTCCTAACCTTGCCGCTGCTTGTGACGGGGGTTCGTGCAGATGACGAGGATGCGCCCGCGCCGGCGGATCACGCGGCACTTGTCGCAGATCCTCTTCACCGACGGACGGACCTTCATCGTCGCCTTCCTTATTTGTATCGATACACCACACGACCTCGCGTGAGATCGTACGGCGACAGCTCCACAAGGACCCGGTCCCCCGGCAGGATTCGGATGTAGTGCATCCGCATCTTGCCCGAGATGTGGGCCAACACGAGATGATCGTTGTCCAGCTTCACCCGGAACATGGCGTTCGGCAACGGCTCGACGACGGTCCCCTCGACCTCGATCGCGTCTTTCTTCGGCACGCTCCAGATGATTCCTTCGAACGAGTCCCGCCCAGGCTCGCGACCAGCACAAACCGGTCACCGAGAAGGGCGGACCGGAAGTATACGGGCAGCCCGCGAGCTACGTCCACGCCGGCTCTCCCGACGGCGCCTCAGCCACGGGACGTGAGGACCTCGGGGCCGTCCTCGGTCACCGCGATCGTGTGCTCGAAGTGTGCCGAGAGCGAGCCGTCCGCGGTCACGACGGTCCAGTCGTCCCTCAGCAGTCGAGTCTCGTCCCCCCCGAGGGTGAGCATCGGCTCGATCGCGACGACGAGGCCGAGCTTCAGAGCCGGGCCGCGGCCCGGGGGGCCCCAGTTCTGAATGAAGGGGTCCTCGTGCATGGCGCGTCCGATCCCGTGTCCGCCGTATTCCCGGACGATGCCCAGTCCGGCGGCGTCGGCCAGGACTTCGATCGAGTGGCCGATGTCCGACAGACGCCCGCCCGGCCGAACGACCGCGATGGCGGCGTTCAGGGCAGCCTCGGTGGTCTTGACCAGCCGCTCCGCCTCCGGAGACGGAGCCGTTCCGCCGACGAACACCGTGACCGCCGAATCCCCCTGGAAGCCCTGCCAGATGGCGCCGCAGTCGAGGGAGAGCAGATCTCCTTCCTTCAGCACTCGCTTCGGGGAGGGGATGCCGTGGACGATCTCCTCGTTCAGCGACGCGCAGATCGTCGCGGGAAACCCACGGTAGCCCATGAACGAGGGCGTCGCGCCGCACCCGGCGATGTACTCGGCGGCCACCGCATCCAGATCCGCTGTCGTGATGCCCGGCGACACGGCCTCGAGCATCGCCTCGATCGCGCCGGCGGTGATGCGTCCGGCCCGTCGCATCTTCGCGAGCTCCGCGCCCGACTTTCGGATGATCACGGGCAGTCGGCGAGCACCGCCAGGGTGCGCTCGGCCACGACGTCCTCACCGTCCTGCGCGTCGATCACGCGGAGCAGTCCCCTCGCGGCGTAGAACCGCTGGAGCGGGGTGGTCTGCTCCCGATACACGGCGAGCCGACGCCGCA
>JALYLM010000065.1 GCA_030774235.1 Actinomycetota bacterium
CGTAGTCGCGCGTCTGGTTGCCGTCGCCGAAGATCGTGACCGCCTCACCCTCCAGCATCCTTCCGGCGAAGATCGCGACGACGCCCGCCTCGCCGAGCGGATCCTGCCGGGGCCCATAGACGTTCCCGAGGGCGAGCGCCGTGTACTCGACCCCCCGATAGCGGGAGTAGAAGCTCAGATAGTCGAGCACGATCTTCTTCGAGATGCCGTACGGGCTCGCCGGGTACGAGCCCTGGGCGGCGGATTCCTTGGCGGGCAATCGACGTGGCTCGCCGTAGATCGTGCCTCCGCTGGCCGCGTAGATCACCTTGCGCGAACCGGCCTTCAGGGCGCACTCCAGAACGTTGAGCGTGCCCATGATGTTGATGCTCGCGTCGCGGACCGGGTCGACGATCGAGGGACGGACCCCCGACTGCGCTGCGAGGTGGAACACGACCTCGGGCCGGTGCCGCTCGAACAGGGGCATGAGCCCATCGGCGCGCACGTCCATGTTGAAGAAGGTGAACTCCTTGCCGTAGCTTCGGGCTTCTCCCAGGTTGGCGATGCGCCCGGTCGTGAGGTCGTCGACACTGATGACCCGGTGACCCTCGGCAAGGAGGCGGTCGGCGAGGTGCGAGCCGATGAACCCGGCGCCCCCGGTCACCAGGACGGTGCTCACGGCGCCAACCTTAGTTGTGGATCCGCTCCGATGTCGAGCGAGGTCCGCTCCCCGCGAGCCAGACGCGCGGCGCCGACGCACGCGATCATCGCGGCGTTGTCCGTGCACAGATCGAGCGGGGGAAACCGCACGCGCAGCCCCGCCGCGTCGCCGGCGGCAAGCATCCGTTCGCGCAGCCGCGTGTTCGCCACCACGCCCCCACCGAGCAGGATCGTCGGCACGCCCAGCTTCGTCGCCGCCTCCACGGTCTTCTTCACCTGCACGTCGACGATCGCCTCCTGGAAGCTCGCCGCCACGTCGGCCGGGTTCAGGTCGCGTCCTTCCGCGCGTTCCCCCTTGACGTACCGGAGCACCGCGGTCTTCAAACCGCTCATCGAGAAGCTGAAGTCGCCGGAATCCTCCATGGCGCGGGGGAACCGGATCGCGCCGGGGTCTCCGTCGCGCGCAAGTCGGTCGAGGGCCGGGCCGCCCGGGAAGCCGAGTCCGATCAACCGGGCGACCTTGTCGAACGCCTCCCCCGCCGCGTCGTCCAGGGTCTGACCGAGCACCTCGTGGCGATGGGCCTCGGGCATGTGAACGATCATCGTGTGCCCGCCGCTCACGACGAGCGCGACGTACGGAGGGTCGGGCGGCCCGTGCTCCAGGAAGTTCGCCCAGATGTGCCCCTCCAGGTGGTTCACGCCGATGAGATCGGCGCCGGTCGCGAGCGCGACCGCCTTGGCGGCGGCCATCCCCGTGAGCAGGGCGCCGACGAGCCCCGGACCCACCGTCACGGCCACCCCGGCCAGGTCGCCGAATCCGATCCCCGCCGCATCCAGGGTCTTCTGCATAAGCGGGTTGAGCGCCTCGACGTGGGCGCGCGCGGCGACCTCCGGCACGACCCCGCCGAAGCGCTCGTGCAGATCGACCTGCGACGCGATGAGGTTCGAGCGGATGCGGAAGCCGTCCTCGACCACCGCGACGGCCGTCTCGTCGCACGAGGTTTCGATCCCGAGGGTCAGGACGCTCACGCGGGACTCACTCCGGGCAACCCTCCGGCGATCGACCCGAGGCGCCGCCCGTAGTCCTCGGTGCGGACGTCGTCGGTCCACATGATCAGCGCGTCCTCGTGCACCTCCTGGTAGTAGTTGCGCCGGATCCCGACGGGACGGAACCCGAACCGCGCGTATAGTCGCTGGGCGTCCCAGTTCGTGACCCGGACCTCCAAGGACACGGCCCTCGCCCCCATGTCGATCGCCTGCAGCATCTGCTCGTACATCAGGCGCGTGGCGATCCGATGCCGCTGATGCTGCGGGTCCACCGCCACGTTCGTGACGTGGGCTTCGTCCCCGTAGCAGATGAGCCCGGCGTAGCCGACGACCACCTTGTCGATCCTCGCCACGAGGTAGCACCGATTGTTCGACTCGGTCATCTCCGCGACGAACAGGTTCGGGCTCCACGGTCGCGCGTACACGCGTCGTTCGATCGCCATCACGCCGCGCAGGTGGCGGCGCCGCATCCGGATGACCTCAACCCGCGGCGCCTCGGGCTCGCTGATCCCACGCGATCTCAGCATCCGACTTCCTCAGGTACAGGGGAACGAGGTCGAAGAGCCGATCGTGCTGCTCCAGCTCGAATCGCGGCAGGGCGAGCTCGACCAGCGCCGCCGCGTCCGGATGGGCGGTGAGCTGGGTGCCCACCTCGACCGTGTCGAGTTCTCGGAGCTCATGGCGATACAGCATCGCACCGTTGCCCACGGCCAACACGTCTCCGGTGAGCGCCTGGAGCTCCGCCACCAGCTGCGACGGGGTCGCGACCATGAACTCGGAGTCGCGGACGACCCCACCGGGCACGGCCATGTAGGTGGCAGAGAAGACCTCGCCCCGGCGGGCGTCGATCACGGCGGCGATGCGCTTGTGCGTGTGCCGCGCCGCATACGCCAACGCGTCCAGGCTCGCGATCCCGAGGATCGGGGCGCGCAGCACATGAGCCAGGGTCTTGGCGGTCTCCACCCCGACCCGCAGACCCGTGAACAGCCCCGGGCCCGTGCCGACCGCGATCCCGCCGACGCGGCGGAGATCGGTCCCCGTCCAGGCAAGGAGCTGGTTGAGGGCAGGCGTCACGGACTCTTGCCGAGCCGCGCCCGCCACCGCCACGCAACCGATGAGCTCGCGCTCGGTGCCGATCGCCACCGACGTCCGAGGCGTGGAGGTTTCGATGCCCACGACGATCATCGGATCACGCTCCCGAAACCCACGGCGTCAGGGCCGCTTCCAGGTCGGGCCAGCGATCGGCCCACGACCACCCCTCCGCGCTTACCGCGATCCTGCGGTCGTCGGTCTCGTCGGCAACGGTGAGCTCGATCCGCAGCCGGTCCGCCGGGAGCAGCTCCTCGATGACGTCGCCCCACTCCACGAGCAGGACGTCCTCGCCGGACCCGAGCTCCTCCAATCCCAGTTCGACGACCTCCTGCACCCGCTCGAGCCGATAGACGTCGACGTGCGCGACCGGGAGCCGGCCCTCGTACTCCCGCACCAGCGTGAACGTCGGCGACACGATCGGATCATCGATGTCGAGCCCGCGCGCCACCCCCTGGACCAGCGTCGTCTTGCCGGCTCCCAGCTCCCCGGTGAGGATCACGGCGTCTCGCTTGCGCAGCGAGCGCGAGATCGCGCAGCCCACGTCGCGCGTCTCTTGGGCCGAGCCCGTGCTCAGCTCCAGCCGCGCCATCAGAACAGCTCCAGCTGTTCCTCATCCGGAGCATCGGGCTGCGCCGGAGCATCATCCATCTCGTGCCGGGCGATCGACCCCGGAGGAAGCACGGATGACGCGCCCTGCGCCGAAGGACGGGAGGGCGGGGCGGTGGGTGGAGGCGGGGGTTGGGTGGGGACTGGCCCGCCGGAGCCCACCGCCTCGCCCACCCCCGTTCCCAACGGGGAACTCGCACTCCCGGTTTCCATCGAATCGAGAGCCCGGCGCACCAGGGAGAAGTCCTCGCGGAGCAGCCCGAGCTGCGGCGAGTTCTGCCCTCCACCGTGCAGGATCGCCGCGGGGTGGAACGTCGGGATCACGGTTCGACCGTGCCAGTCGTGCACCTGTCCGCGCAGCCGGGTGATCCCGAGCTGGGTGTTCAGCACGAACTTCGTGGCGAAGTTACCCAGCGTGACGACGACACGAGGCTGGATCATCGAGAGCTGCTCGACCAGCCACGGCGTGCACGTCTCGATCTCGTCGGGAAGCGGATCGCGGTTGCCCGGCGGGCGGCATTTCACGATATTCGCGATGTAGACGTGCTCTCGCGCCAGGCCGATCTCGCCGAGCATCTGGGTCAGCAGGTGGCCGGCGGCGCCGACGAACGGTTCCCCCTGCTGGTCCTCGTGGAAGCCGGGTCCCTCCCCGACGAACATGAGATCCGCGTCGGGATCACCGACGCCGAACACGACCTGGGTCCGCCCCTCCGCCAGGCGACACTTCGTGCAGGTCGAGGCCTCGACCGCGACGTCGGCCAGCGTCCTCATCGGGCAGTCTCCTCGGCCCGGGGGCGTGGGCGCCGTGGCTTGCGCCGCGACTCGGCCGGCCCGGCCAACTCCCGAGCGAACGCTCTGATCTCGAGGTTCAGCTCGTGTGGACGCTCGAGCATCGGCATGTGACCGGCGCCCTCGATCACGACGAGCCGGCCCTGCGGCAGCTCCCCCGCCAGCGCCACCGCCGCGGCCGGAGGGGTCACGCGGTCGTACTCGCCGACGACGACGAGCGCGGGGACGCGAACCCGGGGGATCGCGTGGCGAAGATCCATCTCCATCAACTCGGCGAGACCGTCGGTCCAGACCTCCGACGACGTTCGTTGTGCCAGGCCGACGACGTGATCGACGACGTCGCGCGAGGCGTCGGGACCGAACTGGGTGAGCCTCGCCACGGCGCCCGACAGGTCGGCGGGGCTCGCCAGCACGGCCTTTCGGAGACGGTCGACCCGTTGGGCGGCGGCCGTCAGCGTGCCCAGCCGCGGGCGCAGCAACTCCGTGACGGAGCCCATCGCGCGGCGGAGCAGACCCGACGACGCCGTCCCGATGAACGCGACACCGCCGACCTGGGGCCCGAACAGCTCCGGGCGCTGCTCGGCCATCGCGAGGATCGCCATCCCGCCCATGCTGTGGCCGACCACCAGGGCCGGGCGGCCGGAGGCGACCGCGTTCAGCACGGCCGCGATGTCGCGACCCATCGCTCGGAGCGAGAGATCCCCGTGTGCGGCGCGCTCGCTTCGTCCGTGGGAGCGCTGATCCATCAACACGCACCGGAAATCGATCGACAGGTCTCGCCACTGCTCGAGCCAGGTGGTCATGTCCAGACTGAATCCGTGAACGAACAGGATCACCGGCGCTTCGGGGTCGCCGGCGGCACGGACCGCGATCCCGGTGCCGTCGAACGAGCTCACGAGCCCGAGATCCTCGGGGGGCAGCTCCCAGGGGCTCTCGGCCGCCACGCGGTGCTCGTGGTGGCGCCGCACGAGCGCGCGACCGACGAGCCCGGCGGCGACGGCGCTCGCCGCGACGCCGGCGGCGATCGACGCGTTCCGTCGGGTCCTCATCCCCGATGCTCCCGGGGCACACGCTCGCCGATCCTCGTGACGATCTCGTACGCCTGGGTCTGCGCGTGGTCGGCGAGCTCCCACGCGCCGACGGTCTCGCCGCCCTGCATGCCGAGCAGGACGACTTCGTCTCCAGGCATCGGCTCGACGTCCCCGCAGTCGACCATCAGCTGATCCATCGTGACGCTCCCAGCCACGGGGCACCGCCGTCCACCGATCAGGACGTCGGCCCCCGACAGCGCCCGAGCGTAGCCGTCCGCGTACCCGACCGGCACGGTGGCGACCCAGGCGTCCTGCCCGAGCTCGTACCGATGTCCGTACGAGACACGATCGCCGGCGGCGAGACGCTTGGCCATCGTCACGGATGAACGCCAGCTCAGCGCGGGGCGGAGATCCGCTCCCACGCCCGGCGCCGGCTCGATGCCGTAGATCGAGATGCCCGGTCGAACCAGATCGAGGTGGGAGTCGGCGTGCAGGATCGTCGCGCCGCTGTTGGCTGCGTGCAGCAGGCGAGGCCCGTGCCCCGCGGCGCGGACGGCGTCCGCGACGGTCAGGAACCGCGCGAGTTGCTCCTTCGTCGTGACCTCGTCCTCTTCGGATCGAGCGAAGTGGGTCCACAGCCCGTCGAGCACGAGCCCGGCCTCGACCACTCGATCCACGAACCCCGCGACGGCCTCGGGCGGATGCACCCCGACGCGGTGCATGCCGGTGTCGACCTTCACGTGGACCGGGATCGGTCCCCCGTCCGCTGCAGCGACGAGCCGCGCGAGCCCCTCCCTCGTGTACAGCGAGGCGGTGAGCCGCGCGGCCAGGGCATCGGTCTCCGAGCCTGCGGGAAACTCCGAGAGAACGAGGATCGGCGCGTCGATGCCGGCGTCGCGCAGCGCGATGCCCTCCTCCACCAACGCGACGCCGAGCCAGGAGGCGCCGGCCTCGAGGGCTGCGCGTGCCACCGGCGAGACGCCGTGGCCGTACGCGTTCGCCTTCACGACGGCCATGAGCTCGGCCGTCGGTGGCCTCAGCGTCCGGACGTTGCGACGGATCGCCTCGAGGTCGACCTCGACGCGGGTGGGACGGAACGCGCCGGTCACGGCCTCGCCTTCGACCGTGTGCCCCGACGAGCGCCCCTCATCCACGCTCCCGAACGCGCGCGGCGGCCTCGGGTAGGCAACCGACGAGGTCGCCCGCCAGCGTGCCCTCTCCCGAGCGCTGCCCGGCCAGCAGGCCGGCGACGCCGTGGACATACGCGGCCGCCGACGCCGCCTCGGCCGGGACGACCCCGCGGGCGAGAAGCCCGCCGATCATGCCGGTGAGCACGTCCCCGCTCCCGGCGGTGGCGAGCACAGCGCTTCCCGTGGGATTCACGCGCGCTGTGCCGTCGGGCGAGACGATGACCGTCCGGCTTCCCTTCAGCAACGCGACCGCGTCGGCTCGGCCGGCGAGCGCCCGGACGTGTGCCAGGCGATCGGCCTCGAGGTCGCGGACCGAGATCCCGCTCAGACGTGCGAACTCTCCGGCGTGCGGCGTCAACACGACGTCGGACTTGCGATCGGCGATCTCCTCGGCTCTGTCCGTGAAGGCATTCAATCCGTCCGCGTCCACGATCATCGGTACCGGTGAGGTCCGCACGAGGTCCCGAACGAATCCCGCGGTCTCTTCCTGCGTCGTCAGTCCCGGGCCCACGGCGAGCGCGTCGGCCCGGGCAAGCGCCTCGAGGACGGCGTCCAGCCCCGCGGCCGCGACCGTGCCGTCGACAGTCTCGGCCAACGGCAGGAAGGTCGTTTCGGTGAGGGCGCTCTGCACGATCGGCAAGATGCTCTGAGGGACCGCGACGGTCACGAGCCCGGTGCCGAGCCGGCCCGCCGCCCCCGCGATCAGCTTCACGGCGCCGGTCATCCCGCGGGAACCCGCAACGATCAACAGCACTCCCGATGAGCGCTTATGGGTGTCCGCGGACCGAACGGGCAAGGCCGCCGCGACGTCGGCTGGCTCGGTCAGGAACGTGTCGGCTCGAACCAGGTCATCCGGGAATCCGATGTCGACGACGCGGACGTCGCCGGCGCGCTCGGCCCCGGGCATCAGCACCGCCCCGGTCTTCGCGGCACCGAAGGTGACCGTGAGCTCGGCCCAGACCGCCTGCCCATCGATCGCACCGGTCTCGCCGTTCACACCCGATGGGATGTCGATCGCGATCACCGGCACATCGGCGGCGTTCAGAGCGTCGATGGCCTCGCCCCAGACGTCCTGGGGGATCCCGTGGAACCCGGTCCCGAAGATGGCGTCGATGACCACGTCCGCGCGAGCGAGCTCGCGCTCGAGCATCGACGCCGAAAACTCGCGCGGCCGGACGTCCGTCTCGAGTTCCAGACGTCGGGCGTTCGTCGCGGCCGGCTCCCGATCGTCTGTCGGCTCCATCCTGGCGACGGCCACCCGCATCCCCCAGCGCGCGAGGTATCGCGCCGCCACGAGCCCGTCGCCGCCGTTGTTGCCCTTGCCGCAGACGACCACACCCCGACGTCCGTACACCCCTCCCGTGAGGTCCACCGCCGCTCTCGCGACGGCCCGGCCGGCGCGCTCCATCAACAGCTCGGCCGGGGTCCCGCGGGTCTGCGTCTCGCGATCGAGCTCGGCGGCCTGCCCGGGCGTCAGGACGGGCTTCACGGCGTCACCGCCATCGCGAATGCGACGGCGTTCGCCCTCTCGTGCGTGAACGTGACGAGCACCTGCGCGATGCCGAGCGAATCGGCCCGGCGCTTCGCGTTGCCGGTCAACAGGATCGATGGCCTGCCGCTCGGGTGCCGCGTCACGCTGATGTCCTGCCAGAGCCTTCCCCGGTAGCCGCCGAGAGCCTTGATCGTGGCCTCCCTCGCGGCGAACCGCCCCGCGTACGACTCCGCGGGCCGCGCTCTCGCGTCGCAGTACACGCGCTCCTCGGCCGTGAAGACGCGTTCGCGGAGCGTCGGATGCCGCTCGATCGCCCGCTCCATCCGGGCGATCTCGCAGATGTCGACCCCCAATCCGACGATCTCCACGCGCAGATTGTAGGCGGGGGCGGGCCTCGGCCCGTTTCCCTGCGGAGGACGTTACGCCGGTGCCGGTACGAGCTCGTCGACCAGGGCCCGGACGCGGCGATCGATCTCGTCGCGGATCGGGCGGACCTCCTCGACGTTCTTGCCGGCAGGGTCCGGAAGCTCCCAGTCGAGGTACCGCGCGCCCGGGTACACGGGACAGGCGTCGCCGCACCCCATCGTCACGACGACGTCGGCGGCCCGCACGACGTCGTCGTCGAGCGGCTTGGGGAACTCCTTCGAAAGGTCGACCCCGATCTCGGTCATCACCTCGACCACGGCAGGGTGGATCTCCCCGGCGGGTGCGCTTCCGGCCGACCGCACCTCGATGCGTCCGCCCGCGTACCGATCCAGCAGGCCCGCGGCCATCTGGCTCCTGCCCGCGTTGTGCACGCAGACGAACAGCACCCGGGGACGCCTCGACGACATCGCTCCCTCCTTCGGCGTCGTCCGTGGATCGTAGACGCCGGCCCGTGAACGGCCGGTTAGCGGCCGACCAACTATGTGACCACCGATGCCGGCTTGCGAGCCCGCACGATGGCGCCGAACATCCCGTCCGCGATCTCGTGGGTCGGTTCGATCGCGATCTCGACGAAGCCGGACGCGGCGAGCTCCTGCCGATACTCGCCGAACGAGAGCGCGCCGGCGATGCACCCCACGTAGCTACCTCGTTCCGCGCGCTGCGCCGGTGTGAGCTCGTCCGACGAGACGACGTCGCTGACGCCAAGCCGTCCGCCGGGTCGAAGCACCCGGTTCATCTCGGAGACGACCGCGGGCTTGTCGGTCGACAGGTTGATCACGCAGTTGGAGATGATCACGTCCACGCTCGCGTCGGGCAGCGGCACGGCCTCGATGTATCCCTTCAGGAACTCCACGTTCGTCGCCTCGGCCCTGCGGGCATTTTCCCGAGCAAGGTCGAGCATCTCGTCGGTCATGTCCAGGCCGTAGACCGTGCCGGTGGACCCGACCCGGCGGGCCGACAGCAGCACGTCGATGCCGCCACCCGAGCCGAGGTCGAGCACGACCTCTCCCTCACGCAGCTCGGCAACGGCGGTCGGGTTCCCGCAGCCGAGACTCGCGAGCACGGCCTCGTCGGGAAGCCGGCTCCGCTCGGTCGCGTCGTAGAGCTGCACGCCCATGCCCTGCTCGTGACCGCAGCAGTCCGCTTCGCAGCACGAGACGTCCGAGTGCCAATCGTCGGCGACCTGCCCCTCCTGCACCGAGCGCGCCGCGGCCGCGTAGCGCTCCCGAACCCGCTCACGAAGATCACTCATCACCGGCCTCCTCCTTCGAACTCCAACACCTTGCCGAGGCGTCTCACGGCATCGGGCCGCAGCGAGTAGTACGCCCACACGCCCCGCTGCTCCCGGTCGAGGAGCCCGGCGTCCACGAGCTTTTTCATGTGGAAGCTCACCGTGGGTTGCGAGAGGTCGAGCGTCTCCGTGAGGTCGCAGACGCATACCGGCTCTCCCGACACGGCGAGCAGGTTCACGACCCGGACCCGGTGAGGATCCGCCAACGCCTTGAACAGCGACGCCGTCGCCCCGGCCTCCCGCTCGGACATCCCCTCACGCCCGATCGGCACGCAACACGCAACCGGCGCAACCTCCCCCACGGCCACTTCCCGTACCGGACTCACCCGTCTCCCTCTGCATCCATCGAGAATCCTCGATGAAACCTACCCCCATCCATCGAACGTCGTCAATGCCTTATTGAACCGGGAGGAGAGCCCACGTGTGGCCCGGCGTCCGATCCCCGAGACCGATGTCTCAGGAATGAAGGGCGGGGGCGGGCACGGAGCGGGGGTTGGGTGGGGACTGGCCCGCGGAGGGCCCGCCCCCGCCCACCCCCGTGAGCGCGTCGGGCACGCGGAGAGAGCCGGTCCACGGAGGCGGCGTCTACTCGACCGTTACGCTCTTCGCCAGGTTCCGAGGCTGGTCCACATCGCAGCCACGCAGTTTCGCCACGTGGTAGGCCAGCAGCTGGAGCGGCACGGTCACGACGACGGGTGAGAGCAACTCGGGGGTGCGTGGCACGAACAGGGTGTGGTCGGCGAGCCTCGGGGTCTCGGCGTCGCCCTCGGTCGCGATCGCGATCAC
>JALYLM010000066.1 GCA_030774235.1 Actinomycetota bacterium
CGCAGAATCAGCCTGTCGTTCCAGTTCACGCGGTACGCGAACTACCTTCGCGATGCCGTTCCCCCGGCCCGGGTGCCCGACGTGTTCGTCTTCGTGGGCACCGTTCCAGACTTCCTGGCCGGGCGGCCCACGATCACTGGGAACACCGAGCACGATCGGCTGGCGGTCGATTCGTGGAATCGGATCCGGTCTGAGCTCGACCGCCCGGCTCTCGCGGTGGTCTTCTCCTCGTTCGATCCTGGGGGATATCGAGAGGCGCTGGCCATGGACGGTTCTCGCCAGCTGACCCCGGGTGTCGTCGGCCTCCCGGGATTCACCGGCGCCCCCGAAGTCGCAGGCCCGAGCGGCTCCGCCTTGACTGAAGTGGGAGCGGGTCCGCTTTCCCCCTGGCTTCCGGTGTGGCTCTCTCCGCTGCTGCTCATCGTGCTCGTCGTGGCGGGTTGGCCGTGGGTCCGCCTCTCGCTCCCGTCTGCTTCGGCAGCCATCCACGCCGGGCTCGCGGCGGCGTTCGGGATCGCGGCCATCTCGCTGACGGCGATCGCAGTGGACGCTCTCGGCCTCAGGTTGGCCGGGTGGGCCGGCCACGCACCGTTCGTCGTTGCCACATCGTTCGGCTTCCTTGCGCTCAGGATCCGCCGGGCGCCCGACGGCGAGGGCGATGGGGGTCGCTCTCTGCCGGGCAACGGGTCCAACCTGGAGTGGGCCGGAGCCGGACCCACGGGGGAGCGCGCAGCGCCAGGAGAGCGGTAACGAGCGGAGCCTGCTACGGCGCACTCGCGGCCGAGGTTCCGGGGCAGCTCTCGAGGGCGGGCCTCGAGGCGGCGGCGACCCAGGCTCCCAACAGGGGCAGGATCAGCTTCGCCATGTCGTCCTCGTGCTCCGTGCGCGGGTGCACCCCGTCCGAGGTCAGGTCTACCGCAGGAACGAACGCGTCCCAGTCGGCGATGGCTGTGTTCGGGAACCGGCGGGCGACCCGTCGGATCTCGTCGTTGACGAGGGGCACGTGATCCATCGGGCCGTGAGTGGTCTGCCAGATCACGAGCGGGACATCCTTCAGCGATGTGAGGATCGCCTCGGCGTTGGCGCGGAACGCGACAGGGTCGGCGTCGTTCGTGCCGAGCTCCACGGCGACCACGTCCGGCTTCGGGACACCGATCGCCACCCTCGCCGCGATCGCGATCCCGGAGAACGAGGCACGCCCGATCTCGGCGTCGACGGTGCTGACCCATCCGGGGAGCGATGCCAGGAGCCACGGGGTCGCGCCTTGTAAGACGGAATCCCCGATGAACGCGACGCTGGGCGCCGAGCCCGGCTCGAGCAACGACGGCGAGAAACTCGGCGCCGAGGGCGTCGCGCTCGGCGCCGACGCCACGGGAGACGGCGAGTGGATCGGCCGTCTCGGGAGCGGCAGCCAACGCTCGACGATGCCGCCGCGTCGCACGTAGAGGAAGCGCGGATCGCCGGGCACTCGAAACACCTCCATGCCGGCGCCCGTGCCCAGGACGTTCGCGTCGCGGGGGACGAATCTGACGGTCACCGCGAACGGCCCGCCGAGGAACCGTCGCTCGTACCGCGCACCTTCCCCTCGCACGAACAGGTCGTCGGATCCGGGGCAGTGAAGCATGACGAGCGAGCTCGTCGGCACGCAAGCGCCGGCCGGTGTGGTGAACGTCGTCGCGCCGGCGCCGGGTGTCGGACACGGGCCGCCGGTCGATGGCGGAGCGACGGTAGCGACCGGTGTCGGCGAGGGCGCGATCCTGGGCCGGTAGGCGTCGCACGCCGCGAGGGCGAGGAGCGCCCCGAGCGTCGCCCCGAGACGACGAGCAGGACCGATCTTCACGCTAGGGCCGGATCGCCCGCGCGACCACCTGCGCCACGTCGAGCACCTGCACCTGCGAGCCACGAGCCTTCGCACCGTCGTCGAGCATGACGAGGCAGTACGGACAGGCGACGCCGAGCAGGTCGGCGCCGGTGCCGATCGCCTCGGCCGTCCGCTCCTCGTTGATCCGCGTCCCGATCCGCTCCTCCATCCACATGCGAGCGCCGCCGGCGCCGCAACAGAAGGCCCGCTCCTTGTGCCGGTGCATCTCGGTCGTCTCAAGGCCCGGGACGCGATCGAGCACCCGGCGGGGCGGGTCGTACACCTGGTTGTGGCGTCCGAGGTAGCACGGGTCGTGATAGGTCAGCAGCCCTCGAACCTCCTCGGTCAGCGCGAGCCTGCCGTCGTCGACGAGCTCGGCGAGCAGCTGCGTGTGGTGCACCACGCGCCAGCTTCCCCCGTACTGGGGGTATTCGTTCGCGAGCGTGTTGAAGCAGTGGGGGCAGTTCGCGACGATCGTGCGGACGCCCGCCCCGTTGAGCGTTTCCACGTTCCGCTCGGCGAGCGTCTGGAAGAGGTACTCGTTGCCCATCCGGCGCGCCGGATCGCCGGTGCAGGACTCGCGCGGTCCCAGGATCGCGAAGTCGACCCCTGCCGCGGCGAGCACCGTCGCCGTCGCCTGTGCGATCCGCTTCGAGCGGTCGTCGAAGGCTCCCGCGCACCCGACCCAATAGAGGTACTCCGGAGCGGCGTCGCCGGGTCCCAGGACGCGGATGCCCAGATCCTTCGCCCACGCCGTGCGGTCGGCCTGCGGCATCCCCCACGGGTTCCCGGCGTTCTCCAGGTTGCGGAGCATGGCCCCCGCCTCCGAGGGAAACGACGACTCCGCCATCACGAGGTTGCGGCGCAGATCGATGATCGTGTCGATGTGCTCGATGTCCACGGGGCATTCCTGCACACATGCTCCGCACGTCGTGCAAGCCCAGACGACGTCATCGTCGATCACGTCCGGCACCAGCGCCGTGGCCCGGACCTCGCCCCCGCCCTCCTCCGCCGCGAGCAACGTGGGGCCCTCGGCGAACAGGTGATCGCGAAGGTCCATGATCAGCAGCTTCGGCGAGAGCGGCTTGTCGGTCGCCCACGCGGGGCAGACCTCCTGGCAGCGCCCGCATTCGGTGCACGCGTAGAGGTCGAGCGTTTCCTTCCAGCTGAGATCGGTGATCGTGGCGGCGCCGAGCGATTGCTCGCCCGCCTCGAGCTTCGCGAGGTCGATCGGCAGCGGCGTCACGGCACCCCGCGGCCGCGTCGACGAGAAGTAGACGGTGAACGAGCTCGTGAAGATGTGAAGGTGCTTCGAATAGCCGATGTACATCATGAACCCGAGGATGAGGACGACGTGCGCCCACAGGAGCGAGAGCTCGACCACGTGGAGCTCGGGGGCCGACACGTTTCGCAACGGCACCGAAAGGGCGTGCGAGATGGGTGTCCACGCGGCCGGCGACTCGTTCACGCCGCGCGCGATGCGCGCAGCGTTCGCCCCGAAGAGGGTGACGATGATGCCGGCGATCCACACGAGGATCCGGTCGGCCTGCCCCATGTGGCTGCCGTCGAACCGCGCCGGCCGCTGCACCTTTCGGATGTAGACGGCGATCGCGAGCCCGACGAGCACGAGGCCGGCGAAGACGTCCTGCACCAACCCGAGCCAGGCGGTGCGACCGATCACCGGGATCGCGAACCTCTCGTCGACGAGCTGCCCGATCGCCTCGACGATCGTCGTGAGGAGCACGAGGAACCCCCAGAAGATGCACGCGTGCATCAGCCCGGCGAGGGGCTTCTGGAAGAGCTTCCGCTGGCCGAGGACCTCGACGATCTCGCGCTCGACGCGAGCGCCCGTGTCCCCCGAGCGCTCGACGGGGCGCCCGGCGCGCACGAGCCGCACCAGCAGCCGTCCCCGCCGCGCGACGACGATGCCGACGGTCACGAGCATCGCGAGGAGAACGGCCGCGTTCGGCCACGAGATCACGACGGCATCACTCGCCCAGCCCGAGCGTCTTCGCGATGTTGACCCGGAGCAGCTCGCTCGTTCCCTCGTAGAGGCGCATCGGGCGAACGTCCCGATACCAGGCCTCGACGCCCATCTCGGTCATCGCCCCGTTCCCGCCGTGGACCTGGATCGCCCGGTCGGCGACTCGCCCGACCATCTCGGTGGCGACCAGCTTCGCGAGGGCCCCCTCCTGCCGGCCGTCGGCGCCCTCGTCGACCTTCGCCGCACACTGGTAGACGAGCAGGCGAGCCTGCTCGAGCTCGGCGTACGAGTCGACGACGTGGCCTTGGACGTACTGGTTCCGGCCGATGGGCTGACCGAACGCGCTTCGGCTCTTCGCGTACTCGAGCGTTCGTCCCAGGAGGTAGTCGGCGATCCCGAGCGCCTGCGCGGCGATCTGCAACCGGGCGCCGTTGATCCCCCGCACGGCCGCGTAGAAGCCCCGGCCGACCTCGCCCATCACGTTCTCGCCCGGGACTCGGACGTCGACGAGCGTGAGCTCGGCCGGATTCTGGAAGGGCGACATCGTGCGCTGGAGCCGAGAGACCGAGAACCCGGAGGAGTCCGTCGGCACGAGGAAGGCGGTGATGCCGCCCCTCGCCCCCTTCTCGCGATCGGTCGTGGCGAACACGAGCGCGATGTCGGCCGCGTCGCCGGCCGTGATGAAGTGCTTGCGTCCGTTCAGGACCCACTCGTCGCCGTCGGCGACCGCGGTCGTTCGTAAGCGCGAGGCGTCCGATCCCGCCTCGGGTTCGGTGAGCGCGAAGCACGTGAACAGCTCGCCCCGCATCAGCGGATCGAGGTAGCGCTTCCGTTGGTCGTCGTCACAGGCGAGGTAGACCGGCGAGGGACCGCTCACGACCGGGAGCAACCCGTCCAGCGACGCCAAGACCAGTCCGTACCGACTGTTCTCCTCGTGCAGGAGCACCTGGCCGAGCGCACCGAGACCGGCCCCGCCGACCTCCTCGGGCATGTGCATCGCCCAGAACCCCAGCTCGGCCGAGCGCTGTTGGAACCGGCGGCGCTCGTCCTTGACGGCCTCGAACGTTCCCGTCTCGTTGATCTCCTCGCGGTGGGCTTCCTCGGCTGGCTTGACCTCGCGTTCGAGGAAGCTCCGGAACGCCGCTCGAACCTCGAGCAGCTCGTCTGGGATGGTCAGCAGCGGCACCGTTCCTCCTCTGGCCTCGGGCGTCAGCGCCGGGCGCGTTTCCTCGGGTTCATCGCGCGACCCAGCAGCGCGATCGCACCGCCCAGGAGCGTCGCGAACGTGGCAACGATGATCGCGACGCCCACGAGCACGGTGAGGGGGCTCGCCTGCTTCGGGGCCGATCCGACCGCCTTCACGATGGCATACACGGTGAGGAACATGTAGACGGCGACGGCGATCAAGGCCGGCATGATCACGAAGAACGCCGCCACCGACGCTGCGATGCCCATCGAAAGCCCCGTGTGCTCACGAACCGATCCTCGCGTCATGGCCCTGGGTGCTCCTCTCGGATCCGGTGGAGTCTATCCGGACGAGGGCGGCCGGTCGCGTGAGAGCCACCGCGGGAAGGTGATCCGAGGAAGCTCGCTGCTGGGGTCCGTAGGAACGACGGCGTAGGCTCCGCGTGGTGAGGACATCGTCGAGACCCGACACCTCCATCGAGCTCGGGCTGATGCGGGGCTCGCCCCCGCCGAGCGACAAGCTCGTCACGCTCGCGAACTGGCAGGAGCCTCCGTTCAACCGGTGGGGGTTCCTGCACATCCGCGACCTGATCCCCACGGCCCAGATCTCGCGGGGAGCCGGTCCGGTGGCCGAGTTGCAGCACGACCCTCGCGAGATCGACGCCGTCGCGTTCCGTCTCCGTGGCCGCGACTGGACCGTGGCGTCGATGCTCGACGCCACGTACACCGACGGACTCCTCGTGCTCCACCGCGGGCGCATCGTCGACGAGCGGTACGTCGACGGGATGGGCCCGGACACGACGCACCTCCTGATGTCGGTCTCGAAGTCCGTGACCGCAACGGTCGCGGGCACGTTGGTCGATCGCGGCCTGCTCGACCCGGGCTCCCCGGTCACCGCATACGTGGAGGAGTTGAAGGGCGGTGCGTTCGAGGGCTGCTCAGTCCAGCACCTGCTGGACATGAGGGCGGGGACCAAGTTCTCGGAGGACTACGACGATCTGGAGGCCGACGTCCGCGTCTACGAACAGGTCTGCGGCTGGCGTCCGCGGCTCGATCCAGACCTGCCGGAGGACCTGTACTCGTATATGGCGGGATTGAACGAGAACGTCCGGTCCCACGGCGGGCGATTCGACTATCGCTCGATCCTTACCGACGTGCTCGGGTGGGTAGTCGAGCGCGTCGGCGGTGCATCGTTCGCCTCAGTGTGTTCCCGCGAGGTCTGGTCGAAGCTGGGTGCCGAGCGCGACGCGGAGGTCACGGTCGACGCGCACGGGTGCGCGATGGAGGACGGCGGGATCTGCACCACGCTCCGCGACCTCGCGCGGTTCGGGCAGATGCATCTGGACGAGGGCCTCGCCCCCGGCGGGCGAATCGTGTCGGCCGCGTGGGTGCGCGGCGTCACCCGATCGGACCCCGATCTTCTTGCGGCGTTCGCCGCGGCCCCCGACGGCAAGGACCTGCCGGGTGGGATGTACCACAACCAGTGGTGGGTGATCGATCCCGATCGCGGGATCCACGCCGGACTCGGGATCAACGGCCAGCAGGTATTGATCCACCCGCCCTCGCGAACCGTGGTCGCGAAGTTCTCGACGCAACCCGAGCCCTGGGATCACGCGCTCTCAGAGGTCCAGCTGCGGGGCTCGCTCGCCATCTGCGACGCGCTCGAGCGCGGCGACGTCTGACGAGCTCGGATGGGGTCGAGGCTCGACGACCTCGCGGCGAACACCCCGCAAACCCGCGATCGCAGCGTCGATTTCCTTCGGGGGGTGAGCATCCTCGCGGTCGTCGTCGGGCACTGGACGATCGGGATCATCTTCTGGCGCGACGGGGTCATCGGGACCTCGAGCGCGATCGGCATCACCTCGTGGCTGTGGCTCGCCACGTGGGCGCTGCAGGTGATGCCGATCTTTTTCTTCGTCGGCGGCTTCTCGAACCTGATCGCATACGAGGCCTACCGGCGCCGAGGCTTGAGCACGTGGTCGTTCGTTCGCACCCGGATGGGCCGTCTCCTGCGCCCCTCGCTCGTCTTCTTCGGCGTGTGGGGGCCGGTGATGATCGCGCTCCACCTCACCGATACGGGCAGGTCTACGGGGCCGCCGCTGTGGGGGACCACGCGGCTGCTTCGCGGCGTCCTGCCGCCGGGAGCCACGGTGCCGTTCGGGCCGCTGTGGTTCCTGGCGGTGTACCTGGTGGTCGTCGTCGTCAGCCCGCTCACGATCCGGCTGCACCATCGCTTCGGCCTGTGGGTCCCGGCAGCCCTGTGCCTGGGAGCCGTCGTCGGCGACGTCGTGGGGTTCATCCTCGGTCACCCGATTGTGCGCTGGATCAACGTGGCGTTGGTGCTGCTGCTGCCCCACCAGCTCGGGCACGCCTACGCGGACGGATCGATGACGGCGTGGCCGCGCCAGGCGTTCTGGTCGATGGTCGCGGCGGGGCTCGGAGGCCTCGTCCTGCTCACGAACCCGCCGCTGTGGACGTTGTTCGGAGACGAGCGGTTCCGCTGGTTCCCGGGTATCGGCGCGTATCCGAGGAGCCTCCTCGGCACCGACGTCGAGCGGGTGTCGAACGCCTACCCGCCCACGGTGTGCTTCCTGTTGGGCGGGATCTGGTCGATCGGAGCCGTCATGCTGCTGCGCCCCTGGCTTGCGCGCCGGCTTCGTGAGGCTCGCCTGTGGAAGGCGACGATCGGCGTCAACGGCGTGATCATGACGTTGTTCCTGTGGCACATGACGGCGTACCTGGTTGCGATCCTGCTGTTGTGGCCGTTGGGATTCGGGCGCCAGCAGGACAGCACGCTCCGGCGGTGGCTCGAGCGGCCCGTCTGGATCGCGGTGCCGGGGGCGATCCTCGCAGGGATCGTGGCCGTCGTCGGTCGCTTCGAACGACCACGCCCGCGGGTTCCGGCACACCCCTCCTGACCTGCGCCGGAGCCTCACACTTCCGAGGTCCGGACTGATAGGTTCAGGTGCCGTGCGGTCCCCAGACGATCCCCGATCCGCCACGGGTGCCGTCGGGTTGTCCGCCGCGGGGGTCGTTGCGTTCGCGGTGTTCGCTGCCGCCCCCGGCTCGCCGTTCCAACCGGTGCAGCCGCAGGGGTTCGTTCCCGGGGGACCGCTCGTCTGGATCGGGCGAGCCGTCTTCCTCGACCGGCTGTCGGGCAACGCCCTCGTCGCGACCGGCGTCCTGGTCACCGTGCTGTCGGTCTCGTCGTTCCTGTTCCTCCTGCTCGAGGCCTGGCGCGGGAACGTCTCGCTTCGCACCGTGCTGATCCTCGTCGCGGCATATCACCTCGTCCTGCTCGCACTGCCGTTGCTGTTCTCTCGCGACGTCTACTCGTACGCGTTCTACGGACGCATCGTCGGCGCGTACGGCGGCAACCCGTACGTGCAGACCCCGCTGACGTACGCGCGGGACCCCTTGTGGCATCTCCTCGGCCCGAAGTGGGTCGATACGCCCGCCGTCTACGGCCCGCTGTTCAGCACTCTTTCCGGCATGATCGCTCGCGCGTTCGTCACGCCGATCGCCCAGGTCAACGCCTACCGCATGATCGCGATCCTCGCGAGCATGGGAACCATCATCGTCGTCGCGTGGACCGCGCTCCAGGTGTGGCCATCCCGGGCGGCGTTCGCCGTCGTCGCGTTCGGAGCGAATCCGGTGGTCCTCTTCCATTCGGTGGCGAGCGCCCACAACGACCTGCTCGTCGCGCTGTCGATCGCGGTGGCGCTGGCATTCGTCGTTCGCGGCAGGGAGCTTCCCGCGATCGTCTCGTTGGCGCTCGGCGCTCTCATCAAGGCAACGGGCGTGCTTCCGTTGATCCTTCTGATCGTCTATTGCGTGGCGCGACGTCCGCCACAACAGCGGCGCCGTGCGCTCGTCACGCACCTGGGGACGGCCGTCGCCGTCTCGCTCGTGGCCGCGGCCCCGTACCTGCAGCTCCACGATCCGACGCTCGGGATGCTCGAGCTCGCCGGACACGAGCAGTGGCTGGCGCCATCCCTGTTCCTGCGCCGCGTCGTGGACGCCCTGAGCTTGCATCTGCTCGGCTGGGTGGTGCGGGCCGCGTTCGGCATCCTGTTGATCGTGTGCGTCTTCGCGCTCACGCGCGAGGTCGCCCGTCGTGCCGGCGGGCTCTCGCCTCGCGGCAACGGCGCGGCGTGGGGTTGGGTCGTCCTGATGCTCATGCTGATGGGACCGGTCCTCCTACCCTGGTACGTCGTGTGGGGCATGCCGCTGGCATGGCTGCTTCCACGGGCCGCCCGCTCAGCCCTCATCGGAACGGGGGTGCTCCTGGCGCTCTCTCAATGGTCGACCGAGGCCATCAACTATCCGGGGCCGTTCACGGTCGACCTGTGGATCGGGCACTGGATCGTCACCCCGGCCGTGACCGTCCTTCTCGTCTGGTTGCTGGTCGACTTCCGCCGTCGGATCCGGGGGAGACTTCCGCTCGAGTGCGAGGAGGACGAACCCGCACCCGCCAGCCACGGCTGAGATCGCCGTCGGGCCCCACGAGCCCGAGATCGGCACACCGAACCGCTCTCCGATGAGACCCACGAGCGCCAGGAACGCGGCCCCGAAGGCGGGGGCGGCTGCCACGGCCGTCACGGGCTCGCCGAACGTCCACCACGACCAGCCGAGGCCCACGACCAACAGCAGTGCCAGCGTCTCGAACGTTGCCAGCGCGATCCCACCGGGGGACGACGGTACCGTCTCGTCGGGAAGCGCCGCGAGCGGAATCGGCCCCGGCACGCTCGAGGTTACGCCCGCGCTCCACCGATGGAGCGTCGGGTCGATCAGCGCCTCCGGCACCTTGTTCAGACCCCGGACGACGAAGATCGCCCGGGGGCCGGCCGGGATCGCGAAGAAGAGCGCCCGCGACAGCGCGTCGTACTCGGTGTCCCCGCGAACCGTCGGTCGTCCCGCGAGAAGGTCGCCGACGTCGCCCACGTAGACCGAGGCGTCCGCCGCGCGATCGGGTGGAAGGGTCGCGAGGATCACATTCTCCGCGTGGGTGGCCAGGAACGACGCCGTCGGATCGATGTCGTTCACGACGTAGACGAGCCGCGTGTTCGGGGGGAGCGTGGCGGCGATCCGCGCGACGGTATCGAGGTCGGCGATCTCGGCCGGCGACTCGAACGTCTGCTGTCGATCCCAGGCGCCCAACCACGTGGATGCGAGCAACCCGAGGGCGACGGCGGCCATGGGGATCGCCAGCCACCTCCGTGGTCGCAGCCGGTCCCACAACCAGGTCACGCCGAGACCCGCCAGGATCGGGAACGCGAACCCGAACGTCATGATCCGCTCGGGCGGAAACCGGCCGGTGACGAGCCCGATCGGCACGCCGACGATCGTGACCGCCGCCCACGCCAGCAGGAAGCGTCGAACGTAGCCGGTCGAGCGCGTCGACCCGGGCACGGAGAGGGCGAGCTGCGGGATGGGGGCGAGCTGCGGGAGCTTCTGCCGGAATCGATCCACGTAGCTTCGCGTCAGGTTGTTCCGGAGCCCGGCGTGCCTCAGGAACGCGTCCCTCGACGTGTCGACGTGAAGCGCGGCCGGACCGGCCAGCATCGACAGGATCCCGGCGGCCACGATCCCGATTCCGCCCGCGAGGGCCTCGGCGACGCGCGCGACCTCGGAGCCACGACCGCGATCCCGATCCCGCGCGTACGCCCAGGCGCCGCCGACCAGCAGGACGAGCGCCCCGAGCAGGAAGAACTGGGGGTGAGCCAGTCCGCCGCCGCCGAGCAGCAGTGCGGCGGCCACCGTGCCCCGGCGCGAGCCCAACGCGATGGCCGCGCCTGCGGCCAGGAACGCGGCCGCGAAGACCAGGCTCGAGATGTACCCGCCCACGAGATGCACCGAGAAGAGGCCGGCGAACGCCCCACCGAGGATCCATCGCCATCGCCCGACCCGTGTGGCGCCCCTGACGAGAGCGATCGCCGCGAACGCGATCGCCGGGCCCAGCGCGTACTGCGAGCCGGCCACGGCGGCCACGAGCGGAAGCTGCAGCGTCCCGCGCACGACGGCGAGCATCGGGACGACGCCGGGGCGGTGGCCGACGAGCGAGATCCCGTCTCCGGCGCCGACGCGCGTCCACCACACGTATACGGGGAAGTCCGGACCGACCCCGAACCCCCACCCGTGCCGAAACGTCGGAAGGAGCAGGATCCCCACGAGGAGCCCACCGATCCCCGCGACGACCGCGAGGTCGATCGCCGTTCGCGACCGGTCCGCCCGTTCCGTGCGCTACCCCGTCGCCGAGAAGGTGCCCTGGGCGTCGACGGTCGCCGCGCCGTCACTGCTCGTCAGGTTCCGGCAGGTGAAGACGCCACCCATGTCGGCGGGGAGCGCGGGGTTGATCGTAACCAGGCACTCGCCGGCCGCGGAGCGGAATTGCAGGAGCCTGCCGTCGGAATCGAGCACGCCGAACGAGAGGACCCGAGCGTCGGACGTGGGCTGCTGGCTGGTGAAGGACGGCCCCCCGATCGACAGGGATTGGTGCTTCGCCCCGGTCCACGTGAGGGCGATCCCGCTCGGAGGCGGAGCCCACACCGCGCCGGTGAGCTCACCCAGGGTCACCGTCTCGTTCAGGCGGCCGGTGATGGTGATACCGGCCGTGCCGCGCGTGACCGAGCCGGTAATGCCGGGCGACGATGTCGGTGGAACGCTGCCGCTCGGGTTGATGATCGTGCCCGCCCCGCCGGTCACGCCGGCGGGGGGCGACGAGGAGCTCGTTTGCGAAGACGGGCTCGGCGACGACGAGCCGCCTCGGCCGCACCCCGCGGCGAGCAGCGCGAGTGGGAGACCGATCGTGATCACGAGGGTCCGTCGCACGACACCGCTCCTTCCGGTGCGTGACTGTACTCCACGGCTCGCGCGTGACGTGCTCCCGCCGGGTCGATCGATGAGGCCCTGCTAGCATCCCGCGCATGCTGGACCGCGAGCTCGCCCGTGAGGTCCTGCGGGCGGCGCGGCGGCGCGGCGGCGCGTTCTCGGAGATCTTCGTCGAAGAGCGCACCTCCACCTCGATCCGTCTCGACGACGGGAAGGTCGAAGAGCTGACGACCGGGCTCGATCGGGGCGCGGGGGTTCGCGTCGCGCTCGGCACCTCCTACGGCTACGCGTACTCGAACCGGCTCGGCCGCGATGCGCTGTTGACGGCCGCCGAGGCGGCGAGCGCCGCGCTCCTCGACGGCGCGGGCGCGGACGTCGTCGACCTGCGCGAGCGACGCGGCCCGGGCACGAACCGGGTCGAACGACCGGCCGGCGCCGTGCCGGCCGCCGAGAAGGTGGCGTGGCTCCGCGAGCTGGATGATGCCGCCCGTTCGCTCAGTCCGGAGGTCGTCCAGGTCGTCGGCGGATACGGCGACTCCGTGCAGCGCCGGCTGATCGCCACGTCCGACGGGCGCTGGGTGCAGGAGGAGCGCCCGCGGATCCGCCTCGCCGCGCAGGTCGTGGCGGGGCGAGGCGACACGATCCAGACCGGGTTCCACGGCCCGGCCGCCTGCTCCGGGGTCGAGTTCCTGGACCGGCATGGGCCGCAAGCCACGGCCGAAGTCGCCGCACGGCGTGCGGTCACGATGCTCGACAGCGTCCCGGCGCCCGCGGGAGAGATGACGGTCGTGCTCGCGCCGGGTATGGGAGGTGTGCTGTTCCACGAGGCCGTCGGGCATCCGTTGGAGGCGGACGCGGTCGACAAGGAGGCGAGCGTCTACCGCGGTCTCGTCGGCAGCAGGTGCGCGAGCGAGCTGATCGACGGGGTCGACGATGCCACGGTCCCGAACGGATGGGGCTCGTTCGATTTCGATGACGAGGCGGCGCCCGCGCAGCGGACCGTCCTGTTCGAACGCGGCGTGCTGCAAAGCTTCCTGTACGACCGTCTCCGCGCCGAGAAGGACGAGGTACCGGGAACGGGCAACGGCCGGCGCGAGTCATACGCCCACCCGCCCATCCCTCGGATGACGAACACGAACATCTTGAACGGCGCGTCGGACCCGGGCGACGTCCTCGCCTCGACCGAGCGCGGCGTGTTCGTGACCGCCCTGGGCGGCGGCCAGGTGAACCCGGCGACCGGCGACTTCGTCTTCGGCGTGAGCGAGGGGTTCCTGATCGAGAACGGCCGGGTGGGGGCCCCCGTTCGCGGCGCGAACCTGATCGGACGGGCGATCGACGTGATGAATGCGGTGGATGCTGTGGCCGGCGACTTCGACTCGTGGGAGGGCGTGTGCGGCAAGGACGGCCAGGCCGCACCCGTCGGCAGCGGCTCGCCGACGCTGCGGATCGCGCGGATCACGGTCGGGGGCACGGGTGTCTGACCTGCTCGATCTGGCTCGGGTCGCCGTGGCCGCGGCCCTCGATGACGAGGCGGTCGAGTCCTTCGCGGAGGAGACACGTCAGACCGAGGCGAGCGCCTTCCGCGGCGAGATCGAAGGCCTCACGTTCGCCGAGTCGCGCGGAATGGGCGTTCGGCTCGTCGACGGCGGACGGATGGGCTACGCCTACGCCGCAGACCCGAGCGAGGACGAGGTCCGTGACGCGGTCCGCCGGGCGCGAGAGAACGCCATGCTCGCCGAGCCCGACGAGCACAACGGGCTGCCCTCGTTCGTCCCGGCCGAGGACATCCCCGGTCTCTTCCGCGCCGAGGCCGCCGACGTCCCCACCGACGACAAGGTACGGCTCGCGATCGACATCGAGCGGCGGGCGATCGGGATCGATCCGCGGGTCACGAAGGTCGACCTTGCGCAGGTGGGCGACGCGGTATCGCGGGTCGCGATCGCGTCGACCACGGGTCTCGTCGCCGAGTACGCACGTACGGACGCGTGGTGCGTCGCAGTGCCGCTCGCCGTCGAAGGAGACGAGACGCAGACCGGCTTCTCGTTCAGGATCGCCAGGGGGCTCGACGAGCTGACATGGGAAGAGGTCGTCGACGAGGCGGTCGAGCGGAGCGTCAGGCTTCTGGGCGCCACGAAACCGCCGACCGCGAGGGTGCCGGTCGTGCTGGATCCCTTCGCGGCGATGTCGTTCCTCGGAGTGCTGGCGGGGGCGCTGTCCGCCGAAGCCGTCCAGAAGGGCCGGTCGCTCTTCGCCGAGATGGCGGGCCGGCGCCTCGGTTCCGAGCTGTTCACACTGGTCGATGACGGGCGCGTGATGTTCGGTCCTGCGGTGTGCCCCT
Organism: Actinomycetota bacterium; assembly: GCA_030774235.1. Taxonomy (GTDB): domain Bacteria; phylum Actinomycetota; class UBA4738; order UBA4738; family HRBIN12; genus JALYLM01. The sequence goes on from JALYLM010000066.1 coordinate 14,200, forward strand.
TCGACGACGAAGGCGTCCCCTCCGGACGCACCGAGCTGTTCACTCGCGGCACGCTCAACGGATTCCTTCACAACACCTACACTGCAAGGCGCGCGGGCGATGGGCAGACGTCCACCGGGAACGCGAAGCGCGCCGGATACAAGAGCGCGCCGGGCGTCGGCACGTCGAACTTCTATCTCGACGCTGGCGAGTCGTCCTTCCAGGATCTGCTGGAGCGCGCGGACGGAGGCGTCCTCATCATGGACGCGAGCGGCGTGCACAGCGGCGCGAATCCGATCACCGGGCAGTTCAGCGTCGGCGCAACCGGGATACGGATCTCGGGCGGAGAGCTCGCCGAGCCGCTGAGGGAGATGACGATCGCGTCGACGATTCCCGAGATGCTCGCCGGCGTCACCGGCGTCGGGAACGACCTTCGTTTCTTCTCCAGCGTGGGCACGCCGTCGGTGCTGATCGGCGAGATGACCCTCGCGGGCGTCTAGGAGTGATCGTGCGCTTCGTGCGCCACGTGCGCCGCCGCGTGGGTTCCGCCGCGATCGGCGTCGCCGCCGCCTCGTCGCTGGTCGCGGTGTCGTTCGCGGGGGCGCGGTGGTTGCAGTCTCGTGGTCGCCATCTCTGGACCGACGCGCCCCCGCTGACCGGCAGGTATGCGTGGCGGTTCTCGGTCGATTCGCTCCCCGCGGTGGCGGGGGCGACGGCCGGGGTGGCATGGGCGCCGGAACTGTCGCGGCGACTGCCGTTCCGGCGGCTGCTGTGGGCCTCCTTCGGGATCGCTCTCGCATGGGCGGCCCTGCTCGCCTTCGCCGACGGAGCGCGCGGTTTCACCGGGCCGCCGGGAGCGGTCGTCGACTACAGCCGGACGGTGCCCCACATCGTGTCGCCCGGGTCGTTCCTCCACGGGTTCGTCGCCGATATCCATTCCTTCGCCGGACACGTGCGGTCTCACCCGCCCGGGCTCGTCCTCGTGCTGTGGGCGATGGATCGCGCGGGGCTCGCGGGCCCGTGGTGGGAGGCGGGGCTCGAGCTCGTCGCGGGCGCGGCCTCCGTTCCGGCCGCGTTGCTCGTTGCCGGCGAGGTGCTCGGGGAGCATCGCGCGCGCGCGGCCGCGCCGTTCCTGATGCTGGCGCCCGCGGCGGTGTTCTGGGGGTCGGGCGACGCTGTGTTCCTGGGCGTGGGCGCGTGGGGCACGGCCCTGCTGGTGCTCGCCACCGGCCGCCGGGGCCGTCGCTCCAGGAGGCTGGCCCTCGCGAGCGGCGTGCTGCTTGGATTCCTGGTCTACCTGTCCTACGGGCTCGTCCTCGTCGGGCTCGTGCCGTTCGCGGTGACGCGAGGACGGCCGCGGCGGTGGCGGACCCTCGCGTACGCGGGGATCGCGTTCGCCGGCGTGGTCGCGGTGTTCACGGCGGCCGGGTTCAACTGGCTGTCGGGCTTCGCGGCCGCCCGCCGCGAGGTTTCGCGGAGCGTGCAGCAGTTTCGCCCGTACTGGTTCTTCCTGCTTGCCGACCTCGCCGCCTTCGCGGTCGCGCTCGGGCCGGCGGTGTGGGCGGCGCTCGGCCGATTCGTCGCGGGGCGACCACGGGAGCGTGACCGGCCGGCCTGGCTCCTCCTCGGCGCGGCGCTGGTAGCCGTGGCGATCGCAGATCTCACCGGCCTGTCGAAGGGCGAGGTCGAGCGCATCTGGCTGCCCTTCATGCCGTGGATCGTGGCCTCGACCGGGGTCGTGTTCGACGAGGCGGAGCAGCGCCCGTGGCTCGCAGCTCAAGCGGCGTGGGCGCTCGCCCTGCAGTTCGCGGTGCGCTCGCCGTGGTGACGGGGGCCCGCGGGGCTAGGCGGCGGGGTGGATCGTTGCGGATCGCGCGCCCGTCGCGATGAGGATCAGCATCAAGGCGGCCACGGCCAGCCGGTACCACATGAACACCGTGAAGGTGTGACGGCGAAGGTACCCCAGCAGGCCCCAGATCACGAGGAAGCCGCTGATCGCGGAGGCGACGAAGCCCCACAGGAACTGCGAGCCGTACCCCTGGAAGCCCGTGTGGACAAGGTCGACGCCCTTCACCAGCCCCGCCCCGGCGATGATCGGCATCGCCAGTAGGAACGAGAACCGCGCCGCGGACCCTCGGTCGATCCCGAGGAGCCGGGAGGCCGTCATCGTGATCCCCGAGCGCGAGACGCCGGGTTGCAGGGCGAGAGCTTGGGCGAGGCCCACGAGGAGCCCGGTCCGAACGCCGATCGACTCGAAGCCCCGATCCGATGAGGATCGAGCGTCGACCCACCACAGCACGACGCCGAAGACCGCGAGCATCACCGCGATCAACCACGGCTGTCCCAGCTTCCGCGTGATCGTTTCCTCGAAGGCCGCGCCGGCGATCGCACCCGGGATCGTCCCGATCACGAGGGCCCATGCGAGACGCTCGTCGGTCTCGGCCAGCGACCGGTTCGCGATCGAGCGGCCGAATGCGCGCAGGTACTTCACGACGTCGCGCCAGAAGTACGCGAGCGCACCCACGAGGGTCCCGATGTGCAGCGCCACGTCGAACGTCTTGTTGAGGACGGGGTCGTTCACGATCGACCAATGGAACAGCCAGGGGACGATGATGAGGTGGCCGGAGCTGGAAACCGGAGCGAACTCGGTCAGGCCTTGGGTGAGGCCGAGGATGACGGCCTGCAGCACGCTCAGCGGAAGGCTCCTTCGCTCCGGGGTCGGCACATGGTAGCGGGACCCGCCGGTGCCGGTGTGGCGAGCGTGTGGTGATATACGCGCGTCATGGGCCCGGGGAATCACGTGAGCAACGATCCTGCCCCGCGGTCGCCGACGCTCCGGGCGTTCGACGACATCGGCGTGGCGATCGCACTCCTCGTGAGCGCCGGGGTCGGGATCTGGATCCAGCTCACCTATTACACGGTTCAGCGGTTCGCACAACCGGTGGGCGCCGACACGTCGACCTACCTGTGGCGGTCACGGCTGGCGGGGGCGCTCGGGTTGAACGCGATCCCCGGCTCGTCGCCCTTCGAGTTCCACGCCAACTCCTCGAACCCGGACCGGCTCGGATTGCCGGCGATGGCCGCCGTGCTCCGGTGGAGCACGCACGTCGGCCCCTACCGGTTGATGTTCGTGCTGCCGGCCATCTGCGCCGCGGTGCTCGGCCTCGCGACGTGGGCCCTGGCGCGCGCCGCGGGCGAGCCGCGATGGGCGGCGAGCGTGTGGGGGATCGCAGGCGCCACCTCGGTGGCGTTGGCGGTGACCGCCCGCGGGTACTTCGACAACGTCCTGGTCGACCCTCTTCTCGTCGGCGCCGCGGCCTTGGTGCTGCTCTCGACCGAGGGGATGGCGGGTGTCGGAGCGGCGGGGGTGCTGTTGATCGTGGCCGCGATCCTCGTCCACTTCATCATCGCCGGACTCGTCGTCGTGGTGTTCGTGCTCTTCGCCATCGCGCTACTCCCGTGGTCGCTTCGCGCCCGGCCCCCTGGGGCGTCGCTGTGGACGACACCCTCGGGGCGCGTCGGCGCGGTGATCGGGGCGTCGGCGGTGCTCGGAGGGGCCGGCCTGCTGCTGACGCCGGGCTCCAACGTCTTTCAGAACCAGGGTCGAGCCAGCTATGCGAAGACGCTCTCCTCGCAGCTCCCCCTCTACCGCCTACCGGTCACGGTCACGGTCGCCGTGCTCGGGGCACTCGGCCTCGGGTTGCAAGGAGGCGGAAGGCGGCTGCGAGCGCTCACCCTGTTCGTGATCTGGGGCGGGCTCATCGCGCTGGGCGGGCTGGCATACGCGCTCGGAATGTCGGTGCCGGTGCAGCGCCTCCTGGGGTTGGCGCTGCCGCTCACCTTCCTCGGAGCGGCGGCGCTGACGTGGATCGTGAAGCTCGCGACGTCACCGGGAGGAGCGGTTCGCTGGGCCTTGGGGGGGGCTGCGTGGGTCCTGATCGCCGCCAGCCTCGTGGCGTTCGGCTGGATCGGGGACCACGCGCTGTCGGGCGTCGATCCGATGTGGGCGCCGGCAGATTCGAGCATGGCGCACACGGCCGCGACCTACCTGAAGCAGGTCGACACGGGAGGTCCGGTCATCTTCGTGGTCGACCGTCTCGAACCGGAGACCGACTTCGGGATGATCGAGGCGTTCCGGCGTTTGCGCGCCACGGTGCCCGGCCGGATGGCGCCTCGCGTCGTCGTCTATCTCGGCGACCCGAAGAACCTCCTGGCCGGCAAGCGGACGTACCGGCCCGGCGACGAGGCGTTCAACGCCGTCTCGAAGCTGTATTGGGACCGGCTCGGTCCCTACGTCCGACCCGATGCGATCGTCATGGCGGTCGCGACGTTCGACGTCCATTACGCGGCGCTGGTGAAGAAGCACCCGGAATGGGAGCTGACCCCCGGGGTCCTGCTCATCAGGGGTCCGAAGCCTCCCACCCCCGTGATGCCCGCGCCGCTCCCGGTCACGCCTGCGGCGACGAGCCTCCTCACCTGGACCGTGCTGCCCCTGGTGCTGTTCCTCGTGTGCGGCGTCGGGTGGGCCGTGAGCCTGGTGCCCCTCGGCTGGGCCGAACGGGCGACGCTGGCGCCGGTGCTCGGGATGGCGGCGGTGATCGTCGTGGCCTATCTCGGCGGGGTCGTAGGCCTGCCGATGCACGACGCATGGCCGGTCGTGTTCGCCCTGGTGGCCGCCGCCGCCGGTTGGCTGCCGGCGATCGTGCGTCGGTTCCGCGGTCCCGAGGCCGAGGTTTCCGGTCAGGGCGCCCCCACCGGTGAGGCGGACGGGGTAGAAAACGCGGATGCGCCCTCCGGCGCGGTGACGTCGGGCGAGGCGTCGGGCGAGGCCGCGCCGGACATCGCAGGTTCCTGATCGTCGCCGTGGGCCGGCACGATCGCGACGCTCAGCGATGCGAACGCCTGCGCGAACGCGATCCGCCCGGCGACGTCGGGACTGACCAGCACGAGCAACGATGCCTTCTCCCCCGGAGCCGGTCCGGTGTTGATGCCGGACATCGAGGATCCTCCTGTGCCGGAGCTTGCCTCCGTGACGCGCAGGACCTCGAGACCCTCGACGACGGTCTCGGTGTGCGGTGCACCACCTCCGAACGCGGCGAGCAGATCGACGTGGTCGCCGGGCCGAAGGTCACGCGCCGAGGCCACGACGGTGACCGCGACCGCCCGCAGGCCCGGCGGTACGAGCGCGGCCACCGGTCCGCCGTCGTGGGCCGCCGTGCGGGTGCGCGTCAGGACCTCGCCCGCCGCGATGTCTGCGACGAGGACGCGGCCGACGGCCTGGTCGAGGTCGGTGAGCGCGCCCGGTGGGACGTAGATCGAGGGCATACGTTCGACGCGCACCGTTTCGGTGCGGACCGTGGTGCCGCGCGCGGCGTCGACGGCCGCCACCACGACCGAGACCGGCGTCCCCGACGCCGGATGTGCCGCCGCCAGCCGCGACTCCATCCCGCGAACCAGGAGCGCGGCCGTGAGCCCGCACGCGATCGAGAGCCCCGCGAACACCTTCGATGCGAGCGGCCACCGGCGACGCAGGAGCGGTCGAACGAACATGGAACGACGCTACGGTGACGTGGGTGCGCCGACCGTGACCGTCGTCACATCCAGTGGACGAACGGCCCTCGAACCGAGCCGATGTGCTAGTCGACGGGTCTCGGTCCGGGCGGCTCACCGAGCGGCATCGTCCGAACGCGGAAGTCCTCGAGCTTCTCGCGTCCCACGATCATCCGCACGGACTCCTTGATCCGCTCTCCGAACGCCCCGGCGTCCTCGTCCGACGTCGTCCTGAAGGCGAGCTCGATGCGCACGAGCATCGGGTCCTTCGCCACGGCTCACACCTCGAACTGCGCGCCGCTGAGAGCCGTCGCGCACTCGCAGGTCCGATCGGTCGGAATCGCCGGGATCACCGCGAACAGCAGCTCTCGTAGTTTGTCGTTGTTCTCGGTGAAGACTCGGATCACCTCGTCGTTCGTCACCGGCGCCGTGCCCTCGACGCCGACGTCGTAATCGGTGATCAGCGAGATGTTCGCGTAACAGATCTCCAGCTCCCGCGCCAGCACGCATTCCGGGTACTGGGTCATGTTGATGACTTCCCATCCGGCAGCCGTGAACCACGCCGACTCGGCACGCGTGGAGAATCTCGGACCTTCGATGACGACGACCGTGCCGCGGTCGTGCACGGGGATCCCGAGCTCACCGCCCTTCTGTACGGCGACGGCGCGCATCGTCGGGCAGTACGGGTCGGCGAACGAGACGTGCGTCGTCACCGGTCCGTCGTAGAAGGTGCTCGGCCGTTCGCGCGTGCGATCCACCATCTGGTCGCAGACCACGAAGTCACCGGGCTTGACGTGTCGTTGCAGGGAGCCGCACGCGTTGGGACCGAGCAGCCTCGTGACACCGAGCTCCTTCATCGCCCACACGTTCGCCCGATACGGAACTCGATGGGGCGGAAACTCGTGCTTCACGCCGTGACGAGGCATGAACGCGACACGCCGGGCGCCCACCCGACCGATCGTCACGGGAGCGCTCGGCCTCCCGTACGGGGTGTCGACCTCGACCTCCTCGGTGCCCTCGAGGAAGGAAGAGAAGCCCGAGCCGCCGAAGACGCCGATCTCGGCTGTCATCGCTCCGATCCCTGCCCCTTCGATCTCGGTCCGCCGGCGCCGCTCGAATCCTTCGAACCGCCCGTCTCGTTCGAGGCCGGCTTCGTCGGATCGGCGCCTCCGGCGTCCCTGCCTGCGTGCCCGTCGGAGCGCTTGCCGTCCGCGGGTTTCGTGTCCGCGGGCTTCTTCTCCGACGGCTTCGAGTCGCGCGTCGAGCTGTCCGAAGGCGATCCCTCCGATGGCTTCGTGTCCGATCGTGCCTTCGGCTTCTCCCGGTGATCGGTCGCGTAGAACCCCGATCCCTTGAACGAGATCGCGGGGGGCGCGAACACCTTTCGGAGCTGGCCGCCGCACAGCGGGCACTCGGTGAGCGACGGGTCCGCCATCGCCTGCACGATCTCGAACACGTGTCCGCAGCTCCTGCAGACGTACTCGTAGGTGGGCATGATCGGATGAGTGTAGCCCCGCTCCGTCGCCGGCCAGCGACCAACGGCCGTGGCCCTTCGCCGACGGCGTGAACGAACGGACGATGCGTGCCGGACGTTCCCATGTCACTCTCCGTGCACGATAAAGGCCGGGTTTCCCGCCGCGGTCTTCGGGTAGGTAGCGGCACGAGCCACGCGCTTGAGGCCCGCCGGCGTCGGTTCGGCCGGGGACCGGCGGGCCTCGCGCGTCAAGCCGTTCGACCACGACGTGCCGGCGGGACGGCCGACCCCATTCGAGCCCACGGCCTAGACTGACGCCGCAGAAACGGGAGCGATCCATGGACGTGAGGAAGGCCGTGATCCCCGCAGCAGGCCTCGGCACGAGGTTCCTGCCGGCGACGAAGGCCGTGCCCAAGGAGATGCTTCCGATCGTCGACACACCGGCGATCCAATTCGTGGTCGAGGAGGCCGTCCGCGCGGGCATCACGGACGTCTTGATCGTCACCGGCCGCGGGAAGGGCCCGATCGAGGATCATTTCGACCGATCCGTGGAGCTGGAGGTCTTCCTCGAGGAGAAGGGCAAGTTCGACGAGCTGAAGCAGGTGGTGGCGATCTCGGACATGGCCGAGATCCACTACATCCGTCAGAAGGAGGCGGCCGGACTCGGGCACGCCGTCTCCCTCGCGAGGGATCACGTGAACGGCGAGCCGTTCGCCGTGCTGCTCGGCGACGATCTGATCCACCGGTCGGTTCCGTTGCTCGAGGAGATGATCGGCGTCTCCGAGGAGCGAGAGGCGAGCGTGATCGCGGCCATGAAGGTGGCACCCGAAGACATCTCGCTGTACGGGTGCATCACCCCCGAGGTGCTCGACGAGCAGCTGTCGCGGGTCGTGAGGATCGTCGAGAAGCCCCCCGTCGCCGAGGCCGCGTCGAACCTCGCGGTGATCGGTCGGTACGTGTTCACCCCCGACATCTTCGACGCGATCACCCGCACCGAGCCGGGTCACGGCGGCGAGATCCAGTTGACCGACGCGATCAACATCGTCGCGCAGGAGTCGTCCGTCTACGCGTACTCGTTCGAGAGCGGGCGATACGACGTCGGGAACCGGCTCGACTACCTGAAGGCGATGGTGACCTTCGCCCTCGAGCGCGACGACGTGGGCCCGGGCCTCCGCTCGTGGCTGGCCGAGCTGGCGAAGCGGGAGCGTCTGGCCTGACCGGCCGCCGGTAGACTTTTCGCATGGCCGAGGGTTCCCGACTCCACGATCACGACTCGGGGGAGGGCCTCGTTCCGGTCGAGGAGGCCCGGGACCGGGTGCTCTCCCAGGTTGCTCCGCTTGCGCCGCTGCAGCTTCCGCTCACCGAGTCGTACGGGTGTGTCCTGGCAGAGGACGTCGTGGCGACGCACGACCTGCCCGCGTTCGCGTCGTCGGCGATGGACGGATTCGCGGTTCGCGCAGCCGACGCGTCCGGCGCCTCCGGGTCGAACCCGGTCGAGTTGAAGATCGCCGGTCGCGCCCTGATCGGGAGGCGGCCGGAGACGACGGTGGGGGGAGGCGAGGCCGTGCGGATCGCGACGGGGGCCCCGATCCCTGCCGGAGCCGACGCGGTCGTGCCGATCGAGAATGCGGATGCCGCCGGCGATCTCGTCCGGTTGTCCGAGGCTCCGGCGGCCGGCTCCCACGTCCGTCCGGCGGGCGAGGACGTCACCGAGGGTGACGTGCTGGTCCCGGCGGGCACGCGCATCGGCTCGCCCGAGCTCGGGCTGCTGGCGAACTCCGGACACCCGCACCCGATCGTGCATCCCCGACCCAGGGTCGTCGTCCTGTCTACCGGCGACGAGCTCATCCCGCCGACCGAGACTCCCTCGTTCGGACAGGTCCGGGACGCGAACGCCTACACGATCTTCGGGGCGCTCCGCGATGCCGGAGCGATACCGGTCATGGCCGGAATCGTCCGTGACGACGTCGAGGCGTTGAAGGAGTCCGTGTTCAGCTATCTGGTTCAGGCCGACGCCTTCGTGTCCTCCGGCGGCGTTTCGGTCGGGGAGCGCGACGTCGTGAAGGCCGCGTTCTTCCGCCGCGGCGAGGTCGAGTTCTTCAGGGTCGCCATGCAGCCGGGTATGCCACAGGGCTTCGGGCAGATCGAGGGGAAGCCTTACTGGGGTCTTCCGGGCAACCCGGTGAGCGTGTTCGTCTCGTTCGAGATCTTCGTGCGCCCGGCGATCCTGAAGATGATGGGGCGCACGCAGCTGCGCCGTCCCGAGGTCACGGCGACCCTCACCCGCGACGTCTCGGGACCGAAGGGCAAGATGCAGTATGCGAGGGTCGACGTGAAGCGCGGCGCGGCCGGGTGGACGGCCGAGCCGACGGGTTCGCGTGGATCGAACCTGATCTCGACGGTCTCCCGCGCGAACGGGCTGGCCATGGTTCCACCCGGCATCGAGCTCGCGCCGGCCGGCTCCCAGGTGCGCGTGATGCTGTTCCGCGCCTCGGAGGACTAGGGTGGCGACGGATCAGGCCGGGTTCGACGGCGTGACCCGGATCGTCGACGTCGGCGCGAAGGCCGAGACCGACCGTGTCGCGGTGGCAGAGTGCTGGGTCTCGATGACGCCGGACGCGGTGGCCCGGCTCGTGGCCGGCACGCGGAAGGGCGACCCCATTGCCACGGCGAAGGTTGCCGGCATGATCGGTGTCAAGAAGACGCCGGATCTTCTTCCGCACTGCCACCCGATCCGCATCACCGGAGTCGAGATCCTCGTCGAGCCGGACCCGAGCACCGGCAGGATCCGCGTCGAGGCGACCGTCCGCGCGCACGACCGCACCGGCGTCGAGATGGAGGCACTGACCGCGGCGGCAGTGTCGGGACTGTCGCTGTACGACACGGCGAAGGCGTTCGACCGGGCGGCTCGGATCGACGGCGTGCGGCTGTTGTCGAAGTCCGGGGGCAAGAGCGGCGACTTCCGAGCCGCCGAGGCCTGAAGGCCTGATCGTCGGGCGTTTGCCGATTCGGGTGAACGAACCGTGCTTCGCGGGACCGGCTTGTGAAAAAGTTCTCCAATCGCACCGATGTCGTTGAGTGCCCCCACATGTGGTGCTACGGTGCCGACCCAGCCTAGATGTAGTGCCTGCGAGGGCACGAGATGCCGGGAGGCTGGGCGCGTGGACTGGATGCTCTTCGCCGCGTTATGCATCATGTGGACGGCGTTCTTGGTGCCGATCGGGAAACGGCGCCGCTCACCGAAGGTGAGCGTCCATCATTTCGAGCGTGGGATGGAGCTGTTGGCACAGGTCGAGACCCGCCACGAAGGCCCGGGCCGTTGGATCGTGACCCCCCGCAAAGGGATGCCGTTCCTCGGCCGGGACGGACGCAAGCGGGCCAGGGCGCGCGAACGCCGCCGTCACGTCTTCGTCTTCCTGCTCGAATCCATCGCGATCACACTCTTGATCGGGTTCGTCCCGCCGCTGCGCGCCATCTTCTGGACGCTCGCGACGGCCCTGGCAGCTGTGCTCGTCCTCTATACCTGGCTGCTGCTGTGGATCAAACGGGCCGCCGCCGTGCGGGCCGCCGGCATGTTGGCGCATGAACGGATCCGAGCTGCGACCGCGACCGGTGGGGTCGCGGATCACGTTGTGGTCGTTCCCGATCGCTACGTGGTACCTGCGGCCGGCATCCGAGCTCGGGCGACGTTCAACGGGTTGAACCTCCTCGACGCGGACGATCGTGTCCACGTCGTCGTGCGCCCCGCGGGTTCGATGGCGGGCGCCTGAGCGGAATCTCCCCTGGTCAGTCCGTCCCCTTTGCTAGGGTAACAATATACTTGACGCACCTGGGGCCGAGCGGGGAGGTGAATGTCGGGTGATAGCCTTGAACCCCTTGAACATGGAAAGCCGCAGGACGGATGCCACACGCCGATGGTCAGCTTGCGCATGATGAGCTGGATCGCCAGCATCCGACAGCCCTGGGTTTCCTTGACGAGACGGGGACGATCTCATCTGACCGATTCTTCGCTGTAGGGTTCCTGAAGCTCACCGAGCCGAGCGTCCTCGCCCGTGCAATCCAGCATCTGCGTGATCAACGCAACTGGTACGCAGAAATCCACTTCACCGACGTGAACCGGTTCAACCTTCCCATGTATCTGCGCGTGGTCGACACGGTCGCATCCACCCCAGCTTGTTACTTCTCCTGCTTCGTGTCCGACCGCAACCACGCCGATCCGATCCAGCGGTTCGGAACGCCGTGGCTTGCCTACCAAGCGCTGGCGCAGCAGCTCATCATCGGGAGCATCAAGCCGCGGGAGCTGGTGGCGGTCCTCGCGGACAACTATTCCACTCCACCTCACGTTCTTTTCGAACAGGACGTGAAGTACGAAGTGAATCGGAGGCTCGGTCGGCTGGCTGTAACATCCGTGTGCCGGTTGGACTCGAAGTCGGCGGATCCCCTTCAGCTGGTCGACCTGATGACTGGCGCGGTTACGCACGAGTTCCGACAGGATGCCGGGATTGCCGGGGCCAGGTCCCCGAAGGGTAAACTAGCGGCACACGTGCGGGAACAATTTGGGTTCGACTCGGCGTTGGACCGTGTGAAGCTTCCGTCGTTCAACGTAGCCCGCTACGGGACAGGCTCAAGTCCAAAGTCCCGGTTGACGAAGCGGCAGGCGAGCACTACGCTTCACTCGTAGTCCGGGCGAGGGCCTGTTCGTGGCCTTTAGCCCTGCTGTAGCGGAAACCCCGTCTTCGGGCGGGGTTTCCGCTATGCAGGGGTGAGGGGACATCAATGGCGGTGAGAAGTTGACTCACCTAGCTCTGAGTAGTAGACTCACCTCATGGCACCGACCAAGAGGCTCCCCCGGACGCTCGTCGAAGCCATCCGCTACTTCGAGGACCCCGCCGTGGCGACCGAGTTCGTCGCTCATCTGCGTTGGCCTGATGGCCCGGAGTGCCCATCCTGCGGAGGCAAGGATCATTCGTTCCTCACCAGCCGTCGCATCTGGAAGTGCAAGGCGTGCAAGAAGCAGTTCTCCGTCAAGGTCGGCACGATCTTCGAGGATTCCCCGATCCCGCTCGACAAATGGCTCGCGTCGATCTGGCTCATCGCCAACGCGAAGAACGGCATCTCATCGCACGAGCTAGGCCGGTCGGTCGGCCTCACGCAGAAGTCGGCGTGGTTCGTCCTTCACCGTGTTCGGCTCGCCATGCAGACCGGGACCTTCGACAAGCTGACGGGCGAGGTCGAGGTCGACGAGACGTTCGTCGGCGGCAAGGCCAAGTTCATGCATCAGAAGGTGCGGAGCCGCAAGATCACAGGCCGGGGGTACGAGGGCAAGACGGCCGTCATGGGGATGCTCGAACGCGACGGCGACGTGCGGGCAGTTGTCGTGCCCGATACCAAGAAGCAGACCCTCACCGGCCACGTTCACGTCAACGTGGAACCCGGTTCCGCTGTCTACTCGGATGCCGCCTACGCCTACTCGCAACTCGGCGATACCTACACTCACGGCTTCGTCGATCACGCGGTCCAGTACGTGAACGGTCGCGTCCACACCAACGGCATCGAGAACTTCTGGTCGCTGCTTAAGCGTTCGCTCAAGGGGACCTATGTCTCGGTCGAGCCGTTCCATCTGTTCCGCTACGTGGACGAGCAGGTGTTTCGGTTCAACCTTCGCAAGGACAACGACCTAGGACGGTTCGTGACGGTGACGGCTCGCGTGAGCGGTCGGCGGCTCAGTTACTCCGACCTGACCGGGAAGGCTTAAGGTCGCTTCCGCTTCGCTTCACGGCCTCGTTCAGCCTCTAGTTCCTCTTTCGGGACCGAGACGATGCCTCTCGTCAGCCACTCGAACCGCTTGAACTCAGCTCCAAGCGTCTTGCGAGTCACTTCCTCCACGGTTCGCTGGGCATCCTCTCTGACCGGCGCATCAAGAGTCGTCGTCACCGTCTCAGGATCGGCGGGCGGCAGCGTAGTTGTCCTCAGCTTCTCAACCTTCAGATTGTCCTTGGTCATCCTCGACCTCCTTGGGCATTGCCTTAGCCGCATACTTCTTCCAGCTTGAACCTAGGGCGTCGATGAGTTGAGTAACGAACAAGGGCGAGACAGAGACACGCGCCACGACGATCCCGTCTGGTGGGTTCGTTGCGAAGTCGAGCCGGACGAAATCCAACGTGAACTCGTAGGGACTCTGGCTGACCCGAGCGAAGTTAGCCCACACTCCGGCCATCTGCTCAGGCTGGATGATGACATTGCCCGGTGGCGGCGGGGGCGCCGGCTCATCGCTCATCGGACCGAATATCGTACCCCCATCTGCCGTAGTGCGGAATCCCGGCTCACTCAGGAGTTGCCCGGTCGCTCTCGACCAGTCCCCTCACGGTGGGCCTAGGGTCACGGGTAGTGGGTCAACTGGACGAAGGTCGGGAGTCCCGCATCCCCCGATATCCCTCGGACTCCAAGACCGTCCGAAGGTCGGTCCGAATCTGATCCACGAAGCCGAGGCGACTCAACACCTGCGTGGGGACGCTGTCCTCCTCTTCGAGAATCGCCAGAAACACGTGCTCTGTGCCGATCACATCGAGCCCTGCATATTTCGCTTCGGTGGCAGCGCGACCCAGGACGGTGTGCATACGTGGCGTGAATCCCATCCCCATAGATGATCCCCTTGGGAGGTCAACTCCGGCGGAGATTCTAACAGACGGGGTGCGTCAAGTATATTGTTACCTTTGCTAGGCTTGGCTCGTCCCTGGGGGTGTAGCTCAGCCCGGTAGAGCACTGCCTTCGCACGGCAGGGGTCAGGGGTTCAAATCCCCTCACCTCCACAGATCATCGCGGCAGAGATTCGTTTCGCACAGCGGCGTAGCGTTTTGGTTGCCCGGAGCGATGTAAGGATCGACCATCGACAATGGCAAACCCGTCGCGAGGCGGGGACGCAA
>JALYLM010000067.1 GCA_030774235.1 Actinomycetota bacterium
CGCCGCTTCAGGGCACGGCGGCGGCCCCAGCTTCCTCGAAGCAGCCCCATGCCGAGAACGATGAACAAGATGGCGAGCACGCCCAGCACGAACGCCGCGAGGACGAGCTCGGGCTGCGAGAAGTTGAACGTGGCGCCGAACAGCGTGAACGGCTCGCTCGGCGCCGATGTGAGGTTGTTCTCGATCAGGTAGTCGGCCACCACGCCGGCTCCCGCAAGGCCCAACACGACGAGCAGCACGCCCATCGCCAACACCCCCTGCCACGTATGTGTGAGTGCGTTGTTCTTTCCCCATCCTCCCAGGTCCGAACCATACTGAGGGACGTGGCGGGGAGCCCAGGAAGGGCTCGGGCTCAGACGTTCTCGTCGGAGCGGATGTCGACGACGAGATCGGGCTCGGGCTCGACGATGGGGCTACCGGGTTCGATGAGGCCGTTCGCGCGATCCTCACGCCGGCGGGCGCGGGCGAGCCGCCGCTCCTCGATCGCGGCGGCCTTCCTCGCCTTCACATCGCGGCGCTGTCGCTTTCCCATGCTGTCCGGCATCTGTCTTCTAAGAGTACGCGAACCGACGCTCACGCGGCCGGAACCCGTCTCCGCAGGCCCCCGGACAGGGGTGGGTCGACCCTGGCCGGCACGATGGGGGTGCGGCCCGACCGGCGCGACCCGGCTATCCGAACGGCGGTCAACGGGACCACGATCAGCACGGACGCAACGACGGCGAGGAGGAAGGGGAGAGATCTGCCGTCGGTGCCGGCGGTGAGCGCGTGGATCGTAGACACTACGTACAGGGCGAAGCCCCCGAAGTGCACTCGACGCCAGACCCGAGTCGGGACGCGCGTCCTCGCCAGGGATGTCAGTTCCACGGCCAGCAGCACGTAGAGGCCGACGATGCCCCAGGCGACCGCGACCGGGTGCCACGTGCCGACGAACGGAACGAGGACCTCGACCAGGCCGAAATGGACGTAGGAGTCCGCGAGGATCGCGACGACATGGACCGCCGTGAAGACGAGGGCCAGGCCCCCGAGGAATCGGTGCAGATCGAACAGCCACGCGGGTCGCGGCCGCTTCCCGAGCGCGCGCGTCGAGAGGGCGAGGCCCCAGATCACGGAGGCCGCCGCGACGGCCCACGCAACGATGCCCGCCGATCTCGCCGTGTACCAGACCATCTGCGAGCTCATCTGCGTGCACCCGCCTCGCGGCTTACGCTGCTCGTGGGCGGCGCCTCGCTCGTTCGAACGAACCGACCGAGTCCCCCGCTCTCGTGGACCGTGCCGTCATCGCCGATCAGGAGCCCCGCGGCGCCCGTGGCTGCGAGCACGTCGAACCCTCCCGCGAGCCCGCCCAGGAAGGCCGCCTTCGCCAGGATCTCGGCCTGCCATCCGAACGTCGCGACGACCGTCGCGGACACGAGACCGCTCGCGGCCGGCCGACCCGTCGTGGGATCGATCAGATGATGCCGCCGATCGCCCTGTGTTCTCCACGTTCGCCGCATCCTCGAGCTGGTAGCGACGGCCCCGCTCCGAAGTCCGATCAGCGCGGCTGGACTGGGGCGCAAGGGATGCTCGACCTCGATCGCCCAGGGGCCGCCTGGAGGGGGGTCCCCGTCCGTCCGCAGGTCGCCGCCGACGTTCACACACGCGCCGGCCGCGCCGAGCTCCAAGAGCTCCTCGACGACCAGGTCGGCGGCATAGCCCTTGCCGATCCCGCCGGGGTCGAATCCGACGCCCGCGGGGAGCATGACCGTGGATGCGGCCGGATCGATCGCGATCCCCTCGACGCCCGACGAGAGCTCCGAGCCGTTTCCGGGCCCGCGGCCCGCCAACCGCTCGAAGGTCCGGTCGTACCCGGCACGGATCACCGCACCCAGCACGGTGGGGTCGTACGTCCCGTTCGTGATCCGCGCGCCATCAACGGCGTGCTCGATCAACGAGCGCGTGACCGAGGACACGCGGAACGGCCGTCCCGCGAAGGAGTTCAGCATGCTGATCTCGCTGTCGGGCCGGAACCGGCTCCATCGTCTCTCCAGGTCCTCGACCGAGCGCCGCGCCGTCTCGGGGAGGGAGCGACCGCCGCCGACGACGACCACGTGAACGTCGGTGCCCATCGCTCGGAACCGCGTCTCGGCCTTCATCGATCTCAGCTCCCGCCGCTCACCGTGGTCGACGACTGTCCCGAGCTCGTGTTCGCGGCGGACGCCGACCACCCGGAGCCCTGCGACGACGATGGCTTCGATGTCACCGATCCCGACGACCCCGACGAGCTCGTCGTGGTCGAGCCCGAGGAGGAGGAAGAGGCCGAGCTCGCATCGGCCGATCGCAGCGCGATGTTCGCCGCGACCGCGACGAACGCCACGAGGCTGAGCACCCCGGCCGCCACCCGGGACCGTGCGGCCGCGTGGCGCCTCTTCGTGGCTCGGCGAACAGACCCCGGAGCGCGATGAGACCGGACGGGAGCCCGCAGAGGCCGGTGACTGGGGTTCGTTCCCTCGGGGCTCATGGCCGATCTCCTCGAGCGTCTCGTTCGCCGATACGCTCGAAGCATCCCCGGCCGGCCCGAGGGAACCCTTGGGTGTCCCTGAGAACCCGCTGAGACTCAGGCGGAGTTCGACCGGAGATTCAGGCGGAGTTCGACCGTTCCCAGACGCCGTCGCCGACCAACTGGAGCGGGGTGACGACACCCCGGCGCCCGACCGGCCCGACGAGACTTCGATGCGGCACCTCGTGCTGCCAGCAGGTGGGGCTCGGGTTGTACACGGAGAGCACCGTCGAGCAGTCGGCTGCCTCGCAGACCCTGCCCGCACGGTAGCTCTCGACCTGGGCTCGATCCATCCCGACGCGGATGCTGCGGATCGGTGCCGCGTCCTCTCGCCGCCTGGTCACCATCGAGTGCTCGATTCCTCCTGCGGGCGAACCCGTTGTACCCGCTGATGGAATCGGCGAAACGGGATTGTGGGCGTGAGGGTCCGAGGAACGTCGAGGCTCAGCCGCAGGCGGCCTGGAGCATCAGGTTCGGGTCGATCGCCGTGCCGACCACCGCGTAGCCGAAGGGGCTCACCGGCCAGTTCGCCGGGATCTGGCGGGGGTGGAACTCCATGTGGTCGTGGGGGGCCGTGGCGTCACCGGTGGCGCCCACGTAGCCGATCACGTCACCGGCGAGCACCGCGCCGTTCGAGTGCGCAGAGAAGGCCGACAGATGCGCGTTGTACACCCAGCCGAGCGGGCCGCGAACGATGACCGTGTTCCCGCCGAGGACTCCGCTGCCGCTGGACGCGACACCGTCGAAGGGCGCCACGATCGGGCTGCCCATCGGGGCCATGACGTCGATCCCCTGGTGCCGATGAACCGGGACCTTCGGGATTCGAACCATCACGCCGAAGTTGTCGGCCTTCGAGGACCAGCCCGGAACCGGGCAGCGGCGGAACACGCCGATCGTGTTGAACCAGACGTCGAGCCTGTTTCGCCGCCGCTGCAGTGCCGCGACCTCCCGGCGCAGTTGGTGCTTGAGGTGCCGCAGCCTCGTCTGGGTATGCAAACCTCCGACATGGGCGCGGGCCCCGATGAACTGGGGATACGCCGAGCCATCGGACCCGGCCGCGATCGGCGCCTGCACCGTGCCGATCAGCTTCTGCACACGGCGGATCGCGACGTCGAGATCGTGACGACGGGCACGAGCGGCGCGCAGGTGCGCGTCGACCAGGCGGCTCTTGTACAGGTGCTTCTGCACCGGTGTCGGGGTCTCGGACCAGGCCGCAACGAAGGCTCCAGTGAGCACGACGAGGAGCGCCACGACCGCAGCGACACGCCGTACAGAAAACCGTCCCACCGAGTTTCCCCCTCAGATGTCCCGTGGCGTGGGGTATCGGCAGGGCGGCGCCCGGACCTTAAGCGCCGGGAATCTCCGGGCCCCCGGCGGACCCGGCCGGCGCCGCGACGGCGAACACGACGACGTTGTCGACGCAGTGGCCTGTCGAGAAGTCGAAGCGGCCGCCGCAGGTGATCAGGCGGAGGGTCGGGCGCGAGGTGGGACCGTACACGGCTTCGGTCGGAAACGCCGACTTGGGGTACTCGGCGACGCCGGTGACGACGAACGGGCGGAGACCCTCCCCACTCACTCGCACGGCGACGGTCGCCCCCGCGGTCAGCTCTCGGAGCCGGTAGAACACGGCCGGACCGCTCCGGGAGTCGACGTGACCGACGATGACGGCGGGGCCCGGTTCGCCGGGGACCGAGCTCCCGGTGTACCAACCAGCCTCGAGGAACCCGGGCGGGACCTCGAGGGTCCCGTCGGGATTCAACGCGAGGTCCACGATCGGCGCCGACACCCCGATCGCGGGGATGATGACCCGGTCCGGACTGCCGCCGGCTCGGGTCGCGACCCTGTTCGACGGGGTCACCGTCGACCGCGACGCCCCGTGGCCCATGCGGTCCGTCGACGCGGGCGGCGGCGGCTGGGCGAGGGCCGGACCCCGTTGCCACCCGACCAGGGACCCGATCAGGAGCGCCGCGCCGACCGAGACCACGGACGATGCCGCGATCGGAGGCCCGGACCGCCGGTGACGACCCCCGATCCAGCGGGTCCGCGGACCCCGGGCACGGTCTCGGCCGGCGCGCGAGGCGAGCAACGGCTGAACCTCACCCGTCACGCAGCGCGCGGCGGCGAAGGATCCCGAGCGCACCGCCCAGCACGAGGATCGACCCGAGCGCGACGGCGGCGAGCGGGAACGGCCTCGAGGCGGTGCCACCCGCCCCGGTCTGGGGCGCACCGAGTGGCGCGGGGGAGACGTTCGGGGCCGGTGTCGGTCCAGAGCCGAGGACCACGAGCGTTCCGCGCATCCCCAGCGTGACGTGGAACCGGCAGATGAACGGGTACCTGCCGGGCGGCAGGTTCACAGCGACCGATGCGGTCGTTCCTTCTTGCGTTTGGACGTCGATCCCGTGACCCGAGACCGTGAACGTGTGCGCGGTCGAGGCCGTCCCGTTCCGCATCAGGAGGGTCGAACCGGCGGCCACGGTCACCGTCGACGGCGAGAAGTTGTAGTTGCGCTGGACGATCGTGGTGGTCCCGGCGGCCGCCCCATTCGCGGCCGACAACGCCACCACCGCAACGACCGCAGCGGCGATGATGAAAGCTCGACGAGTGCCTCCCACGTTGAACCCCCAAGATCGGCGGCGACTGGGGGCACTACGGGCGAGCCGGCACGCCGGATTGCTCGCCCTGGCGGCGCCGGGTCACCGGCCGTCGTTCGGTGAGACCGGATGCTCGGGCATGTCGCGGAGCGACCGATACGCCGGCTTGATCACTCCCTCGATCGCGTCGCCTCGTTCGTCGAACGGCAGGAAGGCCGACTTCATCGCGTTCACGGTGAGCCATTCGAGCTGGTCCCAGCCGAAGCCGAACGCCTCCACCAGGTTCGCCATCTCGGTGCTCAGCGTGATCCCCGACATCAGCCGGTTGTCCGTGTTGACGGTGACCCGGAACCGAAGGTCGGCGAGCAGGCCGATCGGGTGCTCGGCGATCGAAGGCGTCGCGCCGGAGTGCACGTTGGACGTTGGGCAGAGCTCCAGCGGCACCCGGCGGTCGCGCACCAGCGACGCGAGAGGGCCCAGCGTAACCGAGCCGTCGGGGTCGACCCTGATGTCATCCACGATCCGCACCCCGTGCCCGAGGCGTTCGGCCCCGCACAGCTGAAGCGCCTCCCAGATCGAGGGCGGCCCGAAGGCCTCCCCCGCATGGATCGTGAGGTGGAAGTTCTCCCGCCGGACATGCTCGAAGGCGTCCAGGTGCCGGGTCGGCGGGTAGCCGGCCTCCGCGCCCGCGATGTCGAAGCCGCATACGCCGCGATCGCGCCACCGCACGGCGAGCTCGGCGATCTCGAGGCTCCGGGCGGCGGTTCGCATCGCCGTCAACAGTGTTCGGACGGTGATGCGTCGACCTTCGCTCCCCCGACGGAACCCCTCCAGCACCGCCTCGACGACCTCGTCGAGCGCCAGGCCCCGCTCCAGGTGGAGCTCGGGGGCGAAGCGAACCTCCGCGTAGACGACGCCGTCGTCGTCGAGGTCCTCGGCGCACTCGCGGGCCACACGGATCAGGGCCTCACGCGTCTGCATCACGCCGACCGTGTGCGCGAAGGTCTCGAGGTACAGCACGAGGTCCTTGCGGCTGGCGCCGCGAGCCATCCACGCGCCGAGCTCGCCCGGATCGCTCGTCGGCAGATCGGGGTAGCCACTCTCCCGCGCGAGCTGGACGATCGTGGCCGGTCGAACGCCGCCGTCGAGGTGGTCGTGCAGTAAGACCTTCGGCGCTCGACGGATCGCATCCGCCGTCGGCGCGAGCGTCGGTGCGTCGGTCATGGCCGCACATCCTACGGAGCACGGTGAGGACCGACGCAAGGCGGCCTGGCCGCCGTCCTATGATCTCGCGTCACCGCTCGGGGCGCCGCGATCCGTCCATAGACTTCGGTCGTGCCCATGCAGCCACGGCCGTCACGATCACGCACGGGTCTGTCACCCGGTCCGAAGGGCTTTGCCGGGGCGCTGCGCGGACTCCGGCTGGCAGTCGTCGGCCACGTCGAGTGGGCGGACTTCGTCCAGGTCTCCCGACTCCCGCGCGCCGGGGAGATCGTGCATGCATCGCATCACTGGGAGGTGCCCGCGGGCGGTGGCGCGGTCGCGGCCGTGCAGATGGGCGACCTCGTCGGTGAAGTCGCGCTCTTCACGGCGCTGGGAGACGACGAACTGGGGCACCGAGCCGCCGTCGAGCTCGTCGCCATGGGGCTCGACGTCCGGGCAGTCTTCCGGCGCCAGCAACCGCAACGACGCGTGTTCGTCCACGTCGACCGGCGCGCCGAGCGCACGATCACCGTCATGGGCGACCGCATGGGCCCCCGAAGGCGCGACCGGCTGGGGTGGGACGACCTCGCCGAGTTCGACGCGGTCTACTTCACGGCCGGTGACACCGGTGCGCTGCGGACCGCGCGGCGTGCGCCCGTCCTGACCTCGACGGCCCGGGCTCTCGAGACGCTCCGCGGCAGCGGTGTCGCCCTCGACGCGCTCGTGCACAGCGCCCGTGACGTCGGCGAGCGGTATCGCCCTGGCGATCTGGATCCCCCGCCGTCGCTCGTGATCACGACCGAGAACCGCAACGGCGGACGCTGGCGCAGGACCGGCGACGGCCGGGGCCGGTACGCGGCGGCGACACCACCGGGACCCGTCGTGGACACGTATGGGTGCGGAGACGTGTTCGCCGCCGGGCTGACGGCCGGGCTCGCCGCGGGAATGCCGCTGGAAGAATCGCTCGACCTGGCGGCCAGGTGCGGAGCCTGGCGCGCCGCCGGTGCGGGTCCGTACGGACGCAACGTCAGGTAGTCGTCTCGCTACGTTCTGCTGGCGTCTCGTCGGCAGGCTCGAGATCGGATCCGTCGTCGTCGAACGTCAGGGCATAGACCTCTTGCCCCTTCGGGTACTCCTTGGTCGGGCGGAACTCCCGGGTGACCGTCACTCCCAAGGCTTCGTAGACCCCGTTCTGTTCGTCACGCAGGCGTTCCCCGAGGTAGACGTTGGCGACGATCTCCTGCGGCAGCGCCGCGGCGGTCACCATGCGCACGGCGCCGACGACCGGTGAGCCGACCACCGTCAGCTCATCCGCGATCTTCACGAGGTAGCCGGGTCCCGCATCCAGGCCCATCGAGAGGCCGACGCCGACGGACAGGTTCCTGGAGTTGTTGCGGAAGTCCTCCAGGACGCGCCGGTGGAAGAGGTCGATCAGGCTGTGGGCGGTATGGGCGATGTCGCCCGCCGTCTGGACGAACCGCTCCTCGTACTCGTCCGCCGACGCGGGCTGCACGATCCAATAGGCGAGGAACCCGTCGCCTGTGAACTTGTCGAACCACCCGCCCGATCGTCGGATCCCTCGCCGTACGGAGGTCACGAACTTGTCCATGACCAGAGCGAACCGTTCGAACCTGACGGCCTCCTTCATCAGCGTCGTGGACTCCCGGATGTCGGCGGCCATGACGAACATCTGGATCGGCTCACCGTCGATGACGGAGTCCGTGTTCGGGAACGCGCTGCACGTGTTCTACTTCCTCCATGACCCATCCTGTGATCCGGTCTGCCACCTCTTCGGCGCGATCCGAGAGGCAAGGTTCGACGGCAGCGCGTGGGCCTTTTCGAGCATCAGAGACATCAACTGCTGCTACGTCGACCAGTCACTCGCGCCCGCGGTGATCTCGAACACCAACGTCTATCTGTTCTTCGAAAACTTCGGCCTCACGTCGCAGAGCCTGCGGGCTCTGCGGTGGGACGGCTCGAGCTGGGTGAACCAGGGATGCGTGGGGGAGCCGTTCGTTCAAGACGACATCGTCGGGGCGGACGCCTCGGCCGCGGTCATCCTCGGCCAGCCGCACGTCACGTACTACGATCTGTTCTCCAGCACCCTCGGAGGAACGGTGGGGGTCGCGCGCACCTTCTTCAACGGGACTACATGGAGGACCTCCCTGGTGGGCATCGATGCGGGCGCGCCGACGGCATCCTTGAAGAGCGGTGGCGTTCTCAAGGTGTTCGTCGGCGATGCATCGATCACCGCGGGCGGGACCGCGACCCACGACCTCGTCCTTGCGACCCCGTCGAACACCGGCACGCCGCAGCCCGCGGACACCTCCTGCGCCTAGCGCGACGCCGAGTTCTACTAGTGGCTAGGCGCTCGTACTGCTGGGCGCTGTCGCGGTACGCGAGGAAGGAGGCTTCATGACCAGCAAGCACACTGCCGTTCTCAGGCCGAGCGAGGTCTCGAGCCGGGTTGGGTTCTTCGACCGGTTCGCGGGGTTGGCTGCCAAGCTCGCCAGTCGTGCGCCGTTCTTCGCGTTCTGCCTCTTGCTGGTCGTCGCGTGGCTCGTGCAGGGTGTTGCTCTCATCGTGTCCAAGAGAGGTCTCCATGCGTTCCTGGATGCCCAGTATCAGCTGGAGATCAACACCACGACGACGATCATCACGTTCCTGATGGTCGCCCTCCTGCAGAACAGCCAGACCCGGACGGATCAGGCGACCCAGCACAAGCTGAACGCCATCGCCGACGGCCTGGCCGACCTGATGGACCACATGGCCGCCGAGTATCCGGACTCCTCGTTGGACACCGACATGATGGAGTTGAGAGCGGCGGTCGGCCTGGAGACGAAGGAGGGCACATCCAGAAACGCGAATTGACGGAGACAACACACGTCAGAACCCCATGCTCTCAACCGAGGTCCTCCAGGGACCGGACGGCGCTGCCCAGGTAGAGACGGGCAACCTCGGGATCGTTGAGCAGCGCATGCGCGTCACCCTCGAGACGAACCACCCCGGTCTCCATCACGGCACCTCGATCCGCGATCTCGAGTCCGGATCTCGCGTTCTGCTCGACGAGGACGACCGTGGTTCCCGCCTGGTTCAGCTGCTTGACGGTCTGGAAGACGAGGCGCCGGCCCTTCGGATCCAGTCCCATCGACGGCTCGTCCATGAGAAGGATGCGCGGCTCGAGCATCATCGCGCGGGCGATCTCGGCGATCTTCTGCTCGCCTCCTGAGAGGGAGCCGGCGCGGGCGCGCCTGCGTTCACCGACGATCGGGAAGCGCTGTGCCACCTCGTCGATCCGCCGCCTCATCACGGCGCGGGGCAGGATGTACCCGCCCATCAGCACGTTGTCCCAGACGTTCATCGAGGGGAACAGACTCCGTTCCTGGGGCACATGGACGATCCCGCGACCCACGATCTCCCGAGGCGGTCGGCCCGCGATCGGCTCGGCGTCCAGGAGGATCACTCCCGATCGAGGACGGAGCAACCCGCTCACGGCCTTCAGCAGGGTCGACTTGCCCGCCCCGTTGGGTCCGATCACACAGGTGATGCTCCCCGCTTCGACCTCGAGGTCGACGCCGTGCAGGATGTCGCCGCGGCCGTAGCCGGCGACCACTTCGCTGATGGAGAGGAGCCCCATCGTCAGTCCCCCAGATACGCCTCGAGGACCGCGGGGTCCCCGCGGACCTCGTGAGGGTGTCCCTCGGCGATCTTCGATCCGTGGTCGAGCACGACGATCGGATCGCACAGGCGCATCACCAGGCTCATGTCGTGCTCGACGACGAGGAACGTCACGCCCTCCGCGTGCACCTCCCTGATGTGCCGTTCCATCTGCTCCACCATCACGGGGTTCACCCCGGAGGTCGGCTCGTCCAGGAGGACGAGGCGTGGACGCCCGATCAGCACGGTGGCGAACTCGAGCAACTTCCTCTGACCGAACGACAGCTCACCGGCCTTGCGCCGCGCATGGGCGGCCAGCCCGAATCGGTCGAGCAGCTCCTCGGATCGCTCGGCGTCGGCTCGCCCGATGCCTCGCCGGCCCATGGCCCAAGCCGGTTGCGCGACGGCAACGACGAGGTTCTCGAGGAGCGTCATCTCCGGGAACACCCGCGTTTGCTGGAACGTGCGCGACAGACCGCGACGGTACAGCCGTCTGGGATTCGGACGTCGGATCCGGTCGCCCGCGAACCGGACCTCGCCGGCGTCGGCCGGCAGGTACCCGGTGATCACGTTGAACACGGTGGTCTTGCCCGACCCGTTCGGCCCGATCAGCCCCGTGATCGTCCCCGCGCCGACGTCGAACGTCGTCGCGTTCACCGCGTGGACGCCACCGAAGCGCTTCGTGAGCCCCGCGACCTCCAGGAGCGGCCCGGCCCCCGGACCGGCCGGGTGGGAGGGATCGGATCCCTCGGGCGCGACGACGCTCACGTCGCGGCCTTCGGGTGGACCGGGCCGGTGGACGTCGCAGGCGACGACGACTCGCCACCGCCCCCCGTGAGGCGGTCCACCAATTCCCGGATCGACGGGATGATGCCGCGGGGCAACAGGAGGATGGCGATCAGGAAGACCGCCGAGTAGAGGATCAGGTACCAGCGGGTCGTGCTCGCGTTCTGGGCCAGCAGCTGCTGCGCCGGAACCAGCAGGAGCGCACCGAGCAGCGGGCCCCACAGCGTCCCCCTGCCCCCCAGGTACACCATCAACACCATGCCGATCGTGACGAGCGGGTCCACGGCGAACTGCGGGTAGATGTAGGTCATGTAGTACGCCCACACGCCGCCGATCATCGCCGTCATCCCCAGGCTGATCGCGAACGCGACGAGCTTGGCCGCCTCGGTGTCGACGCCCACGCCCCTGGCGCGATCCTCGTCGTCTCGGATCGCCGCGAGCATCAGCCCGAGCTTTGCGCGGCGGACGTACCAACACAGGAAGAGGGCGAGGACGAAGATCGCCAGCAGCGCGAGATAGAAGGGACGCTCGTACGTGGCCACCGGGAACATGGGCACACCGATACCCTTCCCCTGAGATCCGTTCGTCAGCGAGTGCAGGACGAAGGCGAGGGTCTGCGCGACGAACAGGAAGGCGATCGTGACGATCGCAAACGTCGGCCCCCGGGTGCGGAACGCGACCCACCCGATCGGCAGCGAGAGGATCGCCACGCCGAGCCCGACGAGTGGCAGCACCAGGAACGGGGTGTAGCCGGGCGGTCCGCCGCTCGTCGGGAACCAGTTCGCGATCGCATAGGCGCCGATCCCGAAGAAGGCGGCGTTGCCGAGCGACAGGTAGCCGGCAAATCCCCCCAAGAGGTTCCAAGCCGTGGCGAGCCCCGCGAACATCATCGTGAAGACGGCGATGTTCACGATCCAGTTCGCCCTGAAGACGAAGGGGAAAGCCACGAGCGCCGCGAGGATCGTGACGGTCACGGCGACGCCGACGCGACTGACGCTCCTCACAGACTCCCCCGCTCGACGGTGCCGAACAGTCCCTGGGGCCGCACGACGAGGACCGAGATCAGCAGGATGAAGAACGCGAACTTGCCCCACGTCGGCGAGATGTACGTCGCGAGGAGCGCCTCGGCCACGCCCACGACCATCGCGGCGACGATCGTGCCCGGCAGACTCCCCAATCCACCCAGCACGATGATCGTGAGCAGCAGCGAGATCAGGTCGTAATGACTCCCCGGGTTGAACGGGTTCACGATGCCGTAGACGGCGCCTGCGGCCGCCGCGGTCGCGACGCTGATCCCGAACCCGATCGCGGCGACCTTGCGTTCGTCGACCCCGAGCAGAGCCGCGGAGGTGGGGTTCTGAACCGTCCCCCGGACCGCGCGGCCGAACCGGGTCTTCGTCAGCAGCAGGCCCAGGAGCGAGAGGACGACGACCGACAGGAGGAACGCGTACACCTGGACCTGCAGGATCGAGAACCCGGCCACCCTCCACGACCCGTTCGCGTAGGAGGGGATCGTCGAGCGGTACGTGGTCGCGTAGACGACCCCCAGCACGCCCTCGATCCCGAGCGCGACCGCCCACGTCACCAGGAGCGACAGCTGCTCCCGATCGCGCCCGTGAAGCGGCCGAAGGAACGCGAGCTGGATCATCACGCCGAGCGCGAAGACCAGCGGCATCACGAGCAGGATCGACAGGAACGGGTCGAGATGGAAGGTCGTGAACAACGAGTAGCTGAGGTAGGCGCCGAGGATGATCATCACGCCCTGGGCCACGTTGATCACCCGCATGATGCCGAAGGCGAGGCTCAGGCCGCTCGCCATCAACGCGTAGACGCCGCCGGCGAGCACCCCGAGGATGAGGGCCTGCACGAACAGGCGCACCGAACTCCCTCCTCGGCTCGAGCGCGAGCCTCGGCCGGGCTACCCTCCCCAGTTCGCCTTGGGGTACACCGGCGCCTGCAGGGCCACGTCCGAAGGGTAGACCGGCTGCAGCTTCTGGTCGATCCACTCCACGAGCATGTCGGAGCCCTGGGGTTGGCCGTACTGGTCCCAGCTGAGGTTGCCCTCGACCGTCGGCCACGTGCCGCTGTGCAACGTGGTGATGATCGTCTGGTTGTCGATCGACCCGGCCTTCGCGGCCACCGCCTGGATGAGTTGGCCGACGGCGTACGCTTCGGCCGACGTCGAGTCGATCCCGAACGCGTCGCCGCCATACTTCTTCGTGTACGCGGCGATGAACGCCTGGTTGCCCTCCGCTTTCGAGTTCGGGAACCAGTCACCGCAGCTGAAGATGCCGTTCACGTTGCCGGCACCGACCTTCGAAGGGAACTCGACGGGCGAGCTGGCGCCGTTGGAAAGGTACAGGAACTTCGGGTTGACCTGCAGCGAGATCATCGCCTTGACCTGCCCATAGGCGTCATCGGACTGCGTGCCGCCCACCCACATGTCCGGGGACTTCGACGCCGCGGCCGACACGATCGAGGTGAAGCTCTTCGTCTCCGCCGGGTAGATCGTCTTGTAGACGGTCTGGATGCCGGCCGCCTCGAACTTCGCTCGCATCGCGTCGGCGATCGGCGACGCGAACGGGTCGTCGAGCGACACGTAGGCGACCGTCTTCGGCCGCTGATCCGCCGGCAGCGACATGATCCAGTTCACGAATGGATCCCCACACGCGAGCACCGGCGCGGGCTGGACGAAGAACACGTTCGGCAACTTGGCGTCGAACATGGCGGGACCACCGCCCGCGGGCTCCACGAACGCGTACCCGTGACGGTTCGCGATCTGTGCCGACGGCACGCTGAGCAGGGTGGAGAACGGTCCGAACACCAGATCGACGTGGTCCTTCGAGATGAAGTTCTCGTAGTTCGTGACGGCCTGGTTCGGGCTGCTCGCGTCGTCGGCGATCTTCAGCTCGACCTGACGGCCGAGGACGCCGCCGCTCGCGTTCACCGTGTCGGCCCAGAGTTGGTATCCGCGCATCGCGGCCTTCCCCGGGTCGGAAAAGTCTCCGGTCTGTGAAAGGGAGATCCCGATCACGATCGGCTTCGTGGACGTGCTCGCGCTGATACTCGCGCTCGGAGAGCCGGAGTTCGAGCTCGAACACGCCGCGAGCACCGCCCCGACCAGCGCCGCGACCGCGATCGTCAAGCTCCGCCCGTGCGCCATGATCCGTCCTCCCCTCGGGTGGTGCAATCGTTTGCAGCATCCTATGGAGGGCCTCCGAGGTTGTCAATCGAGTCCCCCGGGACCTCGCGGGAGTCAGGTTCTCGAGCTCACGACCGGCGCGGTGGTCGAATTTCGAACGACGAGTTCGGGGGCGAGCATGACCGTCTCGCGAGGAGTCGAAGGGTCGTCGATCAGGGACAGCAGCAGCCGCGCGGCACGCACGCCCAATTCGTATTCGTCGATCCGGACGGTGGTGAGCGACGGTTGCAGCCGATCCACAAAGGACATGTCGTTGAAGCCCACGAGTGAGAAGTCGGCCGGACAGGAGAGACCCTGGGCGCGTGCGGCGTCGAGCACGCCGAGCGCCACGAGATCGTTCGCGGCGACGATCGCGGTCGGCGGTCGATGTGCTCCCAGGACCTCACCCGCCACCGCGTGACCCGCCTCGATCGTGAAGGCGGACGCCTCCGCGCCGACGCCGGGTTCGAGGCCGAGCGCTCGCACGGCGGCGACGAAGCCTTCCGACCGGCGAGCTCCCGACGACGTGATCGAGGGCCCGGCGACATGGCTGATCACGCGATGTCCCAGGTCGTAGAGGTGATCCACCGCCAGCGCCATGCCCGCGTGGTCGTCTGGAATCACGGCGGCGACCCGGCCCCGATCCACCGTCCGATTCACGAGGACGAACGGCACGTCGGAGCCGATGAGCTCCTCGATGACCGGATCGCGGCGACGGGACGTGGCGAGCAGAAGCCCATCGACCTGTCGCTCCAGCATCACGTCGCGATGGCGGCGATCCTGCACGGGATCGTTGTCGGTGTCCGCCAGGACGAGCGTGTAGCCGGCCTCGTGCAATCGGTCCTCGGCGCCCCGAACCATCCCGGGGAAGAACGGGTTCGTGATGTCGGGGATCAGCATGCCGATCGTGTGAGAGCGACGGGTCTTCAGGCCGCGCGCAACCCGGTTCACGCGGTAGCCGAGCGCGATGGCGGCTTCGCGCACGCGCTCGGCCGTCTCGGGGCTCACCATGCCAGCGGTGCGCTCGTTCAGGGCGCGGGAGGCCGTCGCCGGATGCACCCCCGCGAGTCTGGCGACGTCCCTGAGGTTCGTCGTGGCCATGCCGGTCGAGTCTAGAGCGGTCGCTGTCCGATGCCGTCATCGCGCGCAATCGTTTGCGCGACTCGGCACACACCGGACTCCGGCATACACCGGAGGAGTCGGGCCGTTCAGCCCACGCTCGCGAGCACGGCCTCGACGATCCGGTCGACGGAGGGGACTGCGGCGTCCTCGAGCCCGTCGGCGGCCGGAAGCGGGACGTGAGGCGTGGTGATGCGCACGATCGGCCCGTCGAGATCATCGAACCGCTCCTCGGCGATGATCGACGCCACCTCCGCCCCCCACCCGCACAGACGGGGGTTCTCTTCGATCGTGAACAGCCGGGACGTCTTCCTGACCGAGCCGCCGATCGTGGTCATGTCGAGGGGCACCAGTGATCGGACATCGATCACCTCCGCGTCCACGCCCGACGCCGAGAGTCGCTCGGCCGCGTCGAGAGCCCGCGGAACCATCGAGGCGAGTGCGACGACCGTCACGTCCTCGCCGGCGCGCCGGACCAGGGCCCGACCCAACTCCTCGACGTGCTCGCCGTCCGGGACCTGCCCCTTCGTCGGGTAGAGGGACTTGTGCTCGAAGAAGACGACCGGGTCGGGGTCGCGGATCGCCGCGGCGAGGAGGCCTTTCGCGTCGGCGGGTGTCGCGGGCGCGACCACCTTCAGGCCGGGGACACTCATCGCCCAGTTCTCGACGCTCTGCGAATGCTGCGCGCCGAAGCGCGAGCCCGCGCCGTTCGCCGTGCGGATCACGAGAGGCAACGCGACCTGACCGTTCGTCATGTACCGGGTCTTCGCGATCTGGTTCGCGACGAGATCCCAGCAGGTCGCCAGGAAGTCCGAGAACATGATCTCCACGATCGGATGGAGCCCGGTCATCGCCGCCCCCATCGCCGCCCCGACGATCGCTTCCTCCGAGATCGGTGTGTCGCGAACGCGGTCGGGGCCGAACCGCTCGAACAACCCGACGGTGGCCTTGAAGACGCCGCCCGCCGCCCCGACGTCCTCGCCGATCAGGAATACGGACGGGTCACGATCCATCTCCTGGGCGATACCTTCGGCGACGGCCTCTCGGTAGGTCAGTTCCGCCATGCCGACCCCCCGTCGCTCCAGACGTCTCGCCCCACGAGCGACTCGGGTGGCGGCGGCGACGCCTTCGCGATCTCCGTCGCCTCGTCGATCTCCCGGTCGGCCTCGGCCTCGATGGCGGTCAATACCTCGGACGCGGATCCCGCCGATTCCAGGGTCGCTCGGAAGGTGAGGACGGGATCGCGAGCGAGCCACCCCTGTTCCTCTTCCGCGGGCCGGTACTTCGCGGGGTCGGCGCGCGAGTGTCCGCCGTGCCGATAGGTGACCGCCTCCACGAGCGACGGGCCTCGACCGGCGCGCGCACTCCCGACCGTCTCCCTCGCCACCTCGAGCATGACGTCCGCGTCGTTGCCGTCGACGAGGATCGCGTCGAGGCCGTACGCGGAGGCGCGGTCGGCGGCCGGGTGCTCCACGGACGTGACCGCCGAGATCGGCGTGTACTCCATGTACAGGTTGTTCTCGCAGACGAAGACCACGGGGAGCTTCCAGACCGCGGCGAGGTTCAGAGCCTCGTGGAACGCCCCGATGTTCGTGGCCCCGTCTCCGAAGAAGCAGACCGCGACCTGGCCCGAACCTCGAACCTGCGCCGACCACGCGGCGCCGGCCGCGATCGGCAGGTGGGCTCCGACGATCGCGTAGGACCCCATCACGCCGTGTTCGACGCTCGTGAGGTGCATCGAACCGCCCTTGCCCGCCATGAGGCCGCCCTCCCGGCCGAGGAGCTCGGCCATCACGGGTGCCATCGGCACGCCGCGCGCGAGCGTGTGATCGTGTCCTCGGTACGTGCAGAAGGTGTAGTCGTCCGCGCGCATCGTGAGGCCGTACGCGGCGGCGATCGCCTCCTGCCCGAGTGCGAGGTGACTCGTCCCCTTCACGAGGTTCTGCAGGAACAGGTCGTACGCGCGCTTCTCGAACACCCGCATCCTGACCATCAGGCGGTAGAGCTCGAGGCGGACCGGGTCGACGCCGCCCTCCGCCGGTGCCACCGTTCGGATGGTGGGGTCCGCCACCTCGTCTCCTTCCCGGGGCTCAGTAGGGGTTCGTGACCACGAGTTCCTCGGCGGGGAAGAGCGTGAGCAGCTCGTGACCACCGGCGGTCACGACGATCTCCTCCTCGATCCGGGCCGCGGAGTGCCCGTCGTCGGCCGGGCAATACGTCTCGAGCGCGAAGACCATGCCCTCCCGGAGCTCGATCGGATCGTCCAGCGAGTTGAGGCGACTGATGATGGGCCGCTCGTGCAGCGCGAGTCCGAGGCCGTGCCCGAACTGCAGTCCGAAAGCCTCCATCTCGTCGGCGAATCCGAACTCGTCGGCCTTCGGCCACGTGCTCGCGAGCCGGTCGGTCGTGACGCCGGGCTTCACGAGGTCGATCGCCGCGTCGATCCATTCGCGGGCCTTCGTGTACGCGTCCCGCTGGCTGGAGGTGGCTCGCCCGACCGCGAAGGTCCGGTAATAGCAGGTTCGGTAGCCGTTGAACGCGTGGATGATATCGAAGTACGCCTGGTCACCCGGTCGGATCATCCGGTCCGAGAAGATGTGCGGGTGCGGGCTGCACCGCTCGCCCGAGATCGCGTTCACGCCCTCGACATCGTCCGAGCCCATGCGGTACAGGCGCTCGTTCACCATCGCCACGATCTCGTTCTCGCGTACGCCCGGTTTCAACGCTTCGTAGACGTGCTGGTAGGCGCCGTCGACCATCGCGGCCGCGGTCGACAGGAGCAGGATCTCGTCCGGCGATTTGATCTGACGCGCGTCGAGCATCGCCTGCTGGCCGTCGCGCACCTCGATGCCGAGGTCCTGTAGCGCGGAGACCATCGGCATCTCGGTGATGTCGACGCCGAGCGGCATCCCTCCGACGCCCGCCTCATCCACGACGACCTTGATCTCGCGGGCGGCCCGAGCGAAGAAGCCCGCCTCGGGTGCGATCGAGCCGCGCAGACCCGTCATGCCCGCGCGCGAGTTCTCTTGCCGAAGCCAGGGCGCGTGGAGCCGGTGCGCCTTGGCCGCCGACCCGAAGTCCCAGAGCACCGGCTCGGCGCCGCGGGCGAGCACGGCGAACCGCATCAGCTTGTCCCGAGCCCATTCGCCGATGTTCGTACTCGTCAGATATCGGATGTTGTTCATGTCGAAGCACAGGACCGCGCCGAGCTCCGAGGCATCGAGCGCGGCACGCGCCCGGGCCAGACGATACGAGCGCAGGCGTTCGAAGTTGACCCGCTCCTCGAAGTCGACGTGCATCGATCCCGGGGCGGGGATCGAGGTCTGGGCGAACTCGGCCATCAGGCCTTCTCTCCCATCGCCGCACGGGCGAGATCGTCGACGGGGTGCAGCCCGTCGTCGACCGCCACGTTCTCCGGCTCGAGGGTCATGCCGGCCGTCGCTGCCTCCAACAGCAGGAGCGTCGCGAAGTCATCGTCCCCGTGGCCGCTCCCGATCAGGCCCGTCACGATCTGGTGCACGGCCGCCGTGACCGGCAGCGGCACGTCGAACCGGCGGCCAGCATCGAGCCCCAACTCGAAGTCCTTGCGGAGCAAGTGTCCCGTGAACGTGGGGTGGAAGTCGAGGTTCACGAACGCCGGCGTCTTATAGCGCGTGAAGGCCGAGCCCATCACCGAGTCGTTGATGAATGCGAGCAGGTCCGAGCGCGCGACGCCCCCACGTTCGGCGAGCACGCTGATTTCCGCGAGGCACTGGGTGACGGTTCCGAGCAGGAGGTTGTGCGCGATCTTCACGAGGCGCGCGACCTCCCCCTCGCCGACGTAGGTGACCCCACGTCCGAGGACCTCGAGACAGGGGCGTGCCTCGTCGAACGCCTCGCGCGGCCCGGAGGCGACCAGGCTGAGCAGGCCGCTCCGCGCCACCTTCGGATTGCCGCTGACGGGCGCGGCGAGCATGCGGGTCCCCGACTGCTCGGCGCGACGCCGTACCTCTTCGGAGCCTTCGATCGACACGGTCGAGCAGTCGACGAGCAGACCGGGACCGCCACCGTCGTCGAACAGGCCGTCGGGGCCCTCGGTCACCGTTCGGAGCGCCTCCGTCGAGGAGACCATCGTGAAGACGATGTCGCGGTCGGCGAGGTCGACCGGAACGTCGACCAGCGTGGCGCCGAGGGCCGCGAGCGGTTCGGCCTTCCCGCGAGTTCGGTTGTACACCGCCACGTCGTGGCCCGATCGCAGCAAGCGCTCGGCAAGCGCCAGCCCCATCCGGCCCGCGCCGATCCACCCCAACCTTTTCGCGTTCGGCTCCGCCAACAGCTCGCGCCTTTCACGGGTATGGCGAGGATGCAAACGATTGCACGCACGAGGTCGGGGTGTCAACTCGCGCGCTCCGGCACTACCGGCTGGACGAGAGGGTGCGCGTCTCGATCCGGGGAGTCAGGGCGAGGCTGCGGGCCGCCGTGGTTCGAACTCGTCGCATGTGGCCGACCCCTGGATGATGCCGCGCACGTACTTGCACGATCCGACCGAAAGCCGCGGGAACATCCATTTGCAGGCGATGCAGGAGGCCTCGGGCTTCGCCGCCGGCCGGTAGTTCGCCGCTTGCTTCGACAGTCCCCACGTCTTCGGTGCCATCCTGGCTCCCCCTTCGTCCGCCGCCCAGTGTGGCGCAGAGCGAGCACGGCGCGCAAGCCGCGTCGGTGACCCGCCCACGATCGCGACATGCCGAGTGCGAACAGGGCCCACAGGAGACGCACCCCACGGCCCGAGCGGTGGCTGTGCCTACTGGTCGGCCTGCACGGCCTCGGGCACCGTCCACTCGTCGTCGGGGATCCGCGCCTCAACCTCGATGAAGTCGGCCGCCCGGGACGGGAGGAACAGGAGGGCGACGGCGGCGCCCACCCCGGCGACGATGGCCGCCACGAGCGCGCCCGACCCCATGCCGTGCGTGAACGCCGTCTTGGCCGCCTCGAAGATCGGCGCCCCCGCCGGCCCGGCCTGTGTCGACACGGCCAGGGCTGCGCCGATCGAATCGCTGGCTGCGGCGGCGGCCGGCGCGGACAGCCCGTGCAGCGCCGGCGCGATCGCGCTCGCGTACGACGAGGAGACGACGCTTCCCACGACGGCGACGCCCAGCGCCCCTCCGACCTGCCGAGTGGTGTCGTTCATCGCCGACCCGACGCCCGCCTTCGCGAGCGGCAGCGAGCCCATGATCGACTCCGTGGCGGGCGCCATGGTCAGGCCCATCCCGATCCCTAGGAGGGGGAGCACGATCGCCACCAGCCCGTATCCGCTCGT
Organism: Actinomycetota bacterium; assembly: GCA_030774235.1. Classification (GTDB taxonomy): domain Bacteria; phylum Actinomycetota; class UBA4738; order UBA4738; family HRBIN12; genus JALYLM01. The sequence goes on from JALYLM010000067.1 coordinate 20,370, forward strand.
CGGCCCCACGGTCGAGGCGAGCCACAGGGCGGTGGCGACGACGGAGAGGCCGATCGCGACGATCGCCTTCGTGCCGAACTTCTCGACGAGCCGGGCACTCACTGGGGCCGCTACGATCATCGTGCCGATCGGCATGACCCGCACACCCGCCTCCAACGGCGTGTATCCCAGCACGAACTGGAGGTATTGCGTCAGCACGAAGATCGTCCCGAACAGCGCGAAGAACACGAGCGTGATCGATACGTTCGCCGCGCTGAACCGTGGATTGCGGAAGAACGAGATCTGCAGCATCGGGTGAACGTTTCGCAGCTCCCACCAGATGAACACCGCCAGGAGCACGACGGCGATCCCGATGGCGGCGATCGTGTGCGCGTCCGTCCATCCGTAACGCGGGGCCTCGATGATGCCGTAGACAAGCGTCACGAGGGCGGCGATCGAGAGCGCGGCGCCGACGGGATCCAGCGGCGTCGCGTTCGGGTCGCGGGACTCGGGAACGAGAGGCCAGCCCGCGAGGATGGCCGTCGCGACGACCGGGACATTGATGAGGAAGACCGAACCCCACCAGAATCGACCGAGCAACCATCCTCCGACGACCGGGCCGAGCACGATGCCCAGGCCCGCAACGCCCGCCCAGATGCCGATGGCGCGTCCGCGCTCATGCGGCGGGAACGTGTTCGTGATGATCGAGAGCGTCGACGGCATGATGAGCGCGCCGCCCAGACCCATGAATGCGCGGGCGGCGATCAACAGGTCGGCCGTTCCCGCGAACGCCGAGGCAAGCGAGCCCGTCACGAAGACGACGAGCCCGATGTTTAGCGCGAGCTTGCGGCCGAACCGGTCACCGATCGCGCCCATCGTGAGCAGGAGGCCCGCGAAGACCAGGACGTACGCGTCGACCATCCATTGCAGCTGACTCTCGGTGGCGTGCAGGTCTCGGGCGAGCGTGGGCAGCGCCACGTTCAGCACCGTGTTGTCCATCGCGATGATCACGAGGCTCAGGCAGAGCACCAGAAGCGCCAACCACCGCCTCGCGTACAGCTCTCCTTCGAACGCCACCCGGTTCACCCGCCTTTCGACACGAGACATGCGCTCGCAACCAGCGAGGCTGCCAGCGTATTCCGATACGGCGCCGCCCGGGGAGGGGTTTTAGGACCAGTCCACCGTCACGATCTCGACGGGCTCGGACGTTCCTCTGAGGGTGACCGTCCGCGGCGCCGAGGTCGGAAATCTCCCGTCCGCAGCGGTCGCCGTGCTGGACAGGATCTGGTCGCCGTCGGCGAGCGCGGCGATCCGGGCCGCCTCGTGCACACCCCTACCCGAGAAGTTCTTCCCCACCTGTGTCGCCCCCGACGCGTGCACCCCGATCCTGACCTTGGGCGCGAAGCCAGCGGTCCGCCGGTGCTCGGCGAGGCGCCGTTGGATCGCGACCGCGCAGGCGAGGGCGTGGTCGGGCGAGTCGAATCCGACGAAGAACCCGTCGCCAGTCGCCACGACTTCCTCGCCTCGGTGCTCGGCGAACAGGGACCGCAGCGTCTCGTCGTGCCAGCGGAGCACGCCCTGCCAGGCTTCGTCCCCCAGGGCCTCGACCAGGTTCGTCGACCCCTCGATGTCGGTGAACATGAACGTCTTCTCGACGCGACGAGGCGCCTCCTTGCCGCGGAGCTGCCAAGGCAGGAGCTCCTCCACCTCTTCGACCGTGATCGCGCCCGTCGGGCAGGCGAGGGCTGCCTCACGCAGCAGCTCATCCTCGACGCTCGACGGATCCACGACGCCGGCCTTCGCGAAGTCGCCCTCGTGCCAGTCGAAGGCGGTGGGCGCGATCGTGATGCACGTGCCGGCGCCGATGCACCGGTGACGATCGACGCGCGCCCTCAGCGGCACCGGTCGTCCTCGATCACAGCACGCGCTCCCGGAACGCGAACGCGGTGGCCTCCGCGCGCGACGATGCCCCGATTCGCGCGTACAGCTCCCCCAGCTGCCGGATCACCGCCCGTTCGTCGATGCCCAGCTCTTCGGCAATCTCCCCGTTCGTCTTTCCCTGGACCAGGCTCTTGAGCAGGGCCGTGTCCGCCCCTTCGGGCTCGTCGCCGTTGCCGGTGGGGACCTGTTCGATCGATCCCGCCAGCCGAGTGAGCTCACGCCCGATCGGGCTTCGGAACCACCGCACGCGGACTTCCTCGTCCACCGTCCGCTGCGCGATCATCGCCAGCGTCCGTTGCAGGTCTGGCCGCACCATCTCCCACTCGGGGGCATCGGCGGCGATCAACGCGTTCGCGACCGCCACGGCCACATCGAGATCGTGGTCCTCGTGCATGGCGGACTGCAGGTTCGTGAGAGCCGACCGCGCGTGGTCGGCAGCCTCGTCGGTCCGGCCTCGCGCGAGTTCGACGCGGGCGAGCGCCGCGCTCGCCTGTGCTCCCCACGGCGGATGCCCGGGAAGCCCGTCCGCGAGCGCGGCCGCTCCCTTCGCCGCGCGCTCGCCGAGGTCGAGCAGCTCGTCGTCCTCGCGTTCGGCTCCCAGTCTGGATGCCTGCAACGCCAGTCGCGCGAGTGCCTCGCACCGCGCGGCCGGGTGCCCGGCCTGGGCACCGAGCTGCACGGCTCGCTCCAGGTGCTGCCGCATCCCCGTCGCGTCGCCCGCGGCCGCATCCACCATCCCGCGCCACGTCTCGAGGCGCCGTGCGCGCAGCGGCGTCGGGTGCTCCGAGGCGACCGCCGCGGCTCTCTCGATCCACGCCATCGCCCGGTCCACTTCCCCCATGTCGGCGTGCGCCATGGCGGTGCCACCGGCCGCCAGGAACTCGAGTGAGCGGTCGCCCATCTCCCTCGCATGCGCGTATGCCTGCTCGCCGCGCGAAAGCGCGAGGTCGGGGATCACCTTCGCCCGCGCGAACACATGGACGCCGTAGAGCATCTGCGCCTCGAACAGCGCGCGCTCGCTCTCGTTCGTGAACGCCTGCGCCTTCGACGTCAACCGGCGGATCTCCTCGATGTGGCGCGCGGAGCCCGAGCCGAGGTGGATGTCGGCCGCCCAGCTCAGGTAGGCCATCGCGATGATCGTGGCCATCGCCCCGCGCCGGTCGCCGAGTCGCTCGAACAGCTCGAGCGCCTCCTGGAACAGCCCGGAGGCCTCGTACGCGTTCGACGCGATCGGGAGCTCGGGCATGATGTCCTCGAGGACCTCACCCCCAGCCACCCGCTGGGCGATAGCGATATGCGCGCCGGTCTGCACCTGCTCGACGAACCACGCCCGGACCCTCCCGAGCTGAACGACGCCGGTCTCCCGAAGGGCAGCGGCCAACGTCGCGTCGTCGCCGAGCAGACGCGCGAGTTCGATCGAGGCGCGGAAGGCCTGGTCCGCTCCGTCCAGGTCGACCTCGCGGTCGGCGGGGGTGAAGGCTTCCCCCGCCGTTGCGTGGATGAGGTCCTGCCCCAGCTCCATGCTCGCCGCCAACTCCGCGGTCCTGTCCTGTCGTTCCGAGGCGAGCTCCCGGACCTCTCGAGCGAGCTGCGCGGCGCGGTCGTACTCCTCGGCGGTGCGGAGCGCGGCTGCCCGGCGCAGGCGGACGTCGAGCTCCAGGTGAGAGTCTCCGAGCGCATCCGCCAGCGCGGCGAGCTCGGCCAGACCCTCGAGCCGGTCGGTGGGACGCCGGAGCATGTCGAACGCGCGGTCACGCGCCTCGAGCAGGTCCACCCGCTCCTGTGACGACGCCGCGGAGGAGAGCGCGACGTCGACGACGCGGAGGACCTCCTCGGGCGCGTTCGCGGCCAGCGCGTTGCGACTCGCCTCTACGGAGAAGCGAACGCACACGGCCGCATCGCCGGCCGCTTTCGCGTGGTGCGCGAGCAAGGGCAGGCTCGCCGGCGAGGGCTCGCCCGCGAGCAACAGCTCCACGATCGCAGCATGGATCGCGCGACGCCGTGCGGCCGTGAGGGTCGCCGCCGCGAAGTCGCGCACCTGTTCGTGCTGGAAGCTGTAGTCGGCGGCGGAGTCGTCCGCGTGCTCGACGAGCAGGCCGGCCGAGACGGCGGGATCGAATGTCCTCGCCAACGCGTCGGACTCCGGCGCGTTGTGGTCATCGTTCACGCGAAGCTCGACCTCGCGCAGGTCCTTCAGGCTGAAGTGGCGGCCCAGCACGGCCGCGTCGGCGAGCAGCTCCTTGGTCTCGTTGGGAAGATGCGCGGCCCGCCGGGAGATGAGCGTCTTCACCGCGGAGGGCACGAGCCGGTCCGCATTGCGGGCGAGCCGCCAGACGCCGTCGACCTGCTGGATCATGCCGCCGTCGCGATAGGCGCGCGCCATCTCTTCGACCATGAACGGGACGCCCTCGGCCTGCGCGTGCATCACGGCCGCGCCGCTCGCGTCGACCGGGCCGACCAGGACCGAGCCGAGGAGCTCCCGGGTCTCCTGTTGTGTCAGCCGGTCGACCTTCATGCGCCGGACCAGCCCCATCCGGTCCATGTCGGCGATCAGGTTCACGGCTTCCGTCACCAGTGCGAACTCCTCGGGGCGGATCGCGAACATCAGGAAGATCGGGCTCGCGGCGTCGGAGCGGACCACGTATCGGAGCAGGCGCAGGCTGTCGTCGTCGCTCCACTGGAGGTCATCGATCAGCACGGCGAGGGGTCGGTCGCTGGCGACCGAGCGGAACGCGACGGCGCCAAGGTCGAAGGTGCGCAGCAGCCGCCGGTCGGCCGGCAGGGTCGCGAGTCCGGGATCGTCCTGGCCGGACATCGCGTCGAGGCATCTCGCGAGCGCCTCGGCGGTGTCGGGACGCTGCTCGGCCGCCCGGATGGTCTCGGTCGATCCGACGATCGACCGCGCCAGCAAGAACGGTCCCCGGAGCTCCTCGTCCGCGGTGACCGCGATCGTCGTGAACCCCGCGGCCGCGGCCATCTCGCCGGCCGCGACGAGCAGGCGGGTCTTCCCGATGCCCGGCTCGCCCTCGAGGGTGAGCGCGGCGAGCCGGCCGCTCCTCGCGGAGGCGAGCTCCTGGCGGATCGCGTCCTGCTCGATCTGACGTCCCACGACCGGGCCCGAAGCCCGGTGCACGTGCAGCGCCATCGGCGAGAAGGCCTCGAGCAGCGGCGCGAGGGCGGCGGTGCTCGGATCCGGGTCTATCACGTGAAGGAGCTCCTCGGCAGGTTCGTCCGAGGGTACCGCCCGTGAGAGTCGGTTACAGCGAGAGTCGCCGAACCGCCACCACCCGAGTCACGCTTGGTCGTACGCCCGCTGCAGTCCCTCGATGTCGATCTTGCCCATCTGCAACATGGCCGCCATGACCCGCTGGGACCTTGCAGGATCGGGGTCGCTCAACAGCTCACCCAACCTGGTCGGGACGATCTGCCACGACAATCCGTACCTGTCCCTGATCCAGCCACACTGCTGTTCCTCTCCGCCCTCGGAGAGCTTCTCCCACAGCTCGTCGACCTCGTCCTGCGTCTCGCAGCCCACGAAGAACGAGATGGCCTCCGTGAACGCGAACTCCGGACCACCGTTGAGCGCCATGAACTCCTGGCCCCGGAGTCGGAATGTCGCGGACATCACCGTGCCTGGCGTTCCGGGGCCCGCTTCGCCGTAGCGAGTCACGTCGAGGACCATCGAGTCGGGGAAGATCGAGGCGTAGAAGTTCATCGCCTCTTCAGCGTTGTCGTCGAACCACAGGAACGGAGTGATCTCCTTCACGGCGCTGTCTCCTTTCGGTATCCGGGTGTGTTCTCAGCCGTTCGCGACGAGCTTTGCGAGGAGCTCATCGAGGCGGTCGAACCCCTCGTTCATGCCTTCCTCCATCCCGGACGCGATCATCCCGTCGCGGTCCTCGACCGACTGGAAGACGGAGTTGATCCGCAGCAAGGTCTTGCCCTCGGTCTCCTCGAAGGTGGCCGTATCCAGCGACACATGTCCGGGATAGCCCTCGAACTCGAAGGTCTGTACGACGCGTTCGGGCGACGGTGTGCCGTGGAAGACGCCGTGGAATCCGAACTCGTTCCCGTTGTCGTCGCGGTGGATGTAGCGCCACGTGCCGCCGTCGCGGACCTCGTACCGGTCGATCTCCATTACGTACTTCCGCGGTCCGAGCCACTGGACGAGGAGGTCCGGCTCGGTGAACGCCCGAAAGAGGAGCTCTCGCGGCGCGTCGAACTCCCTTGTCGTCTGCACCCCGTGCTTCCCCGCTTCCGCGGTGATCTGCGTCGTGCTCATCACGTGCTCCCTTCTTCCCGGCCATCCCCGAGTGGCGGGTCGGCGTCGTCGTCCTGCAGTGCGGCGATCAGCTCTTCGAGCCGGTCGAAGCTCTCCTCCCAGTACTCCCGGTAGGTGGCCAGCCACCTGGTCGCCTCCCGAAGCGGCTCTGCCTCGAGGTGGCTGAGACGGGCGGTCGCCAAGCGGGTGCGCGAGATCAGCCCGGCCCGTTCGAGCACCTTGAGGTGCCGGGAGATGGCCGGCTGCGATACCGCGAAGGGCGCGGTGAGCTCCGCGACGGTCGCCTCCCCCCGCATCAGCCGTGCGAGGATCGCGCGGCGGGTGGGATCCGCGAGCGCCCCGAACACGGAGTCGAGCTGGTCTACCGGCATCGATAACCATTCCCTTCTAGAATGTATCGGTTATATATCACTGAGGGAGCGAGGCTGTCAAGCCGGTGGACGAACTCAGGGATCACCGAGCGCGATACACCCTGCAGGCGCCCCCTCGCTCGTTGCCCTCCGACACTCGAACGCGGAACAGGCGGACGAGCGTCGAGACACCTTTCAGGGACGCCGGATCGATCTCCTCGAACGTCGCGGGGTCCAGGTCCATGCCGGGATGGCTGCAGGCCATCGTGAAGGTGAATCCGATCACGTTCGTCGTCGATGCGACGCGGGGGCTGATGTTGGGCGGGGCATTCGGGGCACCACTCACGAAGGCCTTCATCAGCCTCGTCGTGATCGTCGTGGTGTTCGCGCCGCTCGCGATCGCTCGATACCGTCGCCGCATCTGATCGACCGTCGGTCGCAGCCGGGAGGCTGCCGCGGGGTCGCGAACGAAGCTATCGTTTCCTCCCGCGGAGCTGTCGATTTCGTCGATCCCATTCGTCTTATGGGCGACCGTCCAGGAAGGAAGGGGGAAGCGATGAAGTACATGCTGCTGATCCAACAGGGCGACACTCCGACGCCGCAGTCGCCGGAGGCGTGGGCGACACTTTCGGAGGACGAGCAGAAGGCCGTCTTCGCCGACTATCAGGCGATCAATCAGACTCCCGGGGTCACACCCGGCCTCGGGCTGGACGTCCCCGAAACGGCGACCACCGTGCGGGTCGAGGACGGCAAGACGCTGACCACGGACGGCCCGTTCGTCGAGATCAAGGAGGCCATCGGGGGGTACCTCTTCTACGAGGCCGACGACCTCGACGCCGCGATCGATCTGGCATCACGAATCCCGGCGGCCCGCCTTGGCGGCGCGATCGAGGTGCGCCCGATCAAGGAGTGGTAGCGATCCTCGACCAGGTCTTCCGGGACCAGTGGGGCCGTGTACTGGCTGCGCTGATCGGCTTCCTCGGCGACTTCGACCTCGCCGAGGAAGCCGCGCAGGAGGCCTTCGCGATCGCCGCCGAGCGCTGGCCTCGCGACGGGGCACCCGCCAACCCGGGGACCTGGCTGGTGAGGACGGCGCGCAACCGAGCCATCGACCGCATCCGCCGCGATCGCACGCTGGCCGCGAAAACCCGCCTGCTGCAGGTGCCCGAGGCAGCGGAGGCCACGATGGACGAGACGACATTTCCAGATGAGCGACTCGAGCTCATCTTCACCTGTTGTCATCCGGCACTTGCCGTCGAGGCGCAGGTCGCTCTGACCCTGCGGACGCTCGGCGGCCTGACGACCGGCGAGATCGCCCGCGGCTTCCTGGTTCCCGAACCGACGATGGCCCAGCGGCTGGTGCGTGCGAAGCGCAAGATCAAGGCCGCCGGGATCTCGTTTCGCGTGCCTCCCGCCCACCTGCTTCCCGATCGGCTTGCCGCCGTGCTCGCGGTCGTCTACCTGATCTTCAACGAGGGCTACGGTGGCCGTGGCGATCTGGCGGCCGAAGCGCTGCGGCTCGGGCGAGCGCTCGCCGAGCTGATGCCCGACGAGCCGGAGGTGCACGGCTTGCTGGCGATGATGCTGCTGCACGACGCCCGCCGAGAGGCGCGGTTCCGGGGCGGCGACCTCGTGTTGCTGGCCGACCAGGATCGCTCGCTCTGGGACACGGCGCAGATCACCGACGGGCGGGCTGTGCTCGATCGAGCCCTGGCTCTGCACGGACGGGGTCCCTACGTGGTGCAGGCGACGATCGCGTCCCTGCATGCCGACGAGAAGCACGACTGGCCCCAGATCGCCGCCCTCTACGGGGAGCTTTCCCGCCTTACCGGCTCGCCGGTCGTCGAGCTGAACAGGGCTATCGCGGTCGCCGAGGCGGAGGGTCCGGATGCCGGGCTCGACATCGTCGATCGCCTCGACCTCCATGACTATCGCTACCTGCACTCGACACGGGGCGAGCTGCTGCGCCGTCTCGATCGAACGGAAGAGGCCCGCGATGCCTACCGCCGGGCGCTGGCGCTGGTCCACGACGACGCCGAGCGGCGCTTGCTCGAGCGGCGGTTGGCGGACCTCGGCGGGGCCGCGTTCTCTACACCAGAGGAGGAATGAGACCGGGGAGCCCCTCGACGTAGTCGTCGAGGATGGCCGTCGCGGCAGGGTACGAGGCGACGAGCGGATGGTTGAGCAGCGCGCCGAGGGCCGCGTCGTACGAGCCTTCGACCGCAGCCCTGACGGTGAGCCGCTCGAAGAGCTTGACCTGGCGGACCAGCGCCAACGCCGGCTCGGGCATGGCGCCCTGGGCGATCGGATGCGCGCCGTGCTCGTCGGCCAAGCACGTCACCTCGACGACGTCGTCGTCGCGCAGCCCCCCGATCGCACCTCGGTTGGGAACGTTCAAGATCAGCGGGACCTTGCGACGCTGCACGGCCGCGGCCATCACCGCGGTCGCGACCCCCGCGTAGCCCTCCCCCTCGAACACGTCACCGGGCTCGTCGGCGTCATCCGGCACGGTCTCGCCGCGCTCCCGTGCGAAGTACGTGGCGTCGCGTTCACCCATCGCGCGTTCCCACGCCGAGCGCGCGCCGGGCAGATCGCCCGCGTCGACGCAGTCGCGAAGCACCGGCCACAGCGCGTCGTTGAGCGCCTGGAGCTGTCGGCCTCGAGAGCTGCCCGAGCCGCGGATATGTTCCACGGCCTCGTCGCGGTAGTAGTAGAAGTACAGGTATTCCATCGGCAGCATCCCGATCGCCCGCACGAGGTCGGGGTCGAACAGGCGCCACTGCTCATCCGCCGCCTGGAGCTCCTCGAACCGCTCGAGCACCTCGGGTAGGTGATCGCGACCGTCGACGAGGACGCGGTGGATCCACCCGCAGTGATTCAGCCCGAAGTAGTCGGCATGCACCTGTTCGCGGGGCAGACCGAGGAACGCCGCGACGCTTCGCTGCATCGAGATCGGGCCGTCGCAGATCCCGACGGCGCGAACCCGGGAATAGTCGTGGAGAGCCTGCATCACGATCCCGACGGGGTTCGTGAAGTTCACCAGCAGCGCGTCGGGCGCCACGTCCTCGATCAATCGGGCGTAGCGGAGCATCGCGGGGATCGTTCGAAGCGCCATCGCGAACCCGCCCGGGCCCGTCGTTTCCTGACCGAGCACGCCATGCTTCAGCGGCACGTCCTCGTCGACGGCGCGGGCCGCCTCCTGCCCAGGCCGGATGGCGGAGAAGACGAACCGCGCTCCGGCGATCGCCGCCTCGGGGGTGGGCTCCCCGCGGACCGTGAATCCGGCGCCCCACTCGGCGCAGAGGTATCCGCCGAGAGCGGCCATCAGCTCCAGGCGCTCGAGGTCGGTGTCGTGCAGCACGACCTCGTCGAGCCCGAGCTCGGTCTCACCGGCGGCGAGACCTCGCAGGACGAATGGGGCCCGCACGCCCGACCCGAGCAACGTCAGCTTGCTCATCCGTCGGCCCATGCGGCCCGGTCGACGATCACGGTCACGTCGCCGTTCGCCTCCCGGAGGAACGAGGCGGGAACCGCCGGCCCGACCGGACCCTCGAGGGCGCGGTGCACGATCGTGCGCTTGCTCGAGCCGGAGACGACGAGCACGATCGCCCGCGCCGACAGCAGGTGGCGCAGGCCCAAGGTCACGGCCGTTGCGGGCACGTCCGCCCCGTCGTCCGAGTAGCGAGCGTTCGCCTCGATCGTCGAGGATGACAGCTCCACCCTGCGCGTCGAGGACCCCGCGTCGCTCGGCGGCTCGTTGAATCCGAGATGCCCGTTGCGGCCGAGCCCGAGGATCGCGAGGTCGAGGGCCCCGCGAGCCTCCAATCCGCGGTCGAACGCGGCGCAGGCCTCCTCGAGATCACCGTCGAGCGGGAGCCGGATCACCCGCTCGTCGCTCACGCCCAGCGGCTCCAAGAAGCTCCGTCGCATCCATCCGAACAGCGATCGCCGGTCGTCGGGCTCGAGACCGAGATACTCGTCGAGCTGGACCGCCGAGATCGCCGTCGTCTCGAGGACACCGGAGCGCCGACGCGCCGCGAGTTCGGCATACAGGCCCATCGGGGTCCGGCCGGTCGCCACCACGATCGGGGCCGTCGGGGCGGCGGCAATCACCTCGGCCACGAGGTCGGCGCCGACCCGGCCGAGCTCGTCGGCGTCTTCGACGACCCGGATGCGCAGGCTCCCCACGCGCTCACCCTCCTCGTACGAGCGTCGCCCGGAAGCGATATCGGTCGCCCCGGTAGACGATCCCGGAGCGAGCCCCGCTCCGATTTCCGTGACTGGGGCATGAAGGATAGGCTCGCTTCCTGATGTCCGACCGGGACGCCGAGCGCGACGCCTTCGCCGAGAGGCTGTTTCAGTCGGCCCTTGGCTATTTCGACGTGCTGTCGATCCGCCTCGGCCAGCGCCTCGGCCTATACGAGGCCCTTGCGGAGGGCCCGGTGACCCCGCAGGAGCTGGCGTCGGGGGCGGGGATCGCGGAGCGCTATGCGCGGGAGTGGCTCGAGCAGCAGACGACCGCGGGGATCGTCGCGGCCGACATCGACCGCGATCCGGTCACCTTCACGCTCCCGGCCGGCCGGGCCGAGGTGCTGCTGGACGTCGATTCCCTCGCCTACATGGGCGCCTCGGTGTCGCAGCTATACAGCATCACCAATGCGTTCGAGCGGGTGGTCGAGGCGTTCCGCACCGGCCGCGGCGTTCCCTACGACGCCTACGGAACCGATAACATCGAGGGTCAGGGGGCCAGCAACCGGCCGGTGTTCCTCACCACGCTGCCGAACGACTGGCTCCCGAACATCCCGCCGCTGCACGAACGGCTAGAGGCCGATCCCCCCGCACGCGTCGTCGACGTCGGCTGCGGCACCGGGTGGTCCTCGATCGCGATCGCGAAGGCCTACCCGAGCGTGACCGTGGATGGGATCGACCCCGACGAGATCTCGATCGAGCTCGCGCGGAAGAACGCCGCTTCCGAAGGCGTCGCGGACCGTGTCCGGTTCCACCGGGAGGACGCAGCGGTCGTCGCGCGGGCGCCCTTCGACGTCGCCACCGCGTTCGAGTGCACCCACGACATGGCGCGGCCTGTCGAGGTCCTGGCGGCGGTGCGAGCTTCGCTCGCCGACGATGGCGCGATGCTCGTGGTGGACGAACGGACCCGCGATCGGTTCACGGGCGAGCCCGACGCGCTCGAGCGGTACTTCTACGGCTGGAGCATCTTCGACTGCCTGCCGACCGGGATGTACGAGCAGCCGTCGGCCGGCACCGGGACCGTCATGCGCGCCTCTACCCTCGAGCGGTACGCCCGCGACGCCGGATTCACGCGGTTCGAGGTGCTCCCGATCGAGCACGACTTCTTCCGCCTGTACCTGCTTCGACCCTGAGAGCCCGCCTCAGTCGGCATCCTCGGGATGGGGATCGTCGTGGTCCGTCGCGCCCGGGACGCTGTCGCGTACGGACAACGCCGCCTCCTCGGGCGAGGCGAACTCATCCCGCTCGATGACCGCGTCTCCGACGAGCTCTTCCTCGTCGTCCGACGGCCCCTCGTCGACCACGGATAGGACCTCGTCGGTGCTCGGTCGGTCCGGCCGCTCTTCCGCGAGACGCTGGTCGAGGGATTCACCCTCTAGGGCCTCCTCGGCGGTCGTCCCGACCGACTCCGTCGCGAAGGCGTGATCGGCCTGCATGATCTCGGCCTCGAGCTCGTCACCCTCGTCCGCGTCGCGAGGCTCCTGATCCTCCATCCCTCACGCACTCCCTTCGGGCTCGGCCGCACGCCGCAGTGCCTGGAGCAAGGTTTCGAATTCGTAGGAGTCGTCATGGCGCAGGCAGTTGATGAAGAACGTCGGGGTCCCGTTCACGCCGCTTCGAACGCCACTCATGAAGTCGTCGTGTACCCGATCGGCGTGCACGTGCTCGGTGAGCTCCTTGTCGAACAGGTCGGGGTCGAGGTCGAGCGCTTCGGCGTACGAATGCAGATCACGGTCCTGCAGGTGTCGCTGGTTCTCGTAGAGGTGGTCATGCATCTCCCAGAACCTACCTTGCGCCGCCGCGGCCTCGGCCGCCTCGGCGGCATGCTGGGCGTGGGGATGCGCGGTCGTGATGGGAAAGTTTCGGAAGACGAATCGCAGCTGTTCCCCCATGCGCTCCTGGATGTCCTTGACGATCGGGTACGCCTCCCCACAGTAAGGACACTCGTAGTCGCCGTACTCCACGAGGGTCACTCGAGCATCGGCGGAGCCCTGAACGCGATCTCGGTCCTCCGACACCGGGAGGGTCAGCGTGGCCTCCCACTGCGTGGCTCTCATGACGTCGTTCCTTTCACCGCGAGGTCCTCGAGCGCTCGCAGGATCCCGTCGGCGCCCGGATTCACGTCGGTCGGTGAGACGTAGCTCCAGCTCACGACCCCGTCGGGGTCGAGCACGAAGAGGGCCCGCTCGCTCGTTCCGTCCTGGGCTCGGTACACCCCGTAGGCTCGAGACACGTCCCCCTTGGGCTCGAAGTCGGCCAACAGCGGGAACTGCAGATTCCGATCCTTGGCGAACGCCAGATGAGACCAGAGTCCGTCGACCGAGATGCCGATCAGCGCTGCGCCGTGCTTTTCGAACTCGGGCATGACCTCCTGGTACAGAGCCAGCTGGTCGGTACAGACCGGACTCCAGTCGGCCGGGTAGAACACCAGGGTCACCGGCCGGCCGCGGAAGTCACCCGGGCCGACCCGTCTCCTCAGCGTCGAGGGGAGCGCGAAGTCGGGGGCCACCGTGCCCGGCGCCAGGGGGGCGGCGTCGATCATGCCGGGTCGGACTTCGGACCGTGCTTCTGGACGAACGCGAGCGCCGTGTCGGCGACCTCGCGCCAGCCGCTGTCGATCGTCAATGCATGACCGCGGTTCGGGATCTTGACGATCTCGGTCACGCCCTTATTGCGTGCCTGGCGCTTGTACGACGCGTTCGCGATGGCCCAGGGGACCGTGTGGTCCTTCTCACCGTCCATGATGAGCAGAGGGCCCCGCTCGGGATTCTTCGTATCGACCTTCGCCTCCGTCCACGGGTTGAGGTTGGCCGACGCGGCCTGGAAGAGCGGTTCGCCGGGGGTCGGCACCGCGAAGGTTTCGTAGAGCTGCTTGGCCTCGTCCTCGCTCACGGCGTTGGCGAAGGCATAGCGGAACTGCTCGTAGGTCAACGGCACTGCACGGTGCTGGTTCGCAGGGTTGCGGAGTACGGGCGATGCGGCCCGCAGCGCCGAGATCGGCAGCGGGAGCACGCCTCGGAACGGCGCCGGATCGATCGCGACCGACACCGCCGCCAGCCCGCGACCCGCGAGGATCTGTGTGAGCAGCCCGCCGAAAGAGTGACCGATGATGGCGGGCTTCTTGTCCAGCCCGCGGATAACGTCCTCGAAGTGATCCGCCACCTGACCCACCGACTTGTTGGCGAACACCTCGGGATGCGCCTTGGCCTCCTGGACCGTCTCGGGGTCGTCCGGCCAGCCCGGCGTCAACGCCGTGTATCCGTTCTTCTCGAAGAGCTCCGCCCACCGATCCCAGCTGCTGGGCAGCAGCCACAGACCGTGGACGAACACGACGGGCACGCGCCGGGTGGCGTTCGCACCCTTGACCTGGGTGGCCTCGTGCTCGGTGATCGCCGCACTCTGCTTCGTCTTCATGTCATCCTCCTTCGACTCGCGCACTCCATCGAGGGAATGTTCCGCGCCCGTCGTTGTCTGCGAGGAAGTTGAGCAGCTTAGTCGAATGTTCGACCACCCGCCGGACGGGGAAGGGTGGAGCGATCGCCCAGCCACTGGGCCGGAGGCGCTGCGATCCTGAGGGCCAACGCGTTGAGCCGAGCGCCGTAGGCCGCACGCATCTCGCTGAAGACCTTCCACGATTCGTCGATCCCCCGCAGTGGGATGCCTACCGCCCCGAGATCCGCGAACACGTGATCGAACTCTGCGCGTTCGATCGATCCCTCGCGCTCGGGGAGCCGGAAGTAGAAGAAGAGGTCCTCGACCGCGTGCGTGCCCGTTGCGTAGAGCATGCGGGCAGCATCCGCGCACGCCCCCTCGTCGTCGACGCAGGACAGCACGAGCGTCGCTGCGTCGAGGACCGCGCCGAGCGACGTCACCCAGGAAGTGTTGTCGTGCGGTGAGCGGAAGAACGCGAGGAATGGATAGGTCAGATGGGTCTCAAGGATGTCGGCCGCCCACCTCTCCCACTCGCGGAACAGTCGAGGCAGGGAATGCCGGACGCCCTGGCCGCCGGCTCGCCGAAGCAGCTCCGGTCCGGATGGCGGGGCCCCCGCCCGGGCGTCCAGCAGCAGGACCCCGACCTCGCGGCGGTTGAACGCCTGGTACAGGACGGGCAGGTACGAGATGACGACCGCGATCAATCCCAGGCCCGTCGCGCCCTCGAGGATCACGACCGTCCTCGTGGCTCCCGTCGCCACGACGTCGCCGAACCCGATCGTGAAGAGCGAGGTTCCGCTGAAGTAGAGCGCCGTCCCGAAGCCGCCGCTGCTCGCTCCGTGAATGCCGTGGACGAACGCCGGGCTCCACAGCAAGAGCCCATACCCGAGGAGGCAGAGCGCGGCCCAGACCGACAGGAGGAGGAACAGGGACATCGGGGAGGCGCCGGCGAGGAGACGCTCTCGACCCTGTTCCGTTCGCGCACGGAGCGCGATCCAACGCCAGGGACGCCAGAGCCCGATGAAGACCAGGCGCGACAAGCGATAGCGGCCTCTGGCGGCTCTCGGCATGACGAGGGTCCGAAAGACGTCGAGCAGCGTGAAGATGAGGACCAGCACGCCGGCAGGAAGCGTCAGCCAACGCATGCGCGCCCCTAGACCCTCTCGGAGCCCGCGACTCCGATGCGTCGTTGAAGGCTCTCCGTGGACGGGACGAAGTAGTAGGCGCCACTGATCGGTCGGGTGTAGCGCGTGAGAGCGTCGCGGACCCCATCGGTCACGCCGGCCATGCTCTCGAGCATCGCGGCGAGCCGTCGCTGCTCGGCTGCGAAGCCGACGAACATCGTGCCGTGGTCGGTGACGGTTCCGTAGGGCATGTTGCGCCGAAAGATCTTGCCGAAGCGCTCCTGGTCGGTGGCTCCGACGTGGGACTCGGGTGCCTTGTCGTCGAGCTCGACGCCGTCGAGTTTCGTCCTCCCCATCACGTGCTCCTGCTGGGCAACCGGCAGCGACTCCCACGCAGCCGCGTCGTGGACCCACTTCTGCAGGAGCAGGATGGTTCCCGATGCGCCCGGCCCCCCGTCCGGGATCAGGGCGATCTCTGGGGCATCGATCAGCGTGGGGTTCTCGGTCCCGTCGATGAAGCCGGTCAGGTCGCGGTCGTGTCGATAGGGCCAACTCGAGGTCTCGTCGGCCACCGAAGCCAGGCCGTCGAGCTCGGCGATCGCCTCGCGCGCCGTATCGAAGATGACGTCGTACGCGCTTCCCGAGAGCCACAACAGGGCATCGCGCTGCGTTGCCGGCATCACGAAGCCCTCGACGCCGACCAGGCTCTCGTTGAATCCCTCGACCTCGACCGGTGCGTCGTCGGGTGTCACCTCTCGCCAGAGCTCGGGCCTGAACCCAGCCACGAGGTTCACGCCTCCCATCGTCGTCCTCGGCTCACGAAGGGCCGAGATCGTCCCGACCAGGTCTCCCCCGCGCTCGGGCCGAGCGTCGAATTCGAGGTACGCGTGAGAGGCCGTTCCCAGCGCGAAGATCCCGCCCTGAGGGATGCTCATGCGCCGTACGCGGTGATCACGTCCGGAGTTGTGTCCGTCATGGGCATCTCCCCTTGCCGCGTCTCGCTGGCGTCGAGCACGTCGTGATGTCGGAAGGATACGACGCCTGCATCTCGCTCCGGGGCGACGGGACCCCATTTCGAGAGCAGCGTGTCGTTCCGGGTGCCGCTCTCACCGGGGAGCGAGTTGAAGCGCGATCTCGGAGAGAAGAGGCCAATCGGGCGACTCCTGCACGCAGCGGGCGAACAGCCAGAGGACGAGCCGGTCTCGATCGAGGTCGAGCAGATCCGCCAACCGGGTGGCGAGCCCTCGTGGATCGGCTCGGAGTCGCTCCTCACAGTTGAGAAGGTGCTGCAGCGGGTCGTACGTGGGATCCCCGATGTACGGCTTTGGATCGATGAGGAGCCATGGCTCTCGTTCCGCAGCGAGCACGTTCTCGGCATGCAGATCGGTGCAGAGCAATACCTCGCGGTCTGCGGTTGACGGGAGCGAGCGGAACAGAGCGATGCCTTCGCGGGCCAGCCCGGAATCGAGGCTGCCTCTTCCGCCTGCGACCTTCATCTCGAACTCGTCGGCCCACTGATCGCACATGACCTGGAGAGAGCGGAAGGGGCGCCCGGGTGTCGGGACACTCCAGAGCCGCGGAAGGAGATCGCTGACAACAAGGTCCTGCTCTGCCTCGGGTCGAGAGGCCAACGCGCTTCCGGGCCGACACACCTCGAGGAGCAAGGCCGCGGTGTCACCGAGCTCCTCGATGGCGTACACGCGAACCGCACCTTGCCCTGCCCACGCGCGAAGTCCCTCCGCCTCGTGCTGCGACTCAGGGTGGCGCCATCCCACCTTCATCACCATCTCGTTGCCGGTGGCGTCGCGCACGGCGCCACCCACGCCGTCTCACCACCCGGCTGGAAGGGCGCTCCCACGGTGAGCGACCACCGCTCCGCCAGTGTGGCGACGGTAGTCGGCAGTGTGCCCAACCACGCCTCCCGCCCGTCCTGCTTCGCCGCCTCCTCAAGGTTCCTCGGCAACACGAACGAGTGATCGGAGCCAAGCATCGCTAACCAGCATGCCGGAAACGGCGTGTATCAGGAGGAACGCCGCCTCCTACATCGCGAGACCTGTATTCGGAGCGCCGGGAGGCATAGGGTCGAGACTGTGACCGAGACCGGTGTCTATCGGACCGAACTGGGAACGATCTTTCGGATCTCGGAAGGAAACGACGGTCACCTCTCGGTCGAGCTGCTGAAACAGACCCTCTGGGTCGCGGGGCCAATCGCGATGGTCGGGCTGAGGCTCGCACCGGCGACCGCCCGGTTGACCGCACGCCAGGTCCGAGCGTTGCCCCCATAGCCCGGGGTACCTTTCGGCGCGGTCGCGCCGACTATCAGCCCGGCGTCGTTTCGTTTGTTTGGCAAGGCGCTGGGATCCGCGATTCGACGCCATACCGGTCCGAGCAGTTTCGCAGTTGGGTCGAGTCGAGACGCACACCCATGCTGCGTGGTCGCGAAATTGACAGAACGGTGAGGCGTGCTCTCTCACGTAGGACCGCCGATCAGGATCGGCCCGCGGTCGCTCGCCGGCTCGCATCCCGAAACGATCGAGTTCATTCTGCTGTCGCGGGTGTCGAGCACGTCGGAACCATCTTCGCGGGAATCGCGACAGTTCGGCTTCAACCTGCGCATACTCGATGCAGGACGCGAACCCGTCAGTGGGGGGAGAAGAGATCACCAGGGGTTCGCCTCCACCGAACCCGTCCCAGCGTCCTTCTCGGGCT
>JALYLM010000068.1 GCA_030774235.1 Actinomycetota bacterium
CCATGAGCTGCGAATCTCTCGTGATCGGCGCTCGCATCGCAGAGGGTCCTCCCGCCCAACGCGATCGCAACACCCGGCCGTGCGTGGAGCGCGTCGTTGGGAACGTCTGACGTCCCAGAGACGCCCGACCGCGACCTCGTGCGGCGGTTGCGCGACGGCGACGAGGACGCGTTCCGCGGCCTGTTCGCGCGGCACGCGCCCGCGGCCAAGGCCCTTGCCCTGCGGGTCGTGCGACAGGCCAACCTCGCGGAGGAGATCGTGCAGGAAGCGTTCCTGGCCGTCTGGAAGAACCCCGACGGCTACGACGAGCATCGGGGGTCGGTGCGGTCCTGGTTGATGGGGACCGTGCATCACCGCGCCGTAGACCTCGTCCGCCGCGAGGAGGCGTACCGCCGCCGCGCCGAAGACTCGATCGCAGACGCGGCCGAGGAACAGGTCGATCACGCGGACGAGGTTGCCGTGCGCCTCGACCGTCCCTCGGAACGCCGCGCCGTGCAGGCCGCGCTCGCCACCCTACCGGCGGGGCAGCGCGAGGTGCTCGAGATGATGTACTTCGACGGCCTCTCCCAGACGCGGATCGCCGAGAGGACCGGCCTCCCCCTGGGCACCGTGAAGTCCCGGACCCTGCTCGCGATGCGGCGATTGCGTGCCGCCCTCGGGGGGCTGCAGCCATGATGCGCGACCACTCGCTGATCGAGGAGCTGCTCTCGGTGCGGGCGCTCGACGGGCTCGACGGAGACGACGTCGCGCTGTTGGAGCGCGAGATGGCCGCCCACGGCGACTGCACCGAATGCCGGCGGCTCGAGTCCGAGCTCAACGACGCGGCCGGATGGCTGGGATCGGTTCTCGACCCGTCTCCGATCGATCCCGCGGTCGCCGACGCGATCCTCGCCCTCGCCGGAGCCGAACGCGATCGGCCCGCCCCCGGAACGACGGTCCCCGTCCCGCCGGTGACCGACGAGCTCGCCGCGCGGCGCGTCCGCAGAACGCGGACGGTGACGGCGATCACGGCCGCGGCCGCGGCCCTCGTCCTCGTCGTGGCGAGCGTCGCGATCCTCTCTCGTCGAGGGGCGACGCCGGTCGTCGCGGCGTCCCCGACCCAGACCATCGTCCGGTTCACGGGCGCGCCGGGAGGTCCTCAGCTCTCGATGGCGTACACGCCGGGGCGGTCCGGGCTCGTGCTGTGGGGGTCGGGAGCCCCCGACCCCGGCGCCGGCAAGGTGTACGAGGTCTGGACGTTCCATGGCAACGCACCGACGTCGGCCGGCTGTCTCACGCCGACCGCCGGCACGATCGCGACCGTCCTTCCCGTCGACCCGACCGGCGTGCACCTCATGGCCGTGACCGTGGAGTCGTCGTCGTGTCCGTCGGCGCCGACGACGACGCCGATCCTCACCGCGAAGCTCGCCTGACGCGGACTCGCGCGTCGTCGGTGGCGAAGGGCCGTCCTACGACGAGGCGGCGAGCATGTCGCCCAGAACCATCCGCAGGATCCCGCCTCGCGAGTAGTACTCGACCTCGGCGGGGGCATCGATCCGCACGGTGGCGCCGAAGGCCAGCGACGGCCCATCGTCGGGCTGTGCCTCCACCTCCACCACCTGCCGGGGGGTCACTCCATCGGCGAGGCCCCGAACGAAGAACGTCTCCCGTCCCGTGAGGCCGAGAGAGGCGGCCGTGTCGCCGGGCTTGAACTCGAGGGGCAGGACCCCCATCCCGACCAGGTTCGACCGGTGGATCCGCTCGTAGCTCTCGGCAAGGACGAAGCGCACGCCGAGCAGGCTCGGACCCTTCGCCGCCCAGTCCCGGCTGGATCCGCTGCCGTACTCCTTGCCGGCCAACACGCCGAGCGGGACCCCCTCGGCGCGGTACCGCTCGGCGGCCTCGAAGACGCTCGTCACCTCGGCGCTCGGCAGATGCGTCGTCCACGATCCCTCGGTCCCCGGCGCGAGCTCGTTGCGCAGCCGGATGTTCGCGAACGTGCCCCGCATCATCACCTCGTGGTTCCCACGGCGCGAGCCGTAGGAATTGAAGTCCCGCGGTTCCACGCCGCGTTCCCGGAGATACCGCCCGGCCGGGGAGTCGACCTTGATCGAGCCTGCCGGCGAGATGTGGTCGGTGGTGATCGAGTCGCCGACCCTCACGAGCACGCGCGCCGCCTCGATGTCGCCGACCAGCGTGGGTGCGTCGAGCGCCTCGAAGAACGGGGGCTCCCGGACATAGGTCGATTGAACGTCCCAGGCGTACGTCGGCCCCCCCGGCGTGGGCAGCGCCCGCCACCGCTCGTCGCCCTCCCAGATCCGCGCGTACTCCCGCACGAACTGCTCACCCGTGATCGACGCCTCGATGGCCCGGCCGACCTCATCGGGAGCCGGCCACAGATCGCTCAGGAACACCGGCCCCCGCTCGCCCTCGCCCAGCGGCTGGGTCGTGAGATCGACGTCGATCCGTCCGGCGAGCGCGTAGGCGACGCAGAGCGGTGGCGACGCGAGGTACGACGCCCGCACCTGCGGATGCACGCGTCCCTCGAAGTTCCGGTTGCCGGAGAGCACGGCGACGACGTTCAGGTCCCCCTCCTCGACGGACTTCGCCACGTCGGCGATGAGCGGCCCGGAGTTCCCGATGCAGGTCGTGCAGCCGTAGCCCACGAGCGCGAAGCCGAGCTTGTCCAGGTACGGCGTGAGCCCCGCGCGGTCCAGGTAGTCGGTCACGACCCGCGAGCCCGGCGCGAGCGACGTCTTCACCCACGGCTTCGTGTCCAGCCCCGCCTCGACCGCCTTCTTCGCGAGCAGGCCCGCCGCCACCATGACGGACGGGTTCGACGTGTTCGTGCACGACGTGATCGCGGCGATCACGACGGATCCGTCCCTCACGACGTCATCGCGAAGGGGGACGTTCGGATCGTCGAGCACGACCTTCCCCCCGGGGATCGTTTCCACGCGGGTGCTGCCTCCCTCCGCCATGAACCGGCCGATCTCGTCCGCCTTCGGGTCGGGCTCCACGTGGTTGCGGAAGGCGGCGAGGAACGAGTCCCACACGCCGGGCAGCGGCACACGGTCCTGAGGACGCTTGGGCCCGGCGAGCGAGGGCACGATCGACGACAGGTCGAGGTCCAGGATCTCGGTGAATGCCGGCTCCGGGTCTCCGTCCCGACGGAACATCGCCTGCTCCTTCGCATAGCGCTCGACCAGGTCGACGCGGTCCCCGCGACCCGTGAACGCGAGGTAGCGCAGGACCTCCGCGTCGACGGGGAAGTACGAGGCCGTCGCGCCGTATTCGGGGCACATGTTCGAGAGCGTGGCCCGGTCGGGAACCGACAGTGACGACAGCCCGTCCCCGAAGAACTCGACGAACTTGCCGACGACGCCGTGGGCGCGGAGCATCTCGGTGAGCGTGAGCACGAGGTCGGTCGCGGTCGTGCCCGGCGGCAGCGCGCCGACGGCTCGGATGCCGATCACGATGGGATCCGGTAGGAACATGGGCTGGCCGAGCATCGCGGCCTCCGCCTCGATGCCGCCGACGCCCCAGCCCAAGACACCGAGCCCGTTCACCATCGTCGTGTGCGAGTCGGTGCCGACGAGCGTGTCGGGGATCGCGACGCCGTCGCGGATCGACACCACCTGCCCGAGGTGCTCCAGGTTCACCTGGTGGCAGATGCCGGCGCCCGGCGGAACGACGCGCAGGCCCTCGAACGCCTGTTGGGCCCACCGCAGCAGCGCGTACCGCTCCCCGTTCCGCCGGTATTCGAACTCGATGTTGCGCTCGTACGCCTCCGGCGTGCGGAACAGGTCCACCTGCACGCTGTGGTCGATCACCAGATCGACGGGGATCAACGGATTCACCAAGGTCGGATCGGCTCCCGCCCGTTCGGTGGCGCTTCGCATCGCTGCGAGGTCGACGACGGCCGGCACGCCGGTGAAGTCCTGCATCAGCACGCGGGCCGGCATGAACGCGATGTCGCGGGCCGGGTTGGGCCATGCGGCGAGCGCGGCGACGTCGTCGTCCTGCACGTCGCGCGTCCCGGCTCGTCGGAGCAGGTTCTCCAGCAGGATCCGCACCGTGTGCGGAAGGCGGGCGTCGTCGCCGATCCCCCGGTCCGCAAGCCAGCCGAGCCGATAGAGATCCACCGGGCCCGCGGCGGTCTCGATCCGCCCTCGGGCGCCGTCGAGGTCGGTCGTCATGGCGGGCGCTCCCTTTCGACGGGTCCGCCTCCATCCTCCCACGTAGCGTATCGACGCCGGCCCGACCCGCGGGCTGACGAAACCGTCACTCGACCGGTGGCCGGGTGGCGCGCTGAGCCTTCACGGCTTCCTTGTGGGCGAGCCGCGCCAGGCGGCGGAGCCGGGCCTCGCGCTGGCGGCGGCGCTGGGCGTCGGTCTCGACGACGAGCGGAGGAACGGGTCGCGAGCGGCCCTCGTCGTCGACGGCCACAAACACGACGTACGCGCTGTTCGCGTGCTTGGTTCGCCCGGTGACCGGGTTGTTCGCCTCGACTCGGACGCCGACCTCCATCGAGGTGCGGCCGACGTCGTTCACCGACGACTTCAGCACGAGGAGCTCGCCGATGTGGACCGGCTGGAGGAAGGTCATCTCGTCGATCGCCACGGTCACGGCGAGGCCGCCCGCGTGGCGGATCGCGGCCAGGGCGCCGCAGGTGTCGACGAGCCGCATGATCACACCGCCGTGAACGTTGCCGGCGACGTTCGCGTCCGTGATCTCCATCAGCTGGGTGAGGGTCACCTCGGAGTCGGTCGCTCGTCGCGGCGTGAGCTTCGGGTCCGACATCGTGCCATCGTAGTCGGCGCGTCCCCCGGGTCCGATCGGGCACGCCTGCGCTGGAACCCGGCTCGTCACGTGACGACGGCGACACTCCGGCGGCGTGAGGACTTGGCGACCTGGATCGCCACCGGAAACTGGTCCTTCAGCTGCTCGGCGTGGGTGATCACGAAGAGCTGGTGGAACCGCCCCGCCAGACCGCCCATCGTGCGCACCATGAGGTCCCGACGCTCTTGATCGAGCGAGCCGAACACCTCATCGAGCACCATCATCCCGAGATCGGCGCCCGACACGCGCGACAGGTGCGTCGAGATGGCCACCCGCAGCGCGAGGTTCGCCAGGTCGGCCTCCGATCCGGAGAAGCGCTCCACGGCGAAGTACGTCTCTCCGTCGGCGATCTGGATCGCGAGGCTCTCCTCGTCGATCTTCAGGTCGTCGTACTCGTTGTTCGTGAGCTCTCGGAAGAGCGCCTCGGCCTCCCGTGACAGCTCAGGCCCGACGCGCGCCACGAGGTGGTCCCGGAACCCGTCGAGCAGCATCGCGGTGCGCTCGAGGTACCGGGCGTCGGAGCGCAGCTCGTCCACCAGCCGCGCCGTCTCTCGCGCTTCCTGGAGCCGCCCGCCGAGACCCGTGGCTTCCTTCTCCGCCGACGCGAAGACGTTCGCGGCCTCTCGCTCGCCGCGGCGAGCGGCGTCGAGGCGTCCCTGGGCGTCGACGAGGGCCGCCCGCGCCGCCTGGTGGGCGGTTGGATCGAACGCGAGCCCGTCGGCCTCGTGGGCGAGTCCGGCGAGCCGACGGTCCAGCTCGGCCAGCTTCCGGTCGATCGATTCGAGGTCCTTCGCGGCCTGCTGACCGTGCTTGGTCTCGGCGAGGAGCGCGGCGATCTCTCGGTCGAGCTCCCGGACTCGGCCGGCCTCGGCCGCGATGCCGGCGAGATCGGGCATCTCGCCCGAGAACGGGCCGAGCGCCTCGTCGAGCTCCAGACGGATCGTCCCGAGCCGCGCCTCGGTCCGGGCCCGTTCCTCGTGAGCGATGGCGGCGGCTTCTGCGGCTCCCTTCGTCTTCGTCCACCCCCTCCTCGCCCCGTCACGGGCCGACGCCTCGGCCTTGGCCTCCTTCACGACCTGCGCCAGCGCCCTCTTGGCCTGGGTGGCCTCCGTCTTCGCATGTCGCAGGTAGGCCGCGAACCCTTCGCCCAGCGGCCGCCCGCACGTGGGGCACGGCTCGGATGGGTCGGCCTCCGCCGCCCGCTGGACCCTGGCCGTCGCTGCCGCGAACGCCTCCTCCGCCCGGTCGCGGTTCCCCTCGGCGCGGGTCGCCGCCTCGCGCGCGTCCGTCCACCGCTGCTCGGCGGCGGCGAGGGCGTCGACCGCATCCTCGGACACCGTCGGCAGAGCGAGGAGCGCCTTCTCGGTCCGCTCGAGCTGTTCGACGATCCGTGCCACACGCTCGGCCGCACCCAGACGCACGCCGGCATCTGCCAGCAGGGCGAGCTCATCGCGGAGCACCGGCAGCCTCGCGAGGCGCTCCTCGAGGTCCTCGACCCGCTCGGCGAGCTGCTTGCGGTCCGCGGTCCGCTGCTCGTACTCATCGACCGCGGCGTCGATCGCGACGCGAAGCTTCTCGACGTGCTGCCGCGCGGCGTCCTGAGCACCGAACTCCTCGGCCGCGCCCTTCGCGTGCTTCGTGGCCTCCGTCAGCTCGACGCCCGCCTCGTAGGCGACCCCGGCGGCTTCCCGCGCGCGGTCCTTCGCCGCCTTCAGCTTGGCCTCCAGATCCGCGACATCGGCGACCGCGCCGGCCATCTGCTCGGCGAGCTGCTTCGTCGATCGGGTGTCGCCGCGCGCCGCCTTTCGGGCGTCGTCGACGGGACGGATCCCGAGCAGTCGCAGCGCCATCTCCTTTCGCTTGCCCGCGGTCACGTCGCTGAACGCGTCCAGCTGCTTCTGCTCGGCGTAGACGGAGGCGCGGAAGACCCCCAGATCCATATGGAGCAGCCGCTGCACCTCGACATCGACCTCGGTGACACCCGACGCCAGCAGAAGCCCGCCGCCGTAGAGCTCGGCCTCCGGGGTGTGACCACGTCCCTTCAGCGACCGGCGAACCTCGTACTGCTGCCCGGCGTGCTCGAACACGAGCCGCACGTCGCAGTCGGTCAGCAGGCCCTGCGTCCGGATCTCCTGCTTCTTCGTGCGCGCCGCGCCCACCCCGTACAACGCCACGGCGATGGCCTCCACGAGCGTCGACTTGCCCGATCCGTTGGGCCCGAAGATGCCGATCACCTGGGAGGGCAGCTCGAGATCCACCTCTTCGAACACGCGGTAGTTCCGGAGCGAGAGCTCGAGGACCCTCACACCGTCTCCCCTTTCGCGTCCCCGAGGAACCGCGCGCCGAGCGAGACCACCCGTGCCCGGTCGAGTCCGGCCAGGTCCTGCATCTCGACGTACGCCGCCCACTCGTCCTCGAGCGATCCGATCCGAGGGCCGCCCTGGACCGCCATGGCCTCGGCGCCGAAATCGGGCTCGACCTGCACGTAGAGGGCGGAAGGAACCGCCTCCTGGAACTGGTCGTTCGCGACCTGCCGGAACGCGGCCGGATCGACGTGCTCCAGGAAGACGCGCAGCACCGCCCCCTCGGGAACGCCGGCCGCGGCCCGCTGAACGGCGTCGACCAGCTCGCCGCCGGACATCGCGCCCGCCTCCACGGACGCCGTGGCGAGCGGCCGGGCGCTCGGGTTCTCGATGTGCCGAACCGTGCCGGCGTCCGTGTCGATCAGCAGGAGTCCCTTCGGCACCTCGGGCGAATCCGCGAACGAGAACGTGTCGGTCGATCCGGCGTACCACGAACGCTTCGAGACTTTCTGGAACGCGTGGTAGTGACCGAGGATCACGAGGTCGAAGCCGCGGTCGAACGCGGCCTCCTCGAGCTCGAGCTCGTTGATGTCGCGGTAGGCGCGCGACGGCAGCGAGGTGAGGGCGACGTGCGCGATCAGCACGTTCGTCTGATCGGCCGCTACTCGCGCCGCCGCGGCCGCGAGCTGGTCCCGTTGGGCGTCCACCGAGAGCGTCTGCGGGACCGCGTGGATCCGCGTGCCGGCCAGGTCCACGGCGCGCGACTCCATCCCCCACGCGAACGTCACGTTCGGGAACACGCGCTCGAGGGCGTCGTAGGGAGACCCGGTTCCCCGCACTCGCGGTGTGTCGTGGTTGCCGCTGATCGCGACGCCAGGAAGGCCGGCGTCCGCGAGCCTCTGCAGCCCCGCCAGGACGTGAGCGAACGTCCGGTAGGTGGGCCGGGCGTGGTCGAAGATGTCGCCCAGCCACAGGAAGCCGTCGGGCTCGAGCTCGAGGGACCGATCGATCCCCCACGCGAACGACCGAAGGAAGCCCTCCTCGCGAAGGTTGCGGCCCGACCGGTCGCGGAGGTGGGCGAGATGGGTGCGACCGAGGTGCGCGTCGCCCAGCGCGACGAGACGGGCCACTACTCCGTGAACCCCCTGCCCGCGTCCTCGGGTACCGGCGGCAGCGGCGAAGGCCCCGTCACGCCCTTGAGGTACTCCTCGTACAGGAACACCTGGGCGGGCAGCGCGAACGGCGCCTCGAGATTCGTCACGATGGCCTCGCCCGGCATCAGCGTCTGGATCTCGGGGCCGAGGTCCGAGATGTCTTGTTTGGAGGACCCTCGCAGAATGTTCCGGTCCTTCTCGTCGGCCAGGCCCAAGATGAAGAAGGTGTTGAACTGCGAGAGCAGCTCGTCGTCGATCAGCTTCGGCTGCTGGCTGACGGCGCACAGCCCCACCTTGAACTTGCGGCCCTCCCGCGCGACGCGCGGGAAGACGTTCTCGTCGGCTCGCTGAACCTTCGACAGGACGCGCTGGGCTTCCTCGAGCGCGATCAGTGTGGGCGGGAGCGCCGCGAACCGGTCCCGGTCCTCGAGATAGAGCTGGCCGAAGGTGTCCAGGACGCGGCGCGTGATCACCGACGCCACGAGGATCTCCTCCATCGACGAGAGCCCGGACGTGTCGACCAGCACCGAGAACCCGCCCATCAGCTCGTCGACGATCCGGCCGGAGAGGGAGGGCTGCGAGGGGTCGCGGCTGATGCAGGGCATGTCGAGGATCCGCTCGGCTCGGCGCTGGATCACCTGGAGCGTGCTGCTCGCCACGCCGAGGTCCTCGGCGAACGCGGGGACGTCGGCGGACTCCCCGACGCGCGCGATCCACTCGTCGCCGAAGAACTTCACGAGCTTGTAGATCGCGTCTTCCTGGGCGTGGCTCCACTGATAGGCGGTTTGGAGGTCGCCGAGCGTGAGCTCCGCCAGCGACAGACGAAGGCCCGTCGCGGCCGCCCCGGCCGTGCGGGTCGCGTACACCTTCAGCCGATCGGCCGCCCACGGGTGGTGGCGCAGACCCTTGCGCGTGCCGCTGCCGCCTTCGAGGTACTCCCCGTGTGGGTCGAACAGCAGGCATGCGTACCGCCCCTGCGACGACAGGATCTGGCCCGCGAGCACCTTCATCAGGTTGGACTTGCCCATCCCCGTCGTCGCGAAGACACCGACGTGGGACGTGAGGGTCTCGCCCTTGATGCCGACCTCGAGGTCGATCGTCTCCTCGCCCGAGCGAAGGAGCCCGACCAGCACGTCCCCCATCCGCTCCCGCAGGAACGTGAAGTCCTCGGGTCCGGGCGCGGTCACCTGTGCGAACTGCGCCGGCAGCGACTTCGGCTTGCGGAACGCCCCACCGGCGTCGAGGTAGCCCAGCGGCTGGCACCTCGCCACCTTGTACAGGCGTTGCTCGGGATCGTGCAGGCGAAGCGCGGAGCCGGTCGCGTCACCCGTCATGTATCCGCCCGCCGTTCGCTCCGCCCACCCCGGGTCCGACGAGTCCGACCCGTACGTGACGTCGATCACCCGGAACAGGAACCGCCGCGCGCGCTCCACGTCTTCGGCCGCGAGGAGCTCACCGAGGAACAGGTCCGTGCCGTGGAAGGAACGGAACGTCGCCTCCATGACGTTCTTGCCGAAGATCCGTCCCTTGTAGTCGGTCATCCCTGCCCCCGAGCGGCCCGATCAGTTCCGGTTCAGCACCTCGTGGAAATCCTGGAACAGCACCTCGATGTCATCCTCGGACAATCCGTGGCGCGCCAGCGAGTCGCGGAACGCACGACGAAGATCCGCGACGGCGTAGCCGGTCACGCGCGCGGCCTGGTGCGCGCGTGCGAGCGGATACGGGTACCCGACGAAGGCGGGGTCGGTCCCGAGGCCGGCGAGACGGGCCAGCACCTCGGACGGGTCCTGCGGGCCACGAGCGACGTCGATGCGGAACGCGTAGGACGCCGCCGACGCGAGATGGGCGACGAAGATCTCCCCGACGTACAGCCGTCCGAAGACGGGGTCGGTCGAGATCCTGGCCGCCCACGGGGTGGCGCCCAGCTCCCGGTCGCCGCGCCGCTTCAACAGCGTCACCAGCGGGGCGTTGCGTCCCCAATACAGGGTCGAGGCCTTCACGACGCCGGCGAGCTGGACGCCGCACTCCACCGCTCGACGGTGCGCCCGTCGCACCACCGCGGGCGGCACGAGCGGACCGCCGTGCAGCGACCCGTCCACGAGAACGAGGTCACCGGCGCTGGCCTCCTCGATCGTGCGGAGCACGTCGCGCCATTCCGCCCATTCGCGGAGAGCGTCCACGGGACGCGGGAGATCCGGGACCTCTTGGGGCCGCTCACCCGTGAGCTCGAGGAGCGCCTCTCCTGCCAGGTCGCCGACGGAGTCGCCCGAGACCGGACGAACCTCCAGGGACGGCGACTCGATCAGGTCCGTGCGGCCGGCTGCGAAGCGCACCCGAGCGACGCGGAAGGCGGCGACCTGGAAGGATCGGGCGTCGGCCACGACGCACGACCCCCCGTCGACGGCCCACACGGTCCCCGGATCGATCGGCCTCACGCCCTCGAGCTCGAAGGCGTCGGGGTGCCCCGGCACCACGAGGTCGTCGCCGAGCTCCAGCTGACCGCCGACGATCCGGATGTCGTCGCCCGGGGCGTGCAGCAGCTCGACCACGAAGGCGGCGGCGTCGGCGAGCTGTCCGGTCCGAACGCGGTCGGCTCCGATGAGCTCGTCTGCGAGCTCCTCGCCGGGGGGAGAGGGCGCCTTGGGCATCGCGCCGAGCATAGACCGGGCGACCGACGGGACTCGGCAGGAGATGCCATCCGGGCTCCCGGACGGCCGTACGACCTAGGCCGTTCGCCTCGCGATCGGTCGGTCCACATCTCCCCCAACTCGCACTGAACCGTCGCCGGAGACCTGCCGATAACCCACCTCAGGAGACCAGACCAGTCGCATGAGGGGGCCGCCGATGGCTGGCACGAGGAACACAACCGGCATCGCGAAGAACCTGCTGATCGCGCTTGCGATCGTGCTGGTGGGCGGGATCGCGGGGTCGTTCTGGATGGGCATCCGCGCTAAGGATGCGGTCGTGACGTCGACGGTCACGCAGGTGCAGACGATCGCCGACAACTCGCTCACGCTGGTCTTCAAGCCGGCCGACCTCTCGAGCCCCGCGACCGGCGACCGCGCGACGGCCCTGCGAGATCAGGTCACCGCCTCGGTTCTCGATACGAGTCCGTTCACGTCCGTCACGTTGTGGAGCCAGGACGGACGCATCTTGTTCTCCTCGGACACCGGCCGGATCGGGACGTCGCTGCCCGGTATGAGGGATCGCATCAAGACGGCGATCAAGGGGACCGCGCAGACCCAGGACATCGACGGCTCGTTCTCGGTCATGGCGCCCTTCCACCTCCCCTCGGGGGTCGGCGATCCTGCCGCGATCGAGCTCATCCGCCCAGACGACCCGATCGCTTCCGCTCCGGGCCCGTGGCGCACGAACGCGCTGTTCCTCGCGTTCATCCTCGTGATCGTCGGGTTCCTGCTCGTCCGCGTCCGGCGGCTGGGCGACGCCCTCGCGACCCACATGAGCTTCGCGAAGCCGAGGGCCGGCGTGCAGCCGGCGCCGGTCCTTCCGATCTCACAGCCCCGGACGCTGCTTGACCCCCCGACGCCCGGCATCCGCGAAGAGGCCGAGGCGCGGCGACGGGCAGAGGAACGCGCGAGTTCCGCCGAAGACCGTCTCGAGGTCCTGCAGGAGCAGTACCGCAAGACCTTGGAGGAGCTGCACACGTCCCAGCAGGCGGCTCGGGACGTTCCCCAGGCGTTCCGGTCCGATCCCAAGCTCGAGCAACGCGCGTTGAAGGCCGAAGGGCGTGCTCGCACCCTCGAGGGGCAGGTCATGGCCCTTCAGGGGGAGCGCGACAAGATCATGAAGGATCTCCTGGAGTTGAGTGCGGACACGAAGCCTCTGACCGACCCGCAGGAGCTCGCCCGTCTGCAGCAGATCGAGCAGGATTCGATCGGACTCCAGGCCGAGCTCGAGGGGGCGCAAACGCAGCTCTCGATCGTCCGGCGCGAGGCCGAGTCGCTGGCGGCGCAGTCGGCCCGCGCCGCCGAGCTCCAGGAGGATCTGGACGCCGCCCACGTGGATGCCCTCCACTCGCGCGAGTCCGCCGAGTCGGCCCAGGAGGAGCTCCAGGGCGCACAGACCGAGCTCGACGATGCTCGCACCGAGCTCCGTGCGCTGCGCAACGAGGAACAGCGCGCCGCCATGCTCGAGGACGAGCTTCGCGCCGCACGCGTGGAGCTCGAACGCGTGGCCGCGTCGCACCGCGCCGAGCTGGTCGAGCGCGAGGCCGAGCTCGAGGCCAAGGTTCGAGCCACTCGCGAGGAATTCCAGTCGCAGCTCACCTCGATCGAATCGTCGTACCGCGAGCAGCTGGGAGAGCGCGAGGCCGACCTCGCCGATCGGACCGTCGCGGCGGAGCATCAAGGTCGCGCCGCCACCGACGAGCTCGAGGCGACGAAGGCTGCCCTTCGCGCCGCGAGGGAGGAGGCCGCCGAGGTCAGCGAGCATCTCGACGCGGAGACGCGACAGCACGCGGCGACCGCCGCCGAGGTCGCGGCGATGAAGCGTGAGCTGGCCGAGCGCCAGCAGCGCTTCGACGCGTCCGGGGGTCAGATCGAAGAGGCTCGCGCGGAGGCCGAGGCACTCGGTGCGAGGCTCCTGAAGGCCAACGAGGAGCTGGCGTCGATCCGCGACCAGTACGCGGGACAGAAGGCGCGCGCCGACGAGCTCTCCACCGCCCTCTCGGAGGCCGATCGAGAGTCGAAGGAGGCCACGACCCGCGCGTACAGCCTGGCGACGCAGCTGGAGGACGCCGGGCAGAACAACGCCGATCTCAACCGGCGCCTCCAAGAGTTGGAGGCACGCCGGGCTCTGGAGGTCGCCGGCTCCCAGGGCCGTGCCGATCTGGACGAGATCCTCAAGGTGACGCAGGAGCGCCTGGCCGGGCAGACCGAGAAACTGATCCATGCCGAGGACAAGGTTCACGAGCTGGAGCGAGAGGTCGCGAGTGCGGCCGACCGGCTGGAGGAGGTCGAGGCTGAGCTCCGCCAGCAACACATGGCGGAGGCGATGCGCCAGCTGCGGGGCGAAAGCCACGAGCAGCCGGCCCCGACGGCGGAGGCTCCCGACGAGATCGACGCCGACGGGATGCCGGCGGAGGACCGGCGCGCGGCGTCGCCGTTCCTGAAGGAGCTCTCCCACGACGCGAGGAAGTCGCTGAATCAGATCTTGGGCGTGACCCAGATCCTCAAGCATCAGAAGGACGCGAAGGAGCAGGCGCAGCTGATCAAGCAGCTGACGTCCCAGGCTCGCCGGCTCGACCACACGATCTCCGACCTCGTCGACGCGGATCGGCTCGCGCGCGGCACGGTCGAGCTGACCATGAAGAGAACGGATCTACAGGCGCTCGTCGAGCGGGTCGTCGAGGAGTCCGGCATCAGGGCGGATCACGAGGTTCGTGTCGATGCCGAGGCGCTCATCGTCGGCATCGATCAGCGACGCACGGAACAGATCCTCGCGGGGCTGCTCCGGGCATCGGGGGATCGCACGGCGCGCGGCAAGAGCGTCACGGTGAAGCTGGCGCACGTCGAGGGGGGGGCGATGATCTTCGTCGAGGATCCCGAGCCCGCCACCGAGGGATCGCTCAGCCCGGTCGTCCGCCGGTTCGCCGAGGTCCAGG
This sequence comes from Actinomycetota bacterium, assembly GCA_030774235.1. GTDB lineage: Bacteria > Actinomycetota > UBA4738 > UBA4738 > HRBIN12 > JALYLM01. The sequence goes on from JALYLM010000068.1 coordinate 13,902, forward strand.
GAGGCTGGGCGCGCGTCGAGGCGCGCGACGGGGGCGGCTCGTCGTTCCGAGTGTTCCTGCCCGACGGCGGACCCACTGGCCTTGGTGGGGGGTCCGACGACGCCCGTGAGGGAGCGGGTTCAGACTCGGACGGCGACGAGGTCCAGATCGTGGTCGAAGAGCCCTGGGATCCGGCTGCGGAGCAGATCCTGGTTCAGGAGCTCCACCGCCTGTCCGAGCGAACCGCCAAGGACTGAGGAACTCCTCGCGGCGGGGGCGCGCCCGCGTCGCGGCCGCGTTCAGAGACGACGCAGGATCAGCGCGTCGCCCTGGCCGCCACCGCCACAGATCGCGACGCCACCAACATCGACATCGCGTCGCCGCATCTCGAGCGCGAGGGTAAGCGCGAGCCGAACGCCGCTCGCTCCGATCGGGTGCCCCAGCGCGACGGCGCCCCCATTCACGTTCACGATCTCCTCGCTCACGCCGAGCATGCGAGCCGAATGCAGCGGCACGGCCGCGAAGGCCTCGTTGATCTCCACCAAGCCCAGGTCGGACGCTTCGAGCCCGGCCTTCTTCAGGGCCCGCTGCATCGCCAGCGCCGGCACCGTGTGAAGCGACGGATACCGGTCGGCCGACATCCCGGTCGCGACGATCTCTGCAAGCGGTTCGAGGCCGAGCGATTCGGCCCTCTCGGCGCTCATCACGACGACCGCGGCCGCGCCGTCCGAGATCTGGGACGCGTTCCCGGCCGTGACGGTCCCGTCGGTCGTGAACGCCGGCAGCAGAGCCGCGAGCCCCTCGATCGTGGTGTCGGGGCGGATGCCCTCGTCGCGGGCCACGATGACCGGATCGCCCCGGCGCTGCGGGACCTCGACGGGCACGACCTCCTCGGCCAGCCGGCCGGACGCCCACGCCGCATGCGCCCGTGCGTGCGAGCGGGCGGCCCAGGCATCCTGCTCTTCGCGTCCGATGCCGAGCTCGGCGCTGATCGCGTCGGTGCCGGCACCCATGTGTCGGTCGTCGAACGCGCACCACAGACCGTCGTGGATCATGGTGTCCAGCATCGGCGTGTCCCCGAGGCGAGAGCCCTCTCGGGCAGCCGGAAGGACGAACGGGGCATTCGTCATCGATTCCATACCACCCGCTATAGCGATGTCGAGGTCGCCCGCCCGGATCATCTGGTCCGCGATCGCGATCGCCGCCGTGCCGGACAGACAAACCTTGTTGACCGTGAGCGCCGGCACCTCCTTGGGGATCCCGGCCGCTACCGCGGCCTGCCGGGCGGTGATCTGCCCCTGTCCCGCCTGGATGACGTGCCCCACCACCGAGTACTCGACCGCTTCTGCGTCCACCCCCGACCGCACCAACGCCTCCCGGATCGCCAGCGCCCCGAGGTCGACGGCACGCAGCCCCGCCAGTCCGCCCCGAAACTTCCCGATCGGCGTCCGTGCCCCACCGACGATCACGGCCCGAGTCATGAACCAAGTTTACGGGCACCCGATCCGAGTCGTGGGTCGCGAGCGCGTAGAGGGACGTGACCGCCCCGCCCTAGGCAGCGCCTGGGCGGAATGCGTACTCGACGGCTTCGCACACCTTCGAGTAGCCGATCCTCGCGTAGAGGGCGTTCGATGTTGGGTTCGCCATGTCGGTAAACAGGAAGCACGCGGTGTCCCCGGCCGCCAGTCGCGCGGACGAGAGCTCGGCGACCAACCGAGCGGCATAGCCGCGGCGTCGATGCTCCGGAGGTGTGTAGACCGGGCCGATCCGCGAACCAACTCCGGGGATGGCGCGATGGCCCGACATCGAGACGGGCGCGCCGTCCTCCCACAGCCAGTAGCCACCTCCTCGCCCCGCCAGTCGCACGTCGATCTCGAGGTCTATGCGAGCGTCGTCGCGCGGGTACCCGGGCGGAAGCGCCTCGTCCTCGAAGGCCCGGATCCATCGACGAAGCAGGTCACGATCGCGGGGCATTGCAGCGCGACCTGCCCCGCCCGGACTCGGCACGTCCGCGACCGACCCAAGCACCCACACGCCCTCGCCGAGGACACGCTCGGGTATGACACCCGTCAACGTTGCGACGCGCCTCGCGAACCGGTCGACCCACGGCGCGTTCGCCGTGACACCCGGCAGTGATCCGGCATCTCCAACGACGGCCTCGGCCAGCGCCTCGACGACACCCCCCTCGAGCGGCTCGGCCAGCAGCACGTCATAGGGCTCGGTCTGCATCGCAACGCCAACAGGCAGCCCGTCACGAACCGCCAGCCACAGACGAAAGACGGGATACACCTCCGGTTCATCCACCAACACCTGCAGCGTCCCCAGGACCAAGTTGTTCCGCGCGAAGTCCGCCAACAGCACCGACCCACCATCCCGCCGAAACGCCGCAGGATCCCCGTACCGAACAACCTCCATACCGAATGCTAGCCCCCCCTCCGACCGGGAAGGCATATCGACCGTAAGGAGTCGCCGAGTGTGATCACTCGCTTGCCTCCGAACTGGGTACTCGACGGAGTGGTGCCTCCAAGGAAAGGGCGGGGGCGTGAGCGGAGGGCAGCATCTGGACTGAGCGAGCGAAGCGAGCGAGGGAAGCGCTGCCCGGAGCTCCCACCCCGGCCCGCTGCCCGGAGCGTCCGCCCCCGTCCCCCTGGCCGACCTCGGAGGTTGATCCCCCGGAGCCGTCAGTTCCGGTTCGCGAGCGTCTTCTCGATCACCCCGAGGATCTCGTCCCGCACAAGCTCGTCGCGCTCGATCAGCGCATCGCGGAGGGCGGCGTGGACGTCACGGTTCTCCTCGAGTACGGCGCGGACGTTCTCCTTCTGGGCGGTCAGGATGTCCTCGACCCGTTGCTTCCCCTCGGCGTCGGCCAGCACCTTCGCGACCAGGTTCGAGTTGCTGAGGGCGCCCTGCGCCGCGGCGTCGTAGGAGATCAGCGAGCCCGCCATCCCGAACGCGCCCACCATCTTCGCGGCCAGGTCGGTCGCGTGCGCAAGGTCGTTTGCCGGTCCCGTACCGCTCTCGCCCAGGCACATCTCCTCGGCGACGAGGCCGCCCAGAGCGATCGCGATCCCCGCCTCGATCTCGGTCCGGGTTCGCGTGAACCGCTCCTCGTTGTCGCCATGCGCCAGCAGGCCAAGCGACCCGCGCCGCTTGATGATGGAGAGCACCTCGAGCCGACGGTCCTTGCCGAGGAAGTGCGCGACCGTCGCGTGGCCGGCCTCGTGCGTCGCCACGGCGGAACGGTCGGATTCGGTGTAGACGACCGGCTGCTTCACTCCGATCTCCTCGGTGAACTTCGCCTCCATCACGTCGTCGTAGTTCATCTGGCGTCGACCTTCACGGAGCGCGACCAGCAGGGCCTCGTCGAAGAGATGCTCGATCATCACCGGCGTGTACCCGAAGGTCTCGTGCGCGATCCGCTCGCGTGCCGAGGGGTCGTCGAGCTGCTCGTGGTGCTTCTTGCGGTCCAGGAAGAACGTGATCAGGTCCCCCCGCTCGGCCTTCGTCGGCAGGTCGAAGTAGAGGCGGCGGTCGAACCGACCGGGGCGCAGCAGCGCCGGGTCGAGCGAGTCGGCTCGGTTCGTCGCGGCGATGAGCAGGATGTTGTTGTACCTGGACCTCATCGCCCGGAACTGGCGATCGGCGGGCAGGTAGCCGTTCACCCACCCGACGAACTTGCCGCGGATGCGGTCGCGCAGGGGGGGCAGGTCGAAGGACTGCATCTGGATCAGCAGTTCGTTCACCATCGCGCCGCCGTCGCCTCCACCGATCATCTGCGACGTCGTCCGGGCGAACCCCTGCTGTGGCGGGATCGAGCGGAGCGAGGACCGATCGGTTCCGATCGCGTCGATCTCCTCGATGAATCCGATCGCGCCCCCTTCCTTGCGCGCCGCTTTGCGCAGTGACTTGAAGAACGACCGGATCCGGTACGCGGTCATGCCCTGCCACATCGACTGAAGGGCGGGCGCCGAGATGAACAGGAACGGCACACCGGCCTGCTTCGACATCGCCTTCGCGAGGTAGGTCTTGCCGGTGCCCGGAGGGCCCTCGAAGAGCATCCCCCTGCGAGGCGTGCCACCGAGCTCGTCGCGGAAGGCCCGGTAGCCGAGGAACACGTCGAGCGTTCGCATCACCTCGTCCACCTGCGTATCGAGGCCCCTGATCTCGGGGAGGCCGATCTCGACCTGCTCCGGATAGACCGTGATGTGGGGCGAACGGCCGTTCAGGAGCGGCATCGCCACCATGATCAGCACCGCCACGACGAGCAGCAGCGGAGGAAGGTAGATCACCCAGTCCTGCGGCAGGCCCGGCAGGCGGATCGTGTTGGCGGTCGCGAACCTGTACAGCAGGTACACGTCGAGCAGCCCGAGCACGACGATCGCGCGGATGATCTTCCTGCGCTTCGTGCGCTCCCGCTGTTTCAGGACGTCGGCGCGACCCCACCGCGACAGGCTCGACCCCTCCAGGAGCGTTGCGGCGGCGGCATCGCGCTTCTCGGTCACAGGCGTTCCCTCGTCGGGGGTCGCGGAGCGTGTGCCATCGACGCTACACCGGAGCAGCCCGAAAACGCCATCGGTCTTTCGGCCAGACGGGGGACACGGCTGCGGGGCAGCAGGCGGGTTCGCGGCCCGCCGCCGTGCCGGCGGCGCCGCCGTCCACTCGGATATGGTGCGCCGATGGCTCGCACGAAGCGTCCCGCCGTGAGCGCCGACGACAGGGAGGCGGTCGGTGCGGTCCTGCGCGAGCTGCGTCGGGGTGCCGGCTTCCGTTCGGTCGGGGCGGTCGCGACGACCAAGGGCTGCCCGGCGTCGCGCCAGACGATCTACGCCTACGAGCGTGGCGGGCTCGTTCCCTCGTTCGCGCAGTTCCTGGAGCTCGTGGAGTTCTACGTGCTGGGGACCCCCTCGGAGCGCGGCGCGAAGCCCGAGGCGGACCTGCGCGCGCAGGGAATCGCGGCGGTGGCCCGCGCGCTTGCGCTGCCCGCGTACCACGTCGCGCGGGCCTGGGATCTGATCGAGCGCATGCAGCCGGACGCGAGGAAGAAGGCCTGAGGGCCGCTCCCGTGATCGAGCTGACGGACATCGATCACGTCGGGATCGCGGTGCACGATCTCGACGCCGCGGTGGAGCGCTGTCGGCGGTCGTTCGGCGTGGAGCCCGTGCACCGCGAGCGAGTCGAGGATCAGGGCGTCGAGGAAGTGCTGTTTCCTGTCGGCTCCTCCTTCATCCAGCTCCTCGGGGCGCTCGGCCCCAAGACGCCGGTCGGAACCTTCCTCGCGAGGCGAGGTCCCGGACTGCACCACGTCGCCTACCGTGTGAGCGACGTTCGGGCGGCGCTCGACCACCTTCGTGCCGAGGGCGTTCGCCTGATCGACGAAGAAGCCCGACCGGGCTCGCGTGGCACCACGGTCGCCTTCGTCCACCCGAAGAGCGTCGGCGGCGTCCTCGTCGAACTCGTCCAGGAGGCCTGAGCCGGCGCGGCGGTCCGACGTTCGAGCTACGGCAGGTCCTTGAGGCCTTCTCCCGGCGAATTGATCAGGACGCTCACGTTCCCCTCGGGAAGCGCGCCGTTTCCCATGAGCTGGTGCGCATGCCCGCTCTGCTCGTACGGGAACACCGCGCCGAGGGTGGTGGAGACGACACCCTCGGTCACGAGCCGGTTGAACGCCGCGGCCTGGTCGTCGTTGAATAGGTGCGAGCCCTGGTAGCGCTTCTGCAGATACCACAGGTAGCGGACGTCGATCATCGTGTCGTAGCCGGACGTGCCGGCGCAGATCACGATCATGCCCCCGCGATCGCAGACGAAATTCGACGTTGGGATCGTGTCCTGCCCCGGGTGCTCGAACACGATCTTCGGGCTCTGCTTCTCACCCACCGCTTCCCAGATCGCCTTTCCGAACTCCTTCGCGCCGGCGAACCAGTCCTTCCACTCGGAGGTGTCCCACGCCGGGGGCACGCCCCAATGCGAGAACCGCGAGCGGTTGACGTATCCGACGGCGCCCAGCGAGACGCAGTACTCGCCCTTCTCCTCGGAGGACACGACCGCGACGGCGCGCCCACCTGCGTGCGTCACCAGCTGGATCGCCAACGAGCCGAGCCCCCCGGCTCCTCCCCACACGAGCACGAGGTCGCCCGGCTGCACGGTGTTCGGCGGCCAGCCGAAGAGCATCCGGTACGCAGTTGCCCCCGTGAGCGTGGGCGCCGCGGCCTCCTCCCACGTGAGGAAGTCGGCCTTGGGCAGGCACTGATGGGCCTGCACCTTGCAGAACTGCGAGAACGATCCCCAGCACGTGTCGTAACCCCAGACCCGGAACGAGTCCGCGAGCCCCGGGTCGCCTCCCGCGAGCACCTTCGGGTCGTCCCGGTCCCACTGTCCCGCGTGAACGACGACGCGATCACCAACCTTCACGTCCGTCACGTCGGTGCCGACGGCGTAGACCACGCCGGACGCGTCCGAGCCCACGATGTGGAAGTCGGTCGGCTCGCCCCAGCGCGCCTGTGTCTTCGTGACGTCGATCGGGACGCCGCGCGCCGCCCAGACGTTGTTGAAGTTCACGCCGGCCGCCATCACCATCACGAGCGCCTCGGACGGCCCGATCTCGGGAACGTCGATCACCTCGTCGCGGATGGCCTCCTCGGGCTCGCCGAAGCGGTCGGGGCGCACGAGCTGCGCGTGCATCCTCGCCGGCACGTCCCCGACCGGGGGGACCTCACCGATCGCGTAGAGATCCTTCGCCATCCCTCCGGCTCATCTCCTCCCGAAGCCGCACGAACCCGGCGGAGCCTAGCAGCGGTCCGGCCGCGGGTGACCTACGACATGACGGCGGCGGGGAGCTCGGCGACCGGACACACGGCCGAGCGCGGGCACCACGCGCAGTAGTAGCCGGGGGTGAGCTTCGGCTCGCGCTCCTTCAGCAGCGCGGCCCCGGCGGAGGCGGCGGCGATCACCCGGTCGGCCGCGTGCCGCAGCCCTTCCTCGGTGACGTCCTCGGTCTGCCACTCCCCGCTCTCGAGGAACAGCGAGGCGGCCCGATACGGCGGCACGCCGAACCGCAGCGTCAAGAGCAGCGCGTAGAAACGCATGTCCTCGGGATACTCGGCGTGGGCGCCGCCGGTCTTCAGGTCGATCGCGATCCGCGTGGCGCGCGTGGGCTCCGCCTTCGAGGGCAGGCCGAGCACGAGGTCGATCCGCCCCGACAGGACGAGATCGCCGCCGAGTAGCTCGGCTCGTACCGGCAGCTCCGCGATCGGCCCGAGCTCGCGCCGCAGGTCCTTCAACGGCGGGAACGACGCCTGGAAGAGGACGACGCGGCGGACGACCTCCATGAAGATGTCGTCCCGCCCCGCTGCGTCGAGCTCTCGCCAATAGTCCTCGAACCGTTGCTCTCGCTCGCGAAGCCGTTCGGCCGCGATCTGGGCGATCGCGTGCGGGTCGAGCCCGTCGCGACTCCCGACCTCGACCTCGATGGCCTTGTGGAGCAGAACGCCGGCAGCGGATCTCGGCGAATGCTCGAAGGGCGGCCCCTCGCCCCGGATCGTCGCGACGAACTTGCCCTCGCATCGGGTGTGATCGCTGAGCTTCTCCTTGCCGAGCCACAGGGGTTCGGCAAGCTCGAGGCCCGCGAGAGCCTCCTCGATCCGATCGCGGAGGCGTTGGGGAAGGTCGGCGGAGAACGAGGGGCGCGGACCCGTGCCGATGAGGTTCTCGTACGTGCGCCGTTGCGGATCGGTCAGCTCCACGGGCGCATGCTAGTCACGGATGCCGACATGCCCGAGACGTCTGACGTCCCGCCCTGGGGGCGCGGGCTAGACTGCCGGCCATGGCTACCACGGACAAGGACATCTCGATCGGCGTCGAGCCGACCGTCACGGTCGAGGATCGGATCGACGAGCTGCGCCGGAAGAAGAGGGCCGCCCTGCAGCCCGGCGGCCGCGACGCCGCCAAGAAGCAGCACGATCGGGGCAAGCTCACGGCCCGCGAACGGCTCGAGATCCTGATGGACTCGCGGTCCTTCGTCGAGACCGACCCGCTCGTGATCCACCGCGCTCACGACTTCGGGATGGACAAGCGCAGGCCCCCGGGCGACGGCGTGATCACGGGATACGGGACGATCGACGGCCGGAAGGTCTTCGTGGCGAGCCAGGACTTCGCCGTGTTCGGCGGCTCGATGGGCGAGGTCCACGCGCAGAAGGTATGCAAGGTGATGGACCTCGCCATGCAGACCGGCGCCCCGTTCGTGGCGATCAACGACTCCGGCGGCGCTCGCATCCAGGAGGGTGCGGCCTCCCTCGCAGGATACGGGTACATCTTCGAGCGGAACGTTCGTGCGTCGGGCGTGATCCCGCAGATCAGCGTGATCATGGGTCCGTGCGCGGGTGGCGCCGTCTACTCGCCCGCGATCACGGACTTCACCTTCATGGTGAAGGAGTCGTCCCACATGTTCATCACGGGCCCCGACGTGATCAAGACCGTGACGGGCGAGGAGGTCACCTTCGAGGAGCTCGGCGGCGCGATGACCCACGCTTCGAAGTCCGGTGTGGCGTCGTTCGTGGGCGAGGACGATGAGGACACGCTGCAGCGGGTCCGGTACCTGCTGAGCTTCCTGCCGTCGAACAACCTGGAGGATCCACCGGCGTACGCGGCGACCGACGACCCCGATCGGCACGACGACGGCCTCACGCACATCGTTCCGGACTCCGCGAAGGAGCCGTACGACATGCACGAGGTGATCCGTCGCGTCGTGGACGACGGCGAGTTCCTCGAGGTGTTCCCGCTGTGGGCGATGAACGTGGTCACCGGGCTCGCACGGCTGGACGGCCATACCGTCGGCGTCGTCGGCAACCAGCCGAAGGTGCTCGCCGGCACACTCGACATCGAGGCGAGCGAGAAGGCCTCCCGCTTCGTCCGGTTCTGCGACGCCTTCAACGTGCCGATCCTCACGTTCGTGGACGTCCCGGGGTTCCTGCCGGGTGCGACGCAGGAGTACAACGGCATCATCCGGCACGGCGCGAAGCTCCTGTACGCGTTCGCGGAGGCGACCGTGCCGCGCATGACGGTGATCACGCGGAAGGCCTACGGCGGCGCGTACCTCGTGATGAACTCGAAACACCTGCGTGCCGACGTCTCGTTCGCGTGGCCCACCGCGGAGATCGCGGTGATGGGCGCGGAGGGGGCGGTCAACATCGTCTTCCGCAAGGAGATCGAGAAGGCGACCGACCCGAGCGCCAAGCGCGCCGAGCTGATCGACGAATTCCGGCGGAAGTTCTCAACGCCGTATGCGGCCGCCGAGCGCGGCTTCATCGACGACGTGATCGAGCCCGCAGAGACGCGCCCCAGGCTGATCAAGGCGATGCGGATGCTCTCGACGAAGCGCGAGTCCGTGCCGGCCCGCAAGCACGGGAACATCCCGCTCTAGATGGACGACGACGGCCGCACCATCGAGCTGCCCTCCGGCCTGTCGCACGAGGAGGAGCGCGCGATCCTGACGGCGCTCGAGCGGTTCTTCCTGCAGGAGAACCCCAGGCCGAACCCGTGGGTCCTCCAGGGAAGGATCGACGCCCTCGGGCTCGGTGGGCTCCAGGTTCGCCGGTACGCGCGGGAGCCCTGGCACGGTCAGCATGCCCCGTTCGCGCGCAAGGGCGTCGCGCCGCTGCACGGCCGCGGGGACGTCCGATAGCCGGGCCGTCGATGGGAGCCACCGATCGGGTCGCGCACTGTCCGGTCTGCCTGACGGAGTACCGCGCGGGCGTCTCGATCTGTCCCGACGACTCCAGGATGCTCGTGCCGGGACCTGCCCCCGATCCCGGCGACGGCCGGGAGATCGAGCGCGGCACGATCGTCGTGATCCGTCGCCCGGCGGACCACCGCAACGACATGGAAGCCGTCGACCTGTTCGGCCGGGAGGAACACCCCGTCCGCGTGGTCCTGGCGATCCTCGCCAGAGAGGACGCGCCAGACCTCATCGACGCGCTCGAGGCGGAGGGGGTCGGGGCACGACTCGGCGATCCGGCGCCCGAGGACGGCGTGGAGGTCATCGTTCACGACACGAAGCTGGCCGATGCACAGGCGATCCTCGTCGAGTTCACGGGAGACGCGAGCCTGGTCGACGACGTGGGCGTCGACGACCCGCAACAGCACGGCGACGACGAAGGATGGCCCGACGGGCAGCCCGATTCGGACGGATCGGTCGGAGTCTCGACGGGACGCCTCCTCGATCTCGCGACGATGGCGGATCGCCTGGCGGAGGCGGGGATCGACGTTCGGATGGAGGTTCCCGATCCGAGCGACGAGGGCCGGCCCGGCGTGACGGGAACGCTGTGGGTTGACCGGGACATGGTGACCCGGGCCCGCGAGATCCTCGGCATCTCGACCTGAGCCGTGGCCGTGAAGGTCGCGGTTCACATCGATCAGCTGTGGTTCTCGGCGCCGGGCGGCATCGGGACCTATGTTCGCGAGCTCCCGCCCGCGCTGCGGGCCGAGGACCCGACGCTCGAGCTGGTGACGTTCCGATCTCGATGGGCGGGCGAGCCGCCGGATCCGCCCGGATGGCTTCGCGAGACCCCCACCGTGGTCCTCCCCTCGTCGATCCGGACCCTCTATCCTTCGTGGGCTCTTCTCGGCCGGCCGCGGCTACCTGGCGCGCTGGCCGGCGTCGACATCGTGCACGCGACGAACCATGCCGCCGTCCCCCCGGCCGGTCCCGGCCGCAAGCTCGTCGTCACTGTCCACGACCTGGCGTTCGAGCGGTTCCCCGGGGCGTTCCCGGCGCGCTGGCGCCGGATGTACGGGGCAGGCCTTCGGGCCGCCGTACGACGCGCCGACGCCCTGCTGGCACCGTCCCGGTATACAGCCGACGACCTCGTCGCCCACGGCGCCGACGCATCGCGGGTGCACGTGACACCCCTCGCGTCCTCGCTTCCCACGACCCCCCTCGATCCCGCGGAGGTGCTCGCCCGCCTGCGGATCCCGGAGCCGTTCGTGCTGTTCGTCGGGACGCTCGAGCCGCGGAAGAACCTCGTGCGGCTGGTCCGCGGCTACCGCCGTGCGGTCGACGCCGCCGGTCTCTCCCACGCGCTCGTGCTCGCGGGTCCGAGCGGATGGGGAACCGACGACCTCCTGCACGAGCTCGCGTCGGGCGGCCTGGGCAGGGTCGTGCGCACCGGCCGTCTCTCACCGAGCGATCTGGACGCGCTGTACCGGTCGGCCGCCGCGTTCGCCTATCCGTCGCTGTACGAGGGCTTCGGGCTTCCGGTCCTCGAGGCGATGGCGCGCGGCGTGCCGACGATGGCCGCGATGGCATCGTCGCTACCGGAGGTGACCGGGGACGCGGCGCTGCTCGTCGATCCCGGCGACGAGGAGGCCATCGGGGCCGGGTTGGAGCGCCTCCTGACCGACCCGGCCCTCGCCGCCGACCTCCGAGCCCGAGGTCTCGAGCGCAGCGCGACCTTCTCGTGGGCGGCGACGGCGCGCGATACCCTCGACGCCTACCGCCACGTGATGGAGGGCTCATGAAGGTCTCGCTGATCGCAACGGTGAAGGACGGGGCGGAGGAGCTCGAGGAGTTCCTCGGGTCGCTCGCGGCACAGACGCGCGCTCCCGACGAGATCGTGATCGTGGATGGCGGCTCGACCGACGGTACGGTCGACCTGTTGCGACGCGCCGACGGAGTCGTCGTGATCGAGGAGCCAGGCGCCAACATCGCGCGGGGTCGCAACGTCGCGATCGCGAACGCCACCCACGACGTGATCGCCGCCACCGATGCCGACTGCGTGCTGGATCCCGACTGGCTGGAACGCCTCCTCCGCCCCGTCGAGGAGGGCGCGGACGTGGCGATGGGCTTCTACCTGCCGATCACCGACGGCTTCGTGCAGGAATGCCTTGCGGCGGTGAACCTTCCGTCGAACGCACTCGAGGTCGACGGAACGCGATTCATGCCGAGCGCGCGGTCGGTCGCCTACCGGCGGGCGGCGATCGAGTCGGCGGGCGGATATCCGGAGTGGCTCGACTTCGGCGAGGACATGTGGGTGAACCACCGCTGGCGCGAGCTCGGTCTGGACCTGCGCCTCGCCCCGGACGCCGTCGTGCGGTGGCGGCTGCGGCCGGGGATGCGCGCGACGTGGACCCAGTACTTCCGCTACGCGAGAGGCGACGCGCAGGCGGGCATGTACCCCGATCGGCATGCGCTGCGGTTCGCGGCCTACGCCGGGCTGCTCGCGGCTCTCGCCTCGAGACGCCGCTGGCCGAAAGTGCTCGCCGCGGCCGGGGCTCTCGCATATGCGCGGACTCCGGTTTCACGCGCCCGGCGGGCGATGTCGGGGCCGCGCGAGCGCGTCGCGGCGATGCTCGTGGTTCCGGCCTTCATGGCCTGGATCGACTCCGCGAAGATGGCCGGGTACGTGGCGGGGCTCGTGAACCGGTCGGACGGTCGCGCTCACCCGTACTCGTAGAACCCGGCGCCGGTCTTCCGGCCGAGCCTCCCGGCCGCCACCATGCGCCGCAAGAGCGGCGGAGGCGCATAGCGCGCGTCGCGGAACTCGGCGAACAGGACGTCGCCGATGCTCTCGATCGTGTCGAGGCCGATCAGGTCGCAGAGCGCGAGCGGACCCATCGGGTGCGCGAGCCCGAGGTGAACGGCCGCATCGATGTCCTCGCGGGCGGCGAACCCGTCCTCGAGCATCCGGATCGCGTCGTTCAGGTACGGCGTCA
>JALYLM010000069.1 GCA_030774235.1 Actinomycetota bacterium
ATCGAACGGGCCTCCTCCAGCAGCGAGATTCCCTCGGCTTGCCGATCCTGCGTGCAGTACCACTCGCCCTGTTCGGTCAGGGTGGCGGCAAGCCAGAACGGGACCTCACTTTCTCGGAAGAGTCCCGCGGCACCGCCAAAGAGCGCGTCGACCCCTTCCTTCCCGCCGGTCGCCACGGCGAGTCGCGCCTTGGCTCGATCGACGAGCGCTCGCGAGACCGGGGAGACCCGGATCGACGTCATCCGATCCCCTCGCTCGATCATCGATCCGACACGGTTCAGGTCGCCGAGCACGAGGGCCGCGTCGACGGCCTCCGCGAAGCCGATCTTGGTGCTGAGGGCCGTGTCCCCCGCCTTGTCAGAGTAGTCCAATGCACGCTCCGCCTCGGCGAGAGCATCCGCGTGCCGTCCCTGGCTATTCAGGAACGCGGCGCGTCCGGCCGCGAACGCCGCGGCCTCCTGAACGTCACCGGATCGCTCGTACCGAGCGTACGTCGCGAAGATCCCGGCAGCTGAGTCGGGCTGCCCGCGGTTCCCATAGATCAACGGCGTGATCACCACCGGACCGACGACGTCGTTGATCGCATCCCCGCCGCTCGTTGCTTCATCGAGCCGCGCCAACGCGTCATCCCAGCGACCGAGCATGAACAGGGGGATGGGCGCGTCGCACTGCAGGTACCGGAGCCACAGCCGATTGCCGACCCGTCGGGCCATGGCCAAGCCCTGCTCGTAGACAGCCTGCGACTCTCCATAACGATCGATCCTGTACAGCAGGTCCGCGAGGTTGAGGTACGCGCGCAGCGCGGGTTCACCAAGGTCGTGTTCCAGGGCGATCTTCAGTGCGTGGCCGACGAGAGCAAGACTCTCTTGCGGCCTGCTCCGGTCCGCCGCGATCAACGACTTGGAGTTGAGCGCCTGCGCCGTCACCTCCGGAAAGACCAACCGTTCCGCGATATCGAGCGCCTCGTTGAGGCGAGCCGCGGAGCTCTCGAACTCACCTTGGAAGTAGTGCGCGCGACCGAGCTGAGCGGCGAGCGTCGCGAGATCCTCGTCGGGCTCGTCTTCGGAGAGCACCGCGTAGGCGCGTTGCATCCGCTCGGCCGCTTCATCCAGATGCCCCTCGGCCCACACGGATTGGGCGATCTGGGCCGTGACGCGCGCGGCCGGATGCGTCTCTCCGAGCGACTCGTATCCCTCGAGGGCCTCGCTCAGCAGCGAGTTCGCTTCGTCGAGACGAGCCCCCACGAGCGCCATCTCTCCGGCTCGTTCGACCATCGACGTCCGCTCGATCCCGACATCGCTCAGCTCGGTCGCCTGCTGGAAGTACCTCTGGGCCTCCAGGTTCGCGCCGAGCGACGCTGCACGCCCCCCCGCCTTCTGGAGCATGGCTCTGGCGTCGCTCCTGATTCGGACGGCGTCCGTTGACCCCGGTTCGAGCTCGTACGCCTGGAGATAGTGGGAGGCGACCACCTCGACCACCTCGTCCTCGTCGCCCTGCCAGGTCTCGCGGATGAACGAGGCTGCGGCCAGGTGCTTGGTCTTGCGCTCCTTCTTCGAGATCGTGTTGTACGCGACCTGTTTCACGAGGTCCTGCAGGAACGAGTACTGGCCTCGTTCGGGCGATCGCGGATCCGACTGGAGGGTCAGCACCTCCTTGCGAACCAGCGCGGCGAGGATGGGCCCGAGCTCGGCCTCGGCCAGCCCGGATACCGCGGCCACGCCCTCCTCGAAGAACGTCTTGCCAAGGACCGATCCGTCCTGCACGACCAGGCGCTCCTGAGGGTCGAGCCCGTCGAGCCGCGCCGCAATCAAGGCGTGCAGGGTCTCCGGAACCTCGAGGGACTCGATCGGCCCGGTGGGCCGGTAGACCGACCCTTCCTCCGCGAGCAGCCCTCGGTCCAGCAGCATCCGGACCGTCTCCACCGCGTAGAGCGGAACACCCTGGGCTCGTTCCAGGATCCGGTGCTCCACTTCATCGGGCAGGCCGGGGATGAGCCCGGCGATCAGGTCGTGCATGTGTTGCTCCGCCAGTGGCTCGAGGTAGAGGGACGTGAAGTTCCGCTTGCCGGCGCCCCAGTTCGGGCGGCGCTCGGCGAGCTCGGGTCGGCCGAGGGTGACGATGAACAGGCGCGAGTTCCGCGACCACTCCAGCAGGTACTCGATGAAGTCCAGGAGCGAGGTGTCGGCCCACTGGATGTCTTCGAACACCATGACCGTGGGGTAGCGGTCGGCCAGTCGCTCGAAGAACAGCCGCCAGGCGCTGAACAGCTCGTCGCGGTCGCCCGCGGCTCCGTCGTCCAAACCCAACAAGGTGGCGACCCGCGGTTCGACCCAGCGGCGTTCCTCCGGGTCCGGGATCTGCAGCTCCAGGTGCTCTCGGAGCTTGACCAGGACAGTGGATCCGGTCTCCTCCTCGGCGATCCCGCAGCGCATCTTCACCATCTCGGCCAGCGCCCAGTAGGTGACGCCATCGCCGTAGGAAGGACACCGGCCCCGGTGCCAGTTCACGGTCTCGACGAGGCCGTCGAAGTACTTGTAGAACTCCCAGGCCAGCCGGGACTTGCCGATGCCCGCGGGCCCGGTCACCGACACGAGATGGGCCCGGCTCTCATCGGACGAGGCGTGGAAGGTCTCCTTCACGAGGCGAAGCTCCCGGTCCCGACCGACGAAGGGAGCCTCCAGGCCGGCGGCCCGCTGCTGTCCTCGGGCGCCGGAGATGACCCGGGTGGCCCGCCACAACGCGAGCGGCTCGGCCTTGCCCTTCATCTCGTGAGACCCGGCGTCCTCGTAGGCGATCGCGGCATCGGTCGCCCACCGGGTCGACTCGCCGACGAGGACCGTTCCCGGCTCGGCCGCGGACTGGATCCGCGAGGCCGTGTTCACCATGTCGCCCAGCACCATCCCCTCGGTCTCCGCGCCGAGGGTGACCGCGGCCTCTCCCGTGAGCACCCCGGCCCGGGCCCGTAGATCGGGCGCACCGACCTCGGCGCCGAAGGCCTCCACGGCCGCCACGAGGTCCAGCGCGGCCCGCACGGCCCGCTCGGCGTCGTCCTCGGTCGCAACCGGCGATCCCCACACCGCCATCACCGCGTCGCCGATGAACTTCTCGATGACCCCGCCGTAGCGAGAGATCAGCTTCGTACAGGTGTCGAAGTAGCGCGAGAGGAGGTCTCTGACCTCCTCGGAGTCTCTGGACTCCGACAGCGACGTGAACCCCACGAGGTCGGCGAACAGGACCGAGACGAGACGACGCTCCTCGGCGGGCACCTCGCGGGTCGGGCCCGCGGGCGCCGAAGCGGCCGCCGGCGCGCGGCTCACCCCGGTCGTCAGGGCGGTGCCGCACTCTCCGCAGAACTTGGCCGCGTCGCCCGTGGGCGCTCCGCACGAGGGACATGTGGCGGCGAAAGGGGCCCCGCACTCGGTGCAGAACTTCCGGCCGGCGTCGTTCTCCGTGCCGCACGACGAACACCGCACGAGGACCCTCCCTTGTGGAAAACGACTCGGAACCGATGTGTAGCTTAGCTACCCGCGGCCCCGGCCGCGAGGTCCCGAACTCGGTCGGGGAGTTGCTCCGTGCGCTTGTTGCGGGATCGATCCCGGAGCACACTCCCTGCATGGACACCGTGTCGTGCCCCAGCTGCGGGAAGCAGAACGACCCGGGGGACCGGATCTGCATCCACTGCGGGCGCTCGCTCGACGCGGCGACGCCCGCGTCCGGAACGGCGGCGTCCGAAGCCTCGTCGTCGCCGGGCGCACGCCCCGTCTCGGCGGCAACTCAACAACAGGTTGTCGGTGCGCCTCAGATGCCGCCCGGCGTCCTACCCCCGCCGCCGCCCGTGCCGACGCGATTCGTGCCCCCGCTCCGGACCTCGGCGCCCCCCTCGAACGGGCCGGCGACTGCCGGCATGGTCCTGGGGATCCTGGGGGTCGCCTTGTTCTGGCTGCCGGTGATCGGCTTCATCATGGCGATCATCGCCGTGGTGCTCGGCGGCGTCGGGCTCAGTCGGTCCAACCTGGGCGGGGGCGGCCGGGGTCAGGCGACCGCCGCGCTCGTGCTGGGTGTGCTCGGGATCATCCTGCCGATCCTGGTGTTCGCCGCGATCCTGAACGTGAGCCATCAGATCCAGCAGATCCGCCCGTCGCTCGCGCCATAGCCCGCATCGCCTTGTGGTCGTCGCTTCGCTAGCCTCGTGTGGATGACGTTCGACGATCAGGGAATCCCGACTGCACCTCTCGGTTCGCGGT
>JALYLM010000070.1 GCA_030774235.1 Actinomycetota bacterium
ATTCCTCGACCAGGATCATCGTCGCCACGGCCGTGATCGGCTTCGTCATCGAAGAGATGCGGAAGATCGTGTCGCGGCGCATCGGGTCGCTGCCGCCGATCGCCTTCGTCCCCACCGCATCGACGTGGACCTCGCCCCGCCGACCGACCAGCGTGACGAGGCCGGGCACCTCGCCGCGCTCGACGTGGCCGGCCATGACGTCGTGCATGCGGTCGAGGCGCTCTTCGGACAATCCTCCCGTGATCACCGCCGGTTCCCCCGATCGTGCCGATCGTTCATCCCGCTCCACGATGCAGACCGCGAACGGATCGAAGCTCATCTGCGCCGGATCGACGCCCGACGAGGTTGACACATCACCCAGGAGCGCGCCGACGGCTCCCGGTACGATCCGGATGGAGCGCGCCCGCACGGAGGTGAGTCGTTGGACGCCGGGAGGTCACTCGGGGAGGTTCGAGTCATGATCGTCCCCGACGGGACGGGCACCTACGAACCCGGATTCCTCTTGGTGCCCTTCGAGGGTGTCGCGGTCGATGAGCTTCCCAAACCGATCCGCGAACGCCTCGACGCCGAGGGTCTTCTTCACATGCCGTACAACCCCGTGTTGGTCAGGGTCCCCGACGCGACGATCCTCGTCGACGCGGGAGCGGGGCGCGAGCTCGCGGAGGAGTGGGACGAGCCGGTCGGCCTCGCACTCGACTCGCTCGCGAACGCCGGCGTCGACCGCGCCGAGGTGGACGTCGTCGTCATCACGCACGGCCATCCGGACCACGTCGGGGGCCTGACCGAGCTCGGGGATGACGGCGAGAGGATCCCCGTGTTTCCGAGCGCGCGCCACGTCATCTCGAGGGTCGAGTGGCACTTCTGGATGGAGGACACCGATCACGACCCCTCGGCCCGGATGGCGCCGCTGACCCGCCCCCATCTCGCGGCCCTCCGGGACGCCGGCGTCCTGGACCTGGTCGAAGGAGAGCACGAGCTCGTGCCCGGCGTCACGCTCCTCCCGACCCCGGGACACACGCCCGGCCACGTGTCGGTCCTCGTGCGTTCCGAGTGGGAGACCTGCGTCGTGGCCGGGGACGCCATCATGACCGAGTGGGGGTTCGAGCACCCCGAGTGGACCGCCAGGCCCGAGGTGGATCCCGAGCTCACGATCGCCTCGCGCCGGGCGCTGCTCGACCGCCTGGTCGCCGATGACGGCCTGCTCATCGCGTATCACATGCCGGGGATGGGACACGTCCGCGCCGCGGGCGAGGTCTACGAGTTCGTGACGGACTGACGAGGGGTGCGGCAACCCCTCGCCCGCCGTTCCCGACCCCCCGGTAGTCCTGCACCCCTTGCGCTGTGCGCGACGGCATGCGAACGTCCCCCAGGAAAGGCACGCGGGAGGGTCTGGCCGAGATGGAACCATCGAGTCTGCGAACGCTCGGGATCGTGCTTCTGGCGGTCGGGCTCGTGCTGATCGTCGTGGCGATCGTGTACTGGACGGTGCCGGTGGGACATCTCCCGTCGTTCATGGGCCACACTGCCGGCTCGACCAAGCACCACACGAAGCGCGCTCTCGCAGGCACCATCGTCGGCCTGATCTGCCTGATCGGCGGTTGGGTAGCGTTCGCGCGTGGCCGGGGAGCGCAGACGACCGACTGACCGCGAACTCGTCTCTGGCTCTTGGCCGATACCGGCGGCCTGCGGCGCGGGTAGGCTTCCGGACGCAGCTCGGCAGCTGGTCGCAAAGATCCGGAGAGATCGACGATGCACATCGACTGGTGGATCGTGTTCGCCTCGGTGATCGTGGGGTTCACGGTCGGGCTGACCGGCATGGGCGGGGGAGCGCTCATGACGCCCATCCTGCTGATCTTCTTCGGCATCAACCCCACGACGGCCGTGTCTTCGGATCTCGTCGCGGCGATGGTCATGAAGCCGGTCGGCGGAGGCGTCCATGTTCGTCGGGGAACGGTTCGATGGGAGCTCGTGAGGTGGCTCTGCGTCGGATCCATCCCGGCCGCGTTCGCGGGCGTCCTCGTGCTCCACGCGACCGGCGACAGCGCGACCGTCGAGAACACGACGAAGATCTTCCTCGGCGTCACACTCACCCTGGCCGCGGCCGCGATGGTGTTCAAGGCGTGGCTGCAATCGCGACGGAGCGCGCGGGCTCGTGCCGGTCAGCGAGTCACGTTGGGACCCGGCGGGACGATCCATGTCCGGGTGGTGATCACCGTGCTGATCGGGGCCGTCGGCGGCCTGCTGGTGGGACTCACCTCGGTCGGATCTGGCTCGATCATCATCGTGTGCCTGATGCTCACGTATCCGGAGCTCCGCGGCGCGCAGCTGGTCGGTACCGATCTCGTGCAGGCCGTGCCGCTCGTCACGTCGGCGGCGCTTGCCCACATCCTCGTCGGCGACTTCCAGCTCAGTCTTACGGTATCGATCCTGATCGGCGCGCTCCCGGCGGTCTACATCGGCGCCCGAACGTCGTCGAAGGCTCCGGACGGCTTGATCCGTCCGGCTCTCGTGTTCGTGCTGCTGGCTTCCGCCTTGAAACTCCTGGATGTCTCCACGCCGGTGTTGGGCCTGGTTCTGGTCGCCGTCGTCCTCGTCGGACTCCCGATCTGGGGCGCGGTGGATGCGACCGTCCACCCGCAGAGCTCGTGGGACAGCGCGGGCCTCCGGCGTCGGGGTTGGATCAGATGGCAGGCGTTCGGAGCGCCTGCCGGCATCGGGTTCCCGGTGGCCGTGGCCTACTTCGCGAAGGCGCGGCCGCAGCTGGTCGCCGCGACCCTCGCGTCGGGAGCGACGTCCACGGTCCTTCCCACCGACGGCGCTCGCTTCGGGGCGGTCCCGTAGAGGGGCGGGCGTGATCGTGTTCGAGCGGATCGTCGTCGCGGTGGATGGATCACCGAAGAGCGAGAAGACGATCGAGGTCGGCCTGGATCTCGCTCGGCGGTACGGTTCGGTGGTCACCGTCGTCCACGTCCGCGAGCACGAGCGGTACGAAGGGTCCGACGTCGACCTCGGCCCGCCCGTTCCCGCCGAGCAGCTGGTCGATGACGTCCTCGCGACGTTCCGCGACGGCGGTGTCGAAGCGAAGGGAGAGATCCGCCGGGTGAGCTCGGGGAGTACGCCGGAGCAGATCGTCCAGGTCGCCGAGGAGTCTCGGGCCGACCTCATCATCATGGGCTCGCGCGGCATGACCGAGTGGAAGAGCCTGCTGCTGGGCGGCGTCGCGACGAAGGTCGTGCATCACGCCGCCTGCCCGGTCCTCCTCGTGCGTTGAGAGACGTCGCCGACACCTCGAAGGAGGAGCGAGCATGAAATGGGTCACCCGCGAGAACGCCAACGTCGACCGGATCGCCTGCCCCTGGCTCATCACGCGGTTCATCGATCCCGAGGCCGAGTTCCTGTTCGTCGACCGCGACGAGGTGCTCGAGGTTGCCGATCGGGAAACCGCGAACTCCTACGACGCCCCCGGTGCGAGGTACACGCATCGCGACGGGAAGTGCTCGTTCGACGTCCTGGTGGAAGAGTTTCACCTGACGGACGACCCGGCCCTCGTTCGACTTGCCGAGATCGTCCACGCCGCGGATGTGTCCGAGGACATCGACTCCTCCCCCGAGGGTCGAGGCCTCTCCGCGATCGCACACGGCTTCGCCCTCGTCCACGGCACCCAGGACCACAAGAAGATCGAGCTCGAGTCGCCGATGTACGACGCGCTCTACGCCTGGTGCCAGCGGCAGACGGCGTGAGCGAGGGCAGACCCGAGCCCGAAGCCCGGGGGGCACACTCCCCGCCGTTTCGCGCGTTCCTCCGCTACTTCCTCGGCCTCGGAACGTGGGGCTTCGGCGGGCCGATCGCCACCGTCGGATACATGCAGAGGGATCTCGTCGAGAAGCGGAAGTGGCTCTCCGAGCGGGAGTTCCTGAACGGGGTGGCCCTCGGCCAGACAATGCCGGGTCCGCTCGCCGCGCAGGTCGTGATGTGGGTGGGGTTCATCCAGGACGGCAGCGTGGGCGCGCTCGCCACCGCCGCAGTCTTCATCCTCCCCTCCTTCGTCATGGTCCTCGCGATCGCCGCCGCGTACGTCCCGAACCAGGGCCTCCCGGTCGTGCAGGCGTTGTTCTACGGGATCGCCCCCGCGGTGATGGCGATCATCGCCGTCGCGGCCGTCAAGCTCGCCCGTCTCACCGACAAGCGAGATCCAAGGCTCTGGGCGATCACGCTCGTCATCGGGGTCATCACCGCGGTCACCGGCGCGGAGATCGCCCTGCTCTTCGTCGGGGCGGGCGTGCTCATGGTGCTGGTGGAGGCCCCGCCCCGGTTTCGCCGAGGCGCGGATCGCGATGGCCGGAGCCCCCCGCCGCCTTCCACGTCCCTGGCCGCGGCGAGCACCGGCACCGCGTTCAAGGTCCTGACGGGCCTGGCCACCGGGGGCACGCTCCTGGCGCTCGGCCTCTTCTTCCTCAAGGCCGGCGCGTTCATCTTCGGCAGCGGTCTTGCCATCGTCCCGTTCCTC